>NZ_JALJES010000006.1:0-373664 GCF_023242525.1 Pseudomonas sp. MWU12-2319
TCTGCTGCCATTGGTCAATCTGACCCAGGTGCAGATCGACCGGGTAGTGGCGAGCGTACCGGGTGGCGCGGTGAATATTCAGGACATCTACCCGCTGGCACCGTTGCAGGAGGGGATTCTCTATCACCACCTGGCGGCGGAGCAGGGCGATCCCTATGTGCAGCAGGCGCTGTTCTACCTGGAAGACCGCGCGCGGCTGTTGGCGTTTATCGACGCCTTCGAGGGTGTGATCGGTCGCCACGATATCCTGCGCACCGCCGTGTTGTGGGAAGGCCTGGACGAGCCGTTGCAAGTGGTGCTGCGTCGGGCACCGATGGTGCTGGAAGAAATGACCTTTGCGCCTGAGTCCGGTGATATCGCCAGCCAGCTGCGTGGGCATTTCGATCCGTTGCACTACCGGCTCGATGTGCGTCAGGCGCCATTACTGCGCCTGGCCTGCGCCTACGACGCCGCTCAGCAGCGTTGGGTCGCCTTGCTGCTGTTCCACCACATGGCCCTCGACCACACCGCGCTGGACGTGGTGCGCCACGAGATGCAGGCCTATCTGCTGGGGCAGCAGGCGCAACTGGGGGCGGCGGTGCCGTATCGCAACTACGTGGCCCAGGCCCGTCTGGGTGTCAGCCAGGCCGCTCACGAAGCCTTCTTCCGCGACATGCTCGGCGATGTCGACGAGTCGACCCTGCCGTTCGGCCTGGCCGATGTGCAGGGTGACGGCAGCGCCATCGAGCAGGCCCACCTGATGGTCGACGAAACCTTGAGCCTGCGCTTGCGTCAATGTGCACGCCAGCTCGGCGTCAGCGCCGCCAGCTTGCATCACCAGGCCTGGGCCCAGGTGGTCGGCGGCCTCAGCGGTCGCGAGGACGTGGTGTTCGGCACCGTGCTGATGGGCCGGATGCAAGGCGGCGAGGGGGCGGATCGGGCGTTGGGGATGTTTATCAACACCTTGCCTTTGCGCATCGAGGTCGGAGCGCAGGGTGCTCGGGCCGGTGTCCGGGCGACCCATGCCCGCCTGAGCGCCTTGCTCGGTCACGAGCACGCTTCCCTGGCCCTGGCCCAGCGTTGCAGCGGCGTCGCCGCTCCGGCACCGCTGTTCAGTGCCTTGCTCAACTACCGGCACAGTGGCGGGCAGCTCGACAACCAAGCCCAGGCGGCGTGGAACGGGATCGAGAGCCTGGGTGGCGATGAGTGGACCAACTACCCGCTGTCCCTGAGTATCGATGACCTCGGCGAAGCCTTTGTGCTGACCGCGCAAGTGGTGGCCGAAATCGGTGCCCAGCGCATCTGCGGCTACATGCATGCGGCGCTGGACAACCTGGTGGAAGCGCTGGAACGCACGCCGGAAATGCCGTTGCACGATCTGCCGATCCTGCCGCTGGCGGAACGTCGGCAGTTGCTGCTCGACTTCAACCGGACCGAACGTGCCTATCCCCACGGCCAGTTGATCCATCAGCTGTTCGAGGCCCATGCGGCGGCACGGCCACAGGCAATCGCGGCTCGTCAGGGTGAGTTGACTGTGAGCTACGGTGAACTTGATACCCGCGCCAATGCCTTGGCCCACAACCTGCGCGAGCAGGGCGTGGTGCCGGGTACCCGGGTGGCGATCCTGCTGGATCGTTCGATTGACTTGCTGGCGAGCCTGTTGGCGACCCTCAAGTGCGGCGCCGCTTACCTGGCGCTGGATCGCCTGGCCCCCGAGGAGCGCGTGCGCTTCATGCTCGAGGACAGCGAGGCAACGGTGCTGCTGACCCGCAGCGACCTGTCGGCCCCCGAAGGCACGCCACGCCTGAACCTGGATACCCTGGAGTCGCTGACCCTGGCGGTCAACCAGGCGCCACCGGCACTTGAGGGCAACACGGCGGGAGACACCCCGGCCTGCATCATCTACACCTCCGGTTCCACCGGTCAGCCCAAGGGTGTGATCGTCAGTCACAACGGCCTGGCGCGTCTGGTCCAGGACAATGGCTACTACGATTTCTCTCCCGAGGATCGCGTGGCCTTCTCCTCCAACCCGGCGTTCGACGCCAGCAGCCCGGAGATCTGGGGTGCCTTGCTCAATGGTGGGCAGTCGGTGATTGTCGAGCATCAGGTGCTGCTTGAACCGACGGCCTTTGCCCAGTTGCTGCAGCGCAGCGAAGTGACGGTGTTGATCACTTCCACGGCCTTGTTCAACCTGTATGCCGGGTTGATCCCCGAAGCCCTGGCGGGACTGCGCATGGTCATGTGCGGTGGCGAGCGGGCTGATCCGGCGTCGTTCCAGCGGGTGCGCGAGCACTCGTCCACGGTCCGCCTGTTCAACGGTTACGGTCCGACCGAAGCCACCACCTGCGCCAGCCGTTACGAGGTGTTCGACATACTGCCGGGCACCCTCGGCCTGCCGATCGGCCAGCCCAACGCCAACGTGCGCATCTATGTGCTCAATGCCCGGCGCGAGCCGGTGCCGGTGGGTGTGGTCGGCGAGATGTATATCGGCGGTGCCGGGGTCGCGCTGGGTTACCTGAATCGCCCGGAAATGACCGCCGAACGCTTCAGCGACGACCTGTTCGCCGAGCATCTCGGTGGCCGGCTCTACCGCACCGGTGACCTGGCGCGCTGGCTGCCGGACGGCAACCTCGAGTACCTGGCGCGCAACGATGGTCAGGTGAAGATCCGTGGTTTCCGCGTGGAGCTGGGGGAAATCGAGACCTGCCTGCATCACTGTGCCGGTGTGCGCAACGCCGTGGTGGTGGCGCGCGAGGACAGCCCGGGCGACAAGTACCTGGTGGCTTATTACACCGTGCAAGCCGACGGCGAAGTCCCGGAGTCCGAAGCTCTGCGTGCGCAACTGGCCGCCGACTTGCCGGAATATATGGTCCCGGGTGTCTGCATGCGCCTGGATGCCTTGCCCCTGACGCTCAACGGCAAGGTTGATGTGCGGGCACTGCCGGCACCGGAGGCGGAGCAGTTCGCCACCCACGCCTTCGAGGCGCCGCATGGCGATCTGGAACATCGTCTGGCGCAGGTCTGGGCCGAGGTGCTCGACCTGGAGCGGATCGGGCGGCATGACAGTTTCTTCGCCCTGGGCGGTCATTCGCTGCTGGCGGTGCGCCTGGTCAGCCAACTGACGCTGGCCGGGTTGCCGGTGTCGCTGGCCGAGCTGTTCCAGCACGCCAGTGTCGCGGCGCTGGCCGGGTTGCTGGAAAGTCGCACAGGTGAAGTGCGTTCGAATGAGCAACTGGTGCCGGTACGCACCACCGGTAGCCAACGGCCGTTGTTCCTGGTTCACGAGTTCACCGGCCTGGACCTGTACTTCCCGACCCTGGGTCAGCATATCGACAGCGATATCCCGGTCTACGGCCTGCCTGGCGTGGCCCTCGGGCAGACGCAGTTGCAGACCATGGAATGCCTGGCGACCCGTCTGTTGCACCTGATGCGCACGGTCCAGCCGCAAGGGCCTTATCGCCTGGCCGGCTGGTCGTTCGGCGGGGTGTTGGCCTATGAGATCGCCATCCAGTTGGTTGGCCTCGACGAGGAAGTGGAGTTCGTCGGCTTGATCGACACTTATCTGCCGCGCCTGGTGGATCAGGGCCGGGCCCGCTGGAATTCGGATAATGCGCACCAACAGCATCTGCTGGAACACTGCGAGCGGTTCTGGACGGGGCGCGCGGAGTCTGCGGATGTCCTGGCGCGGTTGGAGGCGTTGCGTGCGCAACTGCAGTCCTTCGATTTCGACGGCCTGCTGCAACGCTGCCGCGAACAGGGCGTGCTGCCGCCGGAGCTCGATGTCTACGGGACCCAGGATCTTTGGCAGTACCTGGATCGCGAAGTCGCCCACGGTCATGCCCAAGCTCACTACACGGTGTACGCCAACAGCGTGCCGGTGCATCTGTTTACCGCCAGCGAGCGGGCCCATGACGCACCGGCCCATAGCGGCTACCTGGGTTGGGATGATGTGCTGCCGCTGAGCCAGTTGCACAGCATCAAGGTGCCGGGTGATCACCAGAGCCTGATGCAGGCGCCGCATATCGAAGGTCTGGCGCAGGCGATCAACACGGCGCTGGCCGGTCTGGCCGGTCGTCCGTCGCCGACCCGCGGTGTTCACCAACCGTTGCTGACGATCCAGGGCGGGAGCCGCGATCACACGCCGGTGTTCTGCGTGCCGGGGGCCGGCGACAGTGTCACGGGCTTTATCGGCCTGACCGATGCGTTTGGTCCGCACTGGCCGATCCATGGCCTGCAACCGCGCGGGCTGGATGGTCGCACGGTGCCCTACAGCCTGGTGGAGACGGCCGCCGAGGCTTATCTGCTGGCCATCGACAGCGTGCATCCGACCGGGCCGGTGCATCTGCTCGGTCACTCCTTCGGTGGCTGGGTGGTCTTTGAAATGGCCCAGCGCCTGACGGCGCGGGGTCGCGAGGTGGCTTCGCTGACCTTGATCGACAGCGAGTCGCCGGGGGGCAACGGTGTGGTGGGTAAACCTTATACGGCGATGGGCGTTCTGGAGCGCCTGATCGAGACCATGCAACTGGCCGCGGGCAAGTCGATGGAGGTCGATCAGGCCGCCTTCGCGGCGCAGGACGATGCCGGCCAGATGCGCTTGCTGCATGCCGGGATGGTGCGGGCCGGGTTGTTGCCGCAGCGTTCGGCGCCGGACTCGATGCGTGGGCCGGCACGGGCTTTCGGCACGGCCTTGCGTACCCGTTATCAACCGTCGTCGATCTACACCGGGCCGGTTCGCCTGGTGCTGGCCGACGACCCGGTGCTGGACGCGGCGGGCAACCAGCGCGAGCAGCAGTCGATGGTCGCCGGCTGGCGCCGTTGTGCACCGGATCTCACCGTCTGGCGTGGGCCGGGCAACCATTTCACCATCCTCAAGGCGCCGCATGTGCAACATCTGGCGAGCTGGTGGCGAACCCATCAATAACACAGTCTCTTCAAGCCCGGCGGCGGGGCCGCCGGGTCAACCCTCAACACATTCGTGGCTTTCTATGAAAAAGTTGAAGTTTCGCAAAGTGGTAATCGTGGTAGTGCTGCTGGTTCTGGCGGCGATTATTTTCTACAGCGTGCAGGCCCCGGCAAAACCGCCGGAGTACCTGACCGCCAAGGTCGAACGCACGGATATCGAGAACTCCGTGCTGGCCAGCGGGGTACTGCAAGGTATCAAGCAGGTCGATGTCGGTGCGCAGGTCTCGGGCCAGCTCAAGTCGCTGAAGGTCAAGCTCGGCGACAAGGTCACCCAGGGCCAGTGGCTGGCGGAAATCGATCCGGTGGTGCTGCAGAACGCCCTGCGCCAGACGCAGGTCAATGAAGAGAACCTGATCGCGCAGAAACAGGCGGCGGCCTCGCAACTCAAGGATGCCAAGGCGACCTACGAGCGCTACAAGCTGCTGCGTGAGGACGACGCGATTTCCAAGCAGGACTTCGAGACCGCGCAATCGAACTTCGAGGTCAAGAGTGCCAACCTGCTGTCGCTGGAAGCGCAGGTCAGGGACGCACGGATCCAGGTCGAGACCGCCCGGATCAATCTGGGCTACACCCGTATCGTCGCGCCGATCAACGGTGATGTGGTGGGCATCGTGACCCAGGAAGGCCAGACCGTGATCGCCAGCCAGCTGACGCCGGTGATCCTCAAGCTCGCTGACCTGGACACCATGACCATCAAGGCCCAGGTCTCCGAGGCCGACGTGATTCATATCGTCCCGGGCCAGGAGGTGTATTTCACTATCCTCGGTGACGCCGACAAACGTTATTACGCCAAGTTGCGCGGCACTGAGCCGGCGCCGCAGAACTTCCTCGATGCCCAGGCCACCGGCGCCAGCAAGCAGAACACCGCGGTCTTCTACAACGCCTTGTTCGATGTGCCGAACCCGGATCATCGCCTGCGCATTTCCATGACCGCCCAGGTGCATATCGTCCGTGACCAGGCCAAGACCGTATTGACGGTGCCGGTGGCGGCACTGGGTGACAAGAACCAGGACGGCACCTTCCCGGTACGGGTGGTGGATGATCAGGGCCAGGCGCAGATCCGCAATGTGCAGACCGGCATCAACAACAATGTGCGGGTCGAGATCAAGAGCGGCCTGGCCGAGGGTGACAAAGTCGTGATCGGCGAGCCGTCGGCAACACCTGTGGTAGCGGGAGCCTGACCATGAGCCGACCCCTGCTGGAACTCAAGGGCATTACCCGCCGTTTCGTCGCCGGTGAGAAGGATTTCATCGCGCTCAATGACATCAACCTGACGATCAATGCCGGCGAGCTGGTGGCGATTACCGGCGCCTCGGGCTCCGGCAAGTCGACCCTGATGAACGTGCTCGGTTGCCTGGATCACGCCAACAGCGGCAGCTACAAGGTCGACGGGCGTGAAACCAGCACCCTCAGTGACGATGAGCTGGCGGAGTTGCGCCGGGATCACTTCGGCTTCATTTTCCAGCGCTATCACCTGTTGCCGCACCTGGGGGCGACCCACAACGTCGAAATGCCGGCGGTCTATGCCGGCACCGGCGAGACCAAGCGCTACAGCCGCGCCCAGGAACTGCTGGTGCGCCTGGGCCTGGCGGGGCACCTGGAACATCGGCCGAGCCAGTTGTCGGGCGGTCAGCAGCAGCGGGTCAGTATCGCCCGGGCGTTGATGAACGGTGGCGAAATCATCCTCGCCGACGAACCCACCGGGGCCCTGGACAGCGTCAGCGGCAAGGAGGTGATGAAGATCCTGCTGGAGCTCAACAGCGCCGGGCACACGGTGATCCTGGTGACCCACGATGAAAAGGTCGCGGCCCATGCCGAGCGCATCATCGAGATGCGTGACGGCGAGATCATCGCCGACCGGGTCAACGCCAATCGCCCGGTGGTCAACGAGAAAGCCAGCGAGCGCCTACCGGCCAAGCCCAAGCAGGGCAACCGGCTGATGGCCAGTCTGGCGCTGTTCCAGGAAGCCTTCGTGATGGCCTGGGTGGCGCTGATCTCGCACCGTATGCGGACCTTGCTGACCATGCTCGGGATCATTATCGGCATCACTTCGGTGGTGTCGATCGTGGCCATTGGCGAAGGGGCCAAGCGCTATGTGCTCAAGGACATCCAGGCCATCGGCAGCAACACCATCGAGATCTTTCCCGGTAGCGACTTCGGCGACAACAAGGCGGGGTCCATCGAGACCCTGGCACTGTCCGATGTCGCGGCCTTGAGCGGCTTGTACTATATCGACAGTGCCTCGCCGAATATCGGGCGCAACCTGTTGGTGCGCTACCGCAACCTCGATGTGACGGCGACGGTCAGTGGGGTCAGCCCGAGTTACTTCCAGGTGCGCGGCACCAAGATAGGCTCGGGGGTGTCCTTCACCAAGGACGACGCCAGGCGCCAGGCGCAGGTGGTGGTGATCGACTACAACACCCGTACCCGCCTGTTCGGCCCGACGGTGGACCCGCTGGGCCAGGTGATCCTGGTGGATAACCTGCCGTGTACGGTGATTGGCGTGACCGAGGACAAGAAGAACATCTTCAACACCAGCAAGAACCTGAATATCTGGATGCCCTACGAAACCGCGGCGGGTCGGGTGTTGGGCCAGAGCTTCCTGGACAGCATCACGGTGCGGATGAAGGATGGCCAGCCGAGCAAGGTGGTCGAGGACAACGTCAGCAAGCTGATGGAGAAACGCCACGGGACCAAGGACTTCTTCACCTACAACCTCGACAGCGTGATGCAGACGGTACAGAAGACCAGCCAGTCGCTGGCGTTGCTGTTGTCGTTGATCGCGGTGATCTCGCTGGCGGTGGGGGGCATCGGGGTGATGAATATCATGCTGGTGTCGGTGACCGAACGGACCCGTGAGATCGGCATTCGCATGGCCGTGGGGGCTCGTCAGTCGGATATCCGCCAGCAGTTCCTGGTGGAGGCGGTGATGGTCTGCCTGATCGGCGGGGTGATCGGCATCAGCCTGTCGTTCGGCATCGGCTATGTGTTTTCCCTGCTGGTCAAGGAGTGGCAGATGGTGTTCTCGGTGAGCTCGATTGTCACTGCCTTCATCTGTTCGACGCTGATCGGTATCGTCTTCGGCTTCGTGCCGGCACGCAATGCCGCGCGGCTTGATCCGATCGAGGCGTTGGCGCGGGATTAAGAAGAAGGGCCCGTCGTTTGTACGACGGGCCCTTTTTGATCTCTCAGGGTGACGCTGATCGTGTGGGAGCGGTGCCTGCCCGCGAAGCTTTCAGCGTCGCGGGCAAGCACCGATGGGCTCAGCCTACCGCGCTGACGCTGGTAACCCGTGCCGCGCTGCTGCTCTTGAGAGCCTGTTCGAAGCGATCGAGGACTTGGCCCACTTCCGACTCGGTAATGTTCAGGGGGGGCAGGAAGCGCAGGACCGCGCTATGGCGTCCGCCGGTCTCGATCATCATGCCGTTGTCGAAGCACTCCAGCTTGATCGCCCGCGCCCGTGCGCCATCACCCAGCCCTGGACGCGAGCCGGTGCCCGGCTTGACGATTTCCACCCCGAGCATCAGGCCACGGCCGCGCACATCGCCGATAAAGGGGAAGTGCCGGGCAATATCCTCCAACCCGCTTTGCAACTGCTCGCCGCGCCGCGCGGCATTGCCCACCAGGTCGTGCTCCCTGATGTAGCGCATGGTCGTCGCCCCGGCGACCATGGCCACCTGGTTGCCACGGAAGGTCCCGGCGTGCATGCCCGGGCCCCAGGTGTCCAGGTGCTCGGCATAGACGATCACCGACATCGGGTAGCCGCCACCGATGGCCTTGGACAGCACCAGGATATCCGGCGTGATCCCGGAATGTTCGATGGCGAACAGGCTGCCAGTACGCCCCAGTCCGGTCTGCACTTCGTCGATGATCAGCAGGATGCCCTGCTCACGGGTGATCTCGCGCAGGGCCCGCAGCCACTCGGCCGAGGCCGCGATGCAGCCACCTTCGCCCTGGACCACTTCGACCACCACCGCCGCGGGCTTCGACACACCGCTTTCCGGGTCACAGAGCACGGTGCGGATGTAGTCGATGGAGAGACGGTCGGTGTGTTCGCCATCGGTGCCGAACGGGCAGCGGAAGCGGTAGGGGAACGGCAGGAAGTGGGTGCCCTGGGCTATCAGGCCCGCCTTGGGATTGAGGTTGCCCATGGCCGACAGTGCCCCGGCGGTCATGCCGTGGTAGCCGCCATGGAAGGCCATCAGTGGGGAGCGTTGAGTGTAATGGCGGGCCAGCTTGATCGCCGCTTCGACCGCGTCCGAGCCGCTGGGGCCGCAGAAGAGGATCTTGCTGTGGTCACGCAGGCCGGCCGGCAGGGTCGCGAACAGCTCCTGGACGAAGGCGTGCTTGGCCGGGGTGGCCAGGTCCAGGGCCTGCTGCAGGTGATCGCTGTTGAGAAACTCGATCACCGCATCACGCACCACCGCTGGGTTGTGACCCAACGCGAGGGTGCCGGCATTCGACAGGCAGTCGAGGTACTCCTGACCGTTGGCATCCTTGACCCGCATGCCCCTGCCGCTGACAAACAGGCGTTGGAACGTCGCTGCATAGGTGCGCGCGTTCGACTCCAGTTTCTTGAGATTACTTAACTCTTCCATAGTCGATCACTCATTGGCACAGGTGCGAATTCATTGGCGGCTCATTTCGAGCTGAGCCCGATTCTGTAAGAGCCCTGCGGTGATCGCCACTTTATTGCGTCCGGGATGTCCCCGTTTTCCACGCCAGACAGGCCGTGGCTGCTGGGGTTAAATGCGTGCCACGAAAGGACTTTATGGCGCGGGAAGAAAACACCGCGCCGGCCCTCGTAGCCGTCTGCGCCATCACCCGTTTTCCTATTTCCCAGGACGCCTGTGCCTAGGTGTCTTCGAGAGCGTTATGCCTATCGCCAAACCTGCCGCCCACCGCCTGCTGTCGATGTTGTTCGCGACGCTGTTGGGTGGTTGTACCTTGGGGCCGGATTACCACTTGCCGGCAGTGGCCGTGGCCCGCCAGTGGCATGCGCCGTTGCCCCATGGGGCCTCGGTGGTGGGGTTGCACGATTGGTGGCAGCAGTTCAATGACCCGGCGCTGGCGACCCTGCTGCAGCTGGCCGAGGCGGACAGCCCTTCCCTTGATCGGGCCCTGGCGCGTATCGCCCAGGCCCGCGCAACCCTGGCCGGCAGCATCGCCGACGCCCAGCCGCAGCTCAACGGCGGGCTGACCAAGGCCCGGGCCGGCCTGCGCCAGAGCGGGTTGAAGCAGCGCGGCACCACCTCCGGTGCCACCCTTGATGCGGCCTGGGAACTGGATCTGTTCGGCAAGCTGCGGCGCAACGACGAAGCGTCGCGCAACTTGCTTGAGGCCCGTGTCGATGACTGGCACGACGCCCGGGTGTCGCTGGCCGCCGAGGTCGGTGATGACTTCGTGCAATACCGCGGCTGCCAGATGCTGGTGAACGCTTACCGAGACCAGGCGCAATCCCAGGGCCAGACCGCACGTCTGACCCGGCTGTCGTTCCAGGCCGGCTTCACCTCCGCCGCCGACGCCGCGCTGACCGATGCCAGCGCCGCCGCCAGCAGCGCGACCCTGACCAATCAACAAAGCGAGTGTGATGTGTTGCTCAAGAGCCTGGTGGCCCTGACCGGCGGCGCCGAAGAACAGGTGCGCGAAGTGCTCGCCCAGACGCCGGCGCGGCTGCCCGAGCCGGCGTTGCTGGACGTGCGGGAAATTCCCGCCAACCTGTTGCGCCAGCGCCCGGACCTGGCCTCCAGCGAACGCGAGCTGGCCGCGGCGAATGCACAGATCGGCGCTGCCCAGGCCGACCGACTGCCGAGCCTGGGCCTGGTCGGCTCGTTTGCCGTGGGCAACACCAGCGGCGCCTACAGCCGCAACTGGAGCCTCGGCCCGCAACTCAGCGTGCCCCTGTTCGATGGTGGCAAGCGCCGGGCTGCGGTGGACTCGGCCCGGGCCGGGTACGACGCGGCCCTGGCGACCTATCGACAGACCCTGCGCACGGCGGTCATGGAGGTCGAGCAGTCGCTGGTACGCCTGGATGCCACGCGGCATTCGGAAGTCGATGCGCAGCGCGCCACCGACGGTTACCAGGAGTATTTTCAGGCCATCGATCGTAACTGGCACGCCGGCAACGCCAGCCTGCTGGATCGTGAGTTGGCCCGTCGTTCGGCGTTGTCGGCGCAGATCGAGCTGATCACCTTGCAGCAGAATCAGGTGCGCTACTGGATCGCGCTGTACAAGGCCCTGGGCGGTGGCTGGCAGGATAATCGCGCGGGACTTGCCGGCGCCGCGCCGACGCGAGGCGGGGCATGAAGCCGAGCCTGGGTTATGGGCTGCTGGCGGTTGCCGCCCTGGCACTTTCGGGGTGGCTGCTGTTTGGCCGCGCCGCCTCGGCACCGGCCGCCGCGGTCGTGCCGGCCACCAGCCTGAGTGTCGAGACGGTTCAGCCGCGCCGCGAAGACTGGCCGCAGGAGTTGCTGGCCAGCGGTGCGCTCGCGCCCTGGCAGGAAGCCGTGATCAGTGCCGAAACCGGCAGCCTGCGCATCGCCAGCTTGAACGCCGATATCGGTGACCGGGTGAAGCAGGGCCAGGTGCTCGCGACCTTGGCCGATGACAGCGTGCTGGCCGAGGAAAACAAGCAGAAAGCCGCGGTCGCCCAGGCCGTTGCGCAGTTGCAGGAGGCCCGTTCCAATGCGCGGCGTGCGGCATTGGTCGGGCAGAGCGGGGCCTTGTCGGAGCAGCAACTGGAAGAATATCGGGTCAAGGTGCAGACCGCCGAGGCCAATCTGGCGGCGGCGAACGCCGACCTGCGCACCACCCGCATCAAGCTGACACAGACCCGCATCGTCGCGGTGGACGACGGGATCATCTCCGCCCGCAAGGCCTTGCTCGGCGACGTGGTGGCAGCTGGCGCCGAACTGTTCCGGATGATTCGTGATGGCCGTATTGAATGGCAGGCTGAGCTGGACGCGCAACAGTTGTCGGGAGTGCGGGCCGGCCAGCCCGCCCGCGTGACGCTGCCAGGTGGCACGCAGGTCGAAGGGCGGGTGCGGCTGGTCTCGCCGGTACTCGACAGCAAGACCAGCCGGGCGCTGGTCTATGTGTCCTTGCCGAGGGGCTCCATGGCGCGGGCCGGCATGTACGCCAGCGGCCGTATCGAACTGCCGACCCGTGCGGCGCTGACCGTTCCGGACACCGCCGTGGTCCTGCGCGATGGGCGTTCCTACGTGTTTGTGCTGGGCCAGGACATGCATGTCAACCAACAGGGCGTAGAGGTCGGGCGCCGTCGCGGGCAGGCGCTGGAGATCGTCGGCGGCCTGGCGGAACAGGCGCGGATCGTGCGCAGTGGCGGCGCATTCCTCAGTGACGGGGCGAGTGTGACCCTGGTCGGCAGCGAGGCCCAGGTCCGATGAATATTTCCGCGTTGTCGATTCGTTACCCGGTCCCGGCGGTCATGCTGTTCGTGCTGCTTACCCTGTTCGGTGTGTTCGGCCTGGAACGCCTCGGCATCCAGGACTTCCCGGACACCGATCTGCCCACAGTCGTCATCAGTGCCTCGCTGGAAGGCGCGGCGCCCGAGCAGCTGGAAACCGAGGTGGCACGCAAGATCGAGGACAAACTGACCTCGCTACGGCTGTTGCAACATGTCACCACGCTGATTGCCGACGGCAGCGTGAGCATCAACGTGACCTTTGCCATCGACAAGGACGGCAACGAAGCCCTCAATGAAGTGCGCAATGCGGTGGACAGCGCCACGCCGGAGTTGCCGGCGAACCTCGATACGCCGTCGGTATCGCGCCTGACCACCAATACCTCGGCGCTGCTGACCTATGTCATCGGCGCACCGCGGATGGACGAAGAGGCCTTGTCGTGGTTTGTCGACAATGAACTGAGTAAGCAACTGCTGGCGGTACGCGGGGTGGCCAAGATCGTCCGGGTCGGTGGCGTGGACCGCGAAGTCCAGGTCGACCTCGACCCGGCGATGATGGCCGGCCTGGGCCTGAGCGTGAACGACGTGGCCGGCCGCCTGCGGGCCATGCAGAAAGACAATTCCGGCGGCCAGGGTGACCTCGGCAGCGGCCAGCAGGCCTTGCGCATCCTCGGCGCTATCGACGATCCGGCGGCGCTCGGGGCCATCCGCATTCCCATCAGTGACGGGCGCATGCTCGCCTTGCAGCAGTTGGCCACGGTGCGTGATACCCATGCCGAGCGCAGCACCCGGGCTTATCGCGACGGCCAGCCGCTGATCGGCTTCCAGGTGATCCGCTCCCTGGGCTTTTCCGACGTCGGGGTGACCGCCGATGTCCGCCAGGCGATGAGCCGGTTTGCCGGGCAACACGAGGATATTCACGTCGAAGAGGCGAGTAACACCGTTGCACCGGTGCTGGACAACTATCGCGGTTCCATGGCGCTGTTGTACGAGGGCATGTTGCTGGCCGTCCTGGTGGTCTGGTGGTTTCTGCGGGACTGGCGGGCCACCATTGTCGTTGCCACGGCACTGCCGCTGTCGATCATCCCGACCTTCGGCGTGATGTATTTCGCTGGCTTCACCCTCAACACCATTTCCCTGTTGGCCCTGGCCCTGGTGATCGGCATCCTGGTGGACGATGCCATCGTCGAGGTGGAGAACATCGCGCGGCACCTGCGTATGGGCAAAAGTCCACGGCAGGCGGCGATCGAGGCTTCCGACGAAATCGGCCTGGCGGTGCTGGCAACCACCGTGACCCTGGTGGCGGTGTTCCTGCCCACGGCCTTTATGGGCGGGATTTCCGGCAAGCTGTTCCGGCAGTTCGGCGTGACCGCCAGCACGGCGTTGATCTTTTCCCTGTTGGTGGCGCGCTTGTTGACGCCGATGATGGCGGCGTATGTGCTCAAGGCCGGGCCGCATGTCGAGCATGACAGCCGCTTGATGACTCGTTACCTGGGCTGGATCCACGCCAGCCTGACCCGGCGCAAGACCACCATGGCCCTGGTCGGCGTGCTGTTGCTCGGCTCCCTGGCGCTGATTCCGCTGCTGCCCACCAGCTTTCTGCCGGCCCAGGACAATGCCCGCAGCACCATCAGCCTGGAATTGCCGCCGGGCAGCAGCCTGGCGCAGACTGCGGCGATCACCCTGCAGGCCGATGCGCGCCTGCGCGCCATCGCCGAAGTGGCCCACGTTTTCGCCGCAGTGGGCAGTGGCGATATTGCCGGCGGTGGTAATCGCAAGTCGGTCCTGACCGTCGACCTGCTACCGCGCAACCAGCGCGAGCTCAAACAGTCGGCGGTCGAAGCGAAGATGCGCGACGCCCTGCGGGGGTTGCCCGGGGTGCGGGTCAATGTCGGCGGCGACGGCAGTGGCGAACGCCTGCAAATCGTCCTGGCCAGCGATGACGGCGACTTGCTCGAGCGTACCGCCGCGGCCCTTGAGCCGCAGTTGCGGCAACTCAAGGGCATCGGCAACGTGACGTCGAGCACGGCGGTGCAGCGCCCGGAAATCCAGATGCGTCCGGATTTTGTCCGCGCAGCCGAACAAGGTATCAGTAGCCAGGACATTGCCGACACCTTGCGCATGGCCACCTACGGCGATTTTTCATCGTCCCTTGGCAAGATCAATCTGTCCCAGCGCCAGGTGGATGTCCGGGTGCGCATGCAACCGCAGGTGCGCAGTGACCTGGAGACCATCGCCCAGTTACGGGTCAAGGGCCGTGACGGCCAGGTCGCGCTGGCTTCCCTGGGGCAGATCAGCATGGGCAGCGGCCCGGCGCAGATCGATCGGCTCGATCGCCTGCGCAATATCACCCTGTCCATTGAACTCAATGGGCGCAATCTGGGCGAGGTGATGGAGCAGGCCAGGCAGTTGCCGGTGATGCAGCACCTGCCGGCCCAAGTGAAACTGGTGGAGCAGGGCGAGTTGCAGTTGATGAGCGAGTTGTTCGGCAACTTCAGCCTGGCCATGGCCGTCGGCGTGTTCTGTGTCTATTCGGTACTGGTGCTGCTGTTCCATGACTTCATGCAGCCGCTGACCATCCTCTCGGCCTTGCCCCTGTCGTTGGGCGGAGCCTTGTTGGCGCTGTTGATCGGTGGGATGAGCTTTTCCCTGGCCTCGGTCATCGGCTTGCTGATGCTGATGGGGATCGTGACCAAGAACTCTATTCTATTGGTGGAGTACGCGATCATGGCCCGTCGTGACCAGGGCATGAGCCGCTATGAGGCGTTGATCGATGCCTGCCACAAACGGGCGCAGCCGATTCTGATGACCACCATCGCAATGGGCGCGGGCATGCTGCCGACGGCGCTGGGATGGGGAGGGGAGTCGAGTTTCCGCCAGCCGATGGCGGTGGTGGTGATCGGCGGCCTGTTGGCCTCGACGGTGCTCAGCCTGTTGGTGGTGCCGGTGATCTTTACGTATATCGATGATGGGCTTGAAGGGGTCAAGCGGTTCTTTCGCACACCTCGATAGATGCAACAGGCTGCTATCGAGGTGTTTTCACGAATGAGAGCAAAACGTCAGAGGGCGTTTTGCAGGGCGAGGGTGTTTTCCAGGCCCGTCCTGGCGTCCGCCGAATGCATCCAGCGGATCAGCGAACGACGGCCGCCGATGCCCATCTTGATGGAGGCACGCTTGAGATAGCTTTCCACTGTATTGACCCGTAGCGCCAGCTGGTCGGCCAGTTCCGGTGCCGTACGCCCGGCCAGCAGGCCGACGCAGACTTCGGTTTCCCGTGAGGACAGATTCAACCCGGACATCTCCAGGCGTTCGATAAAGCGCTGACGCAAGGCATCCATGCCGCCGTTTTCCAGCTCCTGGGTGATCGAGAGGGCTTCCTGACGGACCGGCGTCGGCAACAGGGCCTCGATATGCTCGCCTATCATGGGCAGCAACAGGCAGGAGAAATCCTGGAGGAGCGCGCGTTCCTGCGTGGAAAACCCCAGGGACGGATTGGATCGATAGACCGACAGCGCGTAGCAGCGATTTTTCGTGCGGCATATCAGGTGCAGGTGGTTGGGGGAAGCGTGCTGCGTGGACGCTCGCTGGCAGCAGGCCAGCTCGGTTTGGGGGGCCGGCCAGGTGTCGTCACCTGGCTGGGCGGGCTGCTTGACCGACGAGGCATTCATCAGGGTGTCGGTGCAGATCGGGCTGATGCCCACGCCACCGATACTCGAGGTGATCGACTGTGCGGCATTCGCGGTGTCGATCCGCAGCTCGGTGATGTGCGTGGCGTCGACGGGCAGTTGGGCAGCAATCAGGTCATGCAGCACGCGCGGAAAATTACGGTTGCCGGTGCTGGCAATCACTTTGCCGACTGACGGGAAAAGTCTTTGCAAGTTCATCCGTTCTCCATTTTTTTATTCTGGGCACATCGGCAAGCGCCGCCCACGGTCCATGAGGATTATTGGTGCGTATTAGTTTATTTGGGTCATATAACGAGTTGCGTTGCTTAAATGAGTCGCGCCGTAATCGACGGCAGGCAATGCAATCAACGGCGGCTGATCGCCTGTCAGGCACTGCATATGATTTATCTTGAGCATATTGTCATAGATTCTGGGCGTACACTCCAAGGTGCCATAGATGACTTTCTCACCCTTGCTGCCTTGTGCCACATTGTGTCGATGGAGGGCCCAGCCAGAGCGCCTTAGAATTTTTTCCATCATGGCATCTACAATAACCTCATAAGTGCTGACCTCTTGGCTACGGGCAAACTGTAACATTGCCATGAACAGTGCGGCGGTACGAAAATCAACTTTGGTCTTGCTGAAGTCGTTGCTCGATGTGTCGGTGCTCAACAGTGCAAAGCGGGTGGCCTCCCAGCAGTCAAACGGGTCGGGCCTGGACAGATCGTCACTGAGCATGAAGCTCAAGGCGCCACACATCAGGGTCGGTTTACAGGAGGGGCGAAGTCTGACACAACCGGTCACCAGTGGCCCTTTGTGGGAGTAAATATAGATCGCATCATCATTGTCATATTCATCGAATTCATAATCGCTGCCGGCGTAGCTTTCAATATCCCATTTCCGGCGATCGATAAAAGCGGCTTTGCGGATACTGAGTATTTGCTCTAATGCCTGGGTCGGCAGTTCGCTGTAGCTGGCGATAGCGATATGCACGTCGGAGAAAATGTACGAGTGCTCGGAGAAAATGTACGAGTGAGGGAAATAGCCGATCATAAGTACGTCGCGGATAGGGAGGAGGTGCTTATTTATAGTGATCCTGTATAAGCGCGGCAACTGTACTTAAGTGCAGGTGGCTGGCG
Organism: Pseudomonas sp. MWU12-2319; assembly: GCF_023242525.1. Taxonomy (NCBI): domain Bacteria; kingdom Pseudomonadati; phylum Pseudomonadota; class Gammaproteobacteria; order Pseudomonadales; family Pseudomonadaceae; genus Pseudomonas; species Pseudomonas sp. MWU12-2319. The sequence continues at coordinate 17,169 of NZ_JALJES010000006.1, forward strand.
AGGGCAAAGTACTGTTTAATTGTCGTCGTGAGACTTTCGCTGACCCGGCTGTTTATCGGCGTTTGGCAGGTTGTACGATAACTGTGATGGGTGGGGGGGGATTATAAGAATGTGGTCCCCGTCGCTGTGACAATGCTCACGAGTTGGCCTTCTATTTGAAGAGTCTGGACGCGAATTCATCAAGCTGCAACAAAGGCAAGGGTGTTTTTGCTGTTAATAGGAAAACGGATTTTCCACTCTGGAAAATAAGTCGACTGGAAAATAAATCTATTTTGGATTTTCGGGGGGGGGTCATGTATTACATTGCAATTGCAATGCTCACGGTATTACTGGTGCCAGGGCCGACCAATTCGCTGCTGCTGCAGTCTGGGGTCAGTCGCGGTCTGGGCGGTTATTCGCTGAAGTTGATTCTTGCCGAATGGACGGCCTACCTGATCCAGATTTCCGCCTGGGGTATATCCATCGATGCGCTGACCGCCAATTACGGCTGGGTGGTGGTGGCGACGAAGATCCTCGCGGTGGTTTTCCTGTTCTACATTTCGCTGAAGCTGTGGTTTTCGGTGCATCTGGATACGTCAGGCAAGCCCGCTGCCATCTCGGTTTCGGCGCTGTTCCTGGCGACACTGACCAATCCGAAAGGGCTGTTTTTTGCTTCGTTCGTTGCCCCCGCCGGAACCTTCATGCACCTGGAAAGTTATCTTTCATTCATGGCGATCTTCTCCCTGGTTATTCTTCCCGTGGGGATTGTTTGGGTGGGACTGGGAGCGGTCTTTGGGCGCAATCTGCCATCGATAATATCTGGTAATCGGGTCAATAGATTTGTTTCATTGGTCATTGGTTTGTTTGCCAGTATGGCATTGTATAACTTGGCCTCGAATGTAATATTGGCGTGACGAGAACACGTGAGTCGGCCCCGCAAGTGCGAGACCTGTGCGGCGATGAAGGGGGGCGACTCGAGCGTGGACAGTTAAAAGATATTGTGCCGAATGGCCTTGACCATGGCCTGCTTGACATTGGTACAGCCCATTTTTTCGGTGATTTTCTTGGCGTAGAATTTCACCGTCCTTTCAGTGATACTCATGATCAGGCCGATTTCCTGGTAATTCTTGCCGAGGGCCAGCCAGTGGAGGAATTCAATTTCCCTGGGACTCAGCGAGAGGAGCTCTTCCTGGCTCACCTCAATCGGTCGATATTGATGGGCAATGGTCCCGATGGCCTTGATCAGGAACATGTTCGACTGGACGATACGATCAAAGTCAGGGTCGCCCTCAACACAGGGCAGGTGCAGGGAACCAAAGGCGCTGCCGGGTTCATGAAGGGGAATGCTGAAGCCTTGATCAATGCCATAGCGCGCGGATTGTTCGAAGACTTTGCTGGGCGCATGAGTGCAATCGTTTACCGTCGTCCAGAAGAACGGCCGCGAAGTGATGGCCGCGTTGGCCATCACCGGGTCGGACTTGTAGAGCGCCTGCTTGCGGTAGGTCTCAACCCATTCGGCGGGGTAGCTGCTGTGGATCGAGATATCACCGTTATCAACTAAGTGCGAATCGAGGTAGACATAGGCAAATCGTGTTATTTCCAGTTTATAGAATACCCAGGTCAAGACATCTACATAGGTTTTTGTGCTGGCCCCAGGGATGTTGTTCTCAACTTCTCTAACCAAGTCAAACGTATGTTTGATTGTGCGGAGTTTAGGCATGACAAGCGGGCTCCGGTTGGCTGGATGTGCTCTGTTATATGGATCCAAATGGGGTATGTCTGACTTATAGCATCGCCCGAAAACCATTTCAATATGTGTCAAATAGAAAACATAATTTGACGCAAGGGTGATTAAATCACTTATTTTTGACGCTTTGTGCTTTCGCCTGCTCGGCCAAGTGGTCAAGTTTTCTCGATGATTAAGGGCGTATTAAGAGTTTCGGGATAATCGCAGGGGGATGTAATGGGATCAGAGCGCCGTTCTCTTCATTCCTCCCTCAGGCCTGAGGGAACCTGTCGATAGCGCCGCCCCCCCCTCAGTCTCAGCTAAGTTTACCTGGGTAGTCTCCTCCCTGCGCCGATTGTGGCGCCGTTAAGGAGACGCCCGCAGATGAAAGCGCTGACCACAGCCGACTGGCTGAACAAGGTTCCGGAAGTGACACTGTCCTTCTGGGTGATCAAGATCATGTCCACCACCGTGGGCGAAACCGCGGCCGATTTCCTCGCTGTCGACGCCGGCCTGGGGCAGGGCCTGACCAGCATCGGCATGGCCGTACTGCTGGCCATCGCCTTGTTCGGCCAGTTGCGAACCCGTGCCTATACCCCTTGGATCTATTGGCTCAGCGTGGTGCTGGTGAGTGTGGTCGGGACGCAGATCACCGACCTGCTCACGGACAAGCTGGGCATCAGCCTGTATGTCAGCACGGCGATCTTCTCGGTGTTGCTGGCGATCAATTTCGGTATCTGGTATGCCCGCGAACGCAACCTTTCGATCAATGAAATCGTTACGCCGCGCCGGGAGTGGTTCTACTGGACGACAGTGCTCTGCACCTTTGCTCTCGGTACGGCGGCGGGCGACCTGGCCACCGAGGCCCTGGGGCTTGGCTTCACCCTCGGTTCGCTGATTTTCGCCGGGTTGATCGCCTTGACCCTGATCGCCTGGCGCCTGGGCGGCAACGCCGTGCTGACTTTCTGGATCGCCTACATCCTGACCCGTCCGTTCGGTGCGTCCCTGGGTGACCTGCTGACCCAGGCCAAGACCTACGGCGGCCTGGGCATGGGCGCCGCCTGGACCAGCGCGATCTTCCTCAGCGTCATCCTGATCCTGGTGGTCGTCGCGCAGTTCAGCGTCGGCAACCGCAAGCTCGCCACTCGATAACCCATTCAAATACACCCAAGGAATTGTCATGTTCAACGTTCAAACCGTTATGCGCAAAGCCGCTGTTCTTTCCGTGATTGCCGTCCTCGGCCTGGCCGCCGGCTGCTCCAAACCCACTGACGCGGCCAAGGTTGCCGCGGCACCGGGCACGGCCAGCGCACCTGTGGCAGCAAGCCAGGCCACGGCCTCGAAACTCGGCGACCTGTCGGCCTTCCAGAACATTGCCGTCGATGTCGCCGCCCTGGTCGAGAAGAACGATCTGGCGGGCGCCAAGACGCGGATCAAGGACCTGGAGCTGGCCTGGGACTCCGCCGAAGCCGGCCTCAAACCGCGTGCCGCGAGCGATTGGCACGTGCTCGACAAGGCCATCGACAACTCGCTGGATGCCCTGCGTGCCGGCAGCCCGAAACAGGCCGACTGCAAGGCGACGATGGATGAGTTGCTGAAAACCTTCAACGCCATGCAAGGTAAAAAATGATCTTGAGTCACCCGGTTCGAATTTTGTTGGCCGGATAAATCGCTTCGTGCACGGGTGAACAGATGCTTCAATGCAGGCTCGGCAATCATCACGCAGGATGAGCGCCGAGTCTTTTTTTTGCGGAGAGGGATATGCGGGTATTACTGGTCGAAGACGATCCCATGATCGGCGAGGCGATCCAGGGCGCATTGATGGATGCCAGTTACGCCGCCGACTGGGTCAACAACGGCACGACCGCCCTCACGGCGCTGGACACCCAGCACTATGACCTGGTGCTGCTCGACCTCGGCCTGCCGGGCAAGGACGGGCTCGAAGTGCTGGGTTGTATTCGCGCTCGCGGTAACGGCGTGCCGCTGTTGATCATCACCGCCCGCGACAGCCTCGATGATCGCCTGGAGGGCCTGGATGGTGGTGCCGACGACTATCTGCTCAAACCTTTCGACATGGCTGAATTGCTCGCGCGCATGCGCGCCGTCCTGCGCCGCAAGGGTGGTACCGCGCTGTCGCAACTGAGCAACGGCGTGGTCTCCCTCGACCTGATCTCGAAACAGGCCAGTACCGAGGCAATCCCCGAGGTCCAGCTCTCCAGTCGCGAGTTTGCCTTGTTGCAGGCCCTGCTGATCCGACCGGGGGCAATTCTCTCGCGCAGCGATCTGGAAGACCGGATCTATGGTTGGGACAACGAAGTGGAAAGCAACGCGGTGGAGTTTCTGATCCACGGCTTGCGACGCAAGCTGGGCAGCCATGTGATCAAGAACGTCAGGGGCATGGGATGGATGGTTTCAAAAAACGCCTGAGTGAGTCGGTCCAGCTCAGGCTGTCGGTCTCGCTGTCGCTGGCGATTCTGATCGTCGCCCTGCTGGCCGGGGTCTTTGCCTTTGTCTCGGCTTTCGACGAGGCCCTCGAAATGCAGGACAACACCCTGCATCAGGTGGCCGTGCTGTTCGAACGTCAGCAGATGACGCTGACCTATCCACGGCCGGAGGGCGTGGTTGCCGGCGACGATGAAGAGTCCCGGGTGACCGTGCAGTATCTGGGCGATGACAAGCGAGCCCCGGCCAATGTCGAGACCGGTGGACCGCTGCCGCTACCGGCGACCCTGGCCGATGGCCTGTCGACGCTGACGGTTGCTGGCGAACCGTTCCGGGTGCTGGTCAGGACCTTGGGCAACGGTCAGCGCATCGCGGTGTCCCAGGAAACCGGTATCCGTGACAGGGATGCCCGTGAAAGTGCCTGGCGCGGCCTGTTGCCGTTTCTGATCCTGTTTCCCGTGCTGCTGTTGGTGGTGGCTGACCTGTTGCGCAAGTTGTTCCGGCCTATCACGGTGCTGGCGGCGGAGATCGATCGGCGTGGCGAGCAGGAGCTCCACGCGATTGACGAAAATCATGTTCCGGCAGAAGTCCGGCCCTTTGTGCTGGCGATCAATCGCCTGCTCGGCCGGGTCGCCCAGTCGATGGAAAGCCAACAGCGTTTTGTTGCTGACGCCGCCCACGAATTGCGTTCGCCTCTGACTGCACTGTCCCTGCAAGCCGAGCGGCTGGCTGCCAGCGAGATGTCGGGTCTGGCCCGGGAGCGCCTGTTTGTCTTGCGGCGTGGCATCGAGCGGGGCAAGAGCCTGATCGAGCAACTGTTGGCGCTGGCCACCGCCCAGTCGAACGCGACGCCGTCCAGTGCGCCGGTCTCGGTGCACGCGGTCTATCGTCGGGTACTGGAGGACTTATTGCCGCTGGCCGAACTCAAGCAGATCGATATCGGCGTCGAGGGGGCAGAGGACGTGCACCTGGCGCTCAGCGAGATCGACCTGCTGGCGCTGGTCAGGAATCTGGTGGACAACGCCATTCGTTATACGCCCGCCGGTGGCCGTGTCGACCTATGGGTCAGCCGGGAGCAGGGGGGAGTGCTATTGCAGGTCAAGGACAGCGGCCCCGGTATCGGCGTTGAAGAACGCGAGCGGGTGTTCGATCCCTTCTATCGCAGCCTGGGCAGCCAGGCAGTCGGTTCCGGGCTAGGGCTGTCCATCGTCAAGGCCATCGCCGAGCGTAGCGGAGCGCATATCCGCCTGGAGTATTGCGACGAAGTGGCACAACGCGGGTTATGCGTTTCGCTGTGGTGGCCGCTGACGACAGCCTAAGCTAATGCAAAAAAGATATTTATTGAGGGTTTTTAAGATCGTATAGCTTTAACCCAGTGCTGATCAATCGCTGGGTTCCTTGTCTTTCCCCTGCCTTGAGCAGCTGTTTATCGGCGTGTCAGTTCGACTGATTGCGGGATGAATACCTTTTCAAATCACAGGGGAGTGAACCATGCCGAACTCGCTGGACATCACCGCGCTGCCTTTGCTGGACCTGTCCTTGCTCGAGGGCAGTTGCGAGCAGCGTCAGGGCTTTCTCGATGCACTGCGCCATGTCGCTGCGCCTGCTGCGGGCTTTCGCCCAGGCCCTGTCATTGCACGAACAGGCTTTCGACCCGCTGTATGGCGACAGGCCCAATGAATATATCAAGCTGATCCGCTACCCCGGCCGCGCACCAGGCGAAAGCCGCCAGGGCGTGGGTGCCCACAAGGATTCCGGCTTCCTCGGTTTCCTCTTGCAGGACCAGCAGGCGGGTCTGCAAGTGGAGGTCGAGGAGGGCCGCTGGATTGATGCGTTGCCCCGGGACAATACCCTGGTGGTGAATATCGGCGAATTGCTCGATCTGGTCGGCCTGGGGGGCAAGGCCGAGGCATTTCCTTCGCAACTGTCCGGCGGGCAGAAACAGCGGGTAGGTATCGCCCGGGCCCTGGCGGCGCGGCCGGCCTATCTGCTCTCGGATGAAGCCACCAGCGCCCTCGACCCGGAAACCACGGCATCGATTCTTGAGCTGTTGCGCGATATCAATCGCCGGTTGGGGCTGACCATTGTGCTGATCACCCATGAGCTGGACGTGATCAAGTCGATCTGCGATCACGCGGCTGTGCTGGATCAGGGACGGCTGCTGGAGTCCGGGCCCCTGGAAAGATTACCGGCCGAGCGGGATTCGTCTCTCGATCGCTCCTTGAGATCGGCGACTGCATCCTGGTGGTCCGAGAGGGCAGAGTGGGGAGACCGAAGTCGATTGCCAGGCTCTGCTTTCAAGAAGCGGGGCTGGATTTGAACACTCCGCTGAGGACAAACGCATAGCGCTCCGGACGGATAAAAAAGGTGGTCCGGTCACAGCAGCGGCCATCGGCAAAATACGAGGTGCGCTCCATCACCAGCAGCGCCGCGCCACGTTTCACATTCAGGGTATTGGCCAGGTGCTTGTCGGCTTCCTGGGCGCGAATCGCCATATCGGCGCGGGTGACCGGGGCGCCGGTGATCGATTCCAGGATCGAATAGATCGGGCGGTTCTCGACAGCCGTCCACACTACATTCGCCAGTTCGGCCGGCAGATGGCTGCGGCCCAGGGCGATGGGGTCGTCGTCGACAAAGTGCAGGCGCTCCAGCAGCAGGCACTGGTCGGTCTCCGCAAACAGGGCGTGCAGCGCCTCGGGCACCGGCTGCAACTGATGATCGAGGACCCGCATGCTCGGCTTGAGGCCTTGCAACAACAGCGCCTCATGAAAACTGCGCAAGGCATCGAGACCATGGCGAACCTGCTTGGCCGCGACGAAGGTGCCTTTGCCTTGCTTGCGTTCCACTACGCCGTCGTCGCTGAGCTTGCCCACGGCCAGGCGGATGGTCACCCGGCTCACCGCAAAGCGCTGGCCCAACTCGGCCTCCGAGGGCAGCTTGCCACTGGGTTCGTAGGCGCCGCGCTGAATCTCCTCCAGCAACTGATGGGCTATCTGTTCGTAGAGCGAGGTGGTGCTGTCACGAAGAATGGGCGTGGACACTGCGGGGTTCCGTGATCTGAGAAGCCTGGCGCCCGGCGGAGCCTTCACTTCTAAGGTTATAAAAATCGGTTATTGGGATGACTTGTATTAATACGTATTATGTCAGGTATTCCCATTGTAGACGACCTGACGACACTTGCCATGCCAGAAAACCTCCTTCGTGCGCCGCAGCCAGCCGATGCATTGAGCGTCGAGCAGATCAGCTTCAGCTACCCCAATGGTCATCGGGTGTTTTCCTCCTTCAGTCTCAGTGCCGCCCCCGGTGAGTTTGTCGCAATTCTCGGGCCGTCCGGCTGTGGCAAGACCACCTTGCTGAACCTGTTGTCGGGGTTTGTCCGACCGCAGGCGGGGCAGATCCGTTTGAACCAGGCCACGGTGAGTCCGGAGCGTTCGGAGTTGGGTTATGTGTTTCAGTCGCCGCAGTTGTTTCCCTGGCTGACAGCCCTGGAAAATGTCCGTTTCGGCTTGCGCATGGCCGCTGATAGCAGCGAGTCGCAGCAGCGCGAACAGGCCATGCAGTACCTGCGCCTCGTCGGCTTGGAGCAGGCCGCGCAACGTTTGCCCCATCAGCTTTCCGGCGGGATGCAGCAACGGGTCTCGCTGGCTCGTACCCTGGCGCTGGAGCCGGAGGTCTTGCTGATGGATGAGCCGTTCGCCGCACTGGATGCCATCAGCCGTAACCACATGAATGAAGAAACCCTGCGCATCTGGGCCGAACTGGGCCAGACCGTATTGTTCATTACCCATGACATCGACGAAGCGGTGTTCCTGGCGGACCGGGTCATCGTCCTCAATATTGCCCCGGGCGGTATTCACAGCGAACTGAAGATCCAGCTGCCACGGCCACGCTCCAATCTGAAAACCCGCCGCCTGCCGGCTTTCCTCGATTACCGCAATGAACTGATGGAGCGTATTTCCCAGGTCATGGCGCTGTCCGAGGCCCGTGTTTCCTCTCCCTCTCCCTGCCTTGAACTCGAGTCGATCCAATGATCAAACGTACGCTGCTTGCCCTTTCATTGTCGGTTGCCGCCATGGCCGGCAGTTCATTGGCCGTCGCTGGGGAAGCCAAGCCGCTACGGGTGGGGTATGTCTTCGCCATGGCCAACGCCCCGGCATTGATCGCGGACAAGGAGGGGTACTACCGTGACGAAGGCCTGAACGTGGATCTCCGGGCGCTGGGTGATGGTCCGGTGATCCAGCAAGCGCTGGCGGCCGGTGAGCTGGACGTGGCCTATGTCGGTACGCCACCGGTGTACCAGTGGTTTTCCCGAGGCTTGCAGAGCCGGATCCTGGCCAAGGTCAATTACGGCCAGGCGGCGGTGATCGTCGACAGCAAAAGCCCGATCAACGCCCTGGCCGAGCTCAAGGGTAAAAAACTTGCCGGGGTGAAGAAGGGCAGCGGCATGGACGTGCTGCTGCGCGGCTATGTGCTCAAGGAAAAAGCCGGGCTCAACCCTGACCATGATCTCGATATTATCGACATGCCCCCCGGCAATATGAACGCGGCCCTGGAGCGTGGCATTGTCGATGCGGCGTTCTCCTGGGAACCCTTTGTCAGCCAATCCTTGCTGCGGGGTTCGAGCCGGGTCCTGTTCGATGTCAACCAGGCCTTGCCCCAGTACCCCTGGTACGTGGTGATCGCGCTGCCGAAAACCTTGCAGGAACGCCCGGACGACGTGGTCAAACTGCTGCGCGCGCATCGCAAGGCCATTGCCTTTCTCAACGAACATCCTGACGAGTCGAACCGGATCATCGCCGAGGCATTCAAGCTTGAAGCGGTGCAAGGGCCGGACGGCAAGACCATCGCCCCGGAAACCATCGTTGCCCAGGCCCGTACCCGGCTGGGGTGGTCGGCGGACCTGGAGGCCACGGACATCCAGTTTATCCAGCGCCTGATGAACTACTCCCATGACCTGGGTTTTATCGACACCACGCTCAAGACCGAGCAGATCGTCGACACCTCCTACCTGGAAAAAGCTTCGCGCTGAGTCTGCCCATGTCCTTGCCAAAACCGAATTGGGGATGGGCCTCGCTGCCGTTCCTGCTGTTGATCTGGGTGGCCCTGGCCAGTCGTTTTCCCACCTACATTTTGCCGCAACCCTGGGACGTCGCTCGTGAGGCCCTGCGTTGGCTGGGCGACGGCTCGCTCTGGCAGCACTTGCAAGCCAGTGTCCTGGAAGAGCTCGGCGGGTTCTGCGCGGCGGTGATTGTCGCCGTACTGCTGGGGGCGGCGGGTGGGTTGTCTTCGCGCTTGCGTGACTTCATCGCACCACTCAACAGCCTGTTCATGGCCATCCCGCCGATCGCCTGGGCGCCGCTGATCATGATCATCTTCGGCCTGGGTTATGTGTCCATCGTGCTGGTGATCTTTATCGCCGCGGTGTTCCCCATGGCGGTGACGATCCAGGAGGGCGTGCAGGGCATTCGCGGCGGGGAAGTTCGCGCGGCCCGCACGCTGGGGGCCAGCCCCTGGCAGTTGCTGGCCCATGTCTACCTGCCGGCCTCGCTGCCGTTTGTCACGGCGGCCCTGCGCATCGGCTTCAGCCAGGGTTGGCGGGCGCTGGTGGCGGCGGAAATGATCGGCGCCTCCCGGGGCATCGGCTGGATGGTCTCCACCGGTGGCCAGATCGGCAACAGCAGCCAGGTGCTGCTGGGCATTGTCCTGATCGGGCTGACCGCCTGGCTGATGGAGAGTTTTGTGTTCCGGCGCATCGAGCGTCATTACCAGCAATGGCGCGAGCAATAAGTCGCCGGTGCCCCTTTCAAACCTTCGCTGAACCCATACGAGGTGTCATGTGAGTAACCAGTTCGATCCCCGCGAAGCCGGGCACTACATTGCCCCGCAAGGCCTGTATGAACGCAACAAGCAACGCCCCTTCCTGGGGGCGATCAGCTGTGATCGGCAGACCCTGGTGGCCGGCCAATGGGACGAGATCACCCTGGTCTACGAGGTCGGTGGCAGCGGCTTGGCGGACGGTGCCTGGTTGAAGCTGGCGTTCAAGTTCTACTCCGACTGGGCGTTGTTCCAGACCTCGAACCCGGCCGGTCCCAACTACGTCAGTGCCGAATATCAGGCCGGTGAATTGGTGCCGGGGCAGAGCCAGGCCACGGTGCAGCACCTCAAGGTGCGCTTTGACCAGAAGGGCCATGAGCGGCCGTTCCAGAAAGCCGTGATCATCGATATCGTCGACGGATACCTCAATCCTGGCGACCGTATCGTCATCCGCCTTGGTGACCGACGCCAGGGCGGCGCGGGTACGCGGGTGCAGAGTTTCGTCGAGAAGGACTTCCGTTTCCGCTTGTTTATCGACCCGCTGGGCAGCTCGAAGTTTGCCGAAGTGCCGGGTGATCCGTTGCTGGATATCGTCCCGGGACCGGCGCAAAGCGTGCAACTGATCGTGCCGCGGCTGGTCAGCGCGGGTGAAGCGTTCGACGTGCTGCTGCGGGTCGACGATGCCTGGGGCAATACCTGTCGCCAGCTGCCACTGGAAGGGCTATTGACCCTGACCGGTCCTGAAGGCGAACAGCGGCAACAGCCGTTCCGCCTGGCGGCCGAGGGTTGGGCGATTGCCCGGCTTGAGGGGTTGAAGTTCGGCGCGGTAGGCGAGTGGCGCTTGTCAGCGGAGGTGCAGGGGGCGTTTGTGCGCGGGGCCCGGGCCTTTGTGACGGTCGACCCGGCGGGTACGGCATTGCGTCCGCTCTATGCGGACCTGCATGTGCATTCCGACGACACCGTGGGCACCAATGACACCTTGTACAACCTCAGTTATGGCCGTGACGTCGCCGGGCTCGATGTGCTCGGTTATACCGCCAACGACTTCAATATCACCGAGCAGCGCTGGGACCAGGCGGTCAAGTTGATCCACGAGCTCAATGAGCCGGGTCGCTTTGTCTGCTATCCCGGTACCGAATGGTGCGGCAATTCCTGCGCCGGCGGTGACCGCAATGTGGTGTTCCTGCACGGTCGAAAGCCGGAATTTCCTTTCGACAACCAGGGGCGATTGGTTCGTTCCTTCGAATGGAACGAGTTTACTGCCGGGACCATCAAGCCCGGCGCCTGGCCGGTGGACGAGCTGTATGCCGCCTATGCCAAGGACCCCGAAGGCCATCTGATGATGCCGCACGTGGGTGGGCGTCGTTGCAACCTGGATTGGCATCATCCGGAGCTGGAACGTCTGATTGAAGTGGGCTCGGCGTGGGGGCAGTTCCATTGGGTCTACGCCGAAGCCTTGCAACGTGGATATCGGGTGGGAGCTGCCGCCAACAGCGATGAACACCAGGGCCGTTGCGGCGGCGGTGTGCCGGCCACGGCGGTGTTCGGTTCCCGTGGCGGGCTGACCGGGGTGGTCGCCGACAGTTTTGACCGTGACAGCGTCGGCAAGGCATTGCGTGCCCGTCGGACCTTTGCCACCACCGGCGAGCGCTCGTTCGCCAGCCTGCGCCAGGGTGCGCACTTTATGGGTGAGGTGTTCACTGCACGGGCGGATGCGAGCCTGGATTATCGCTTGCTGGGGGAGGCGGGTTGGGAGCAGGTCGAGTTGTTCGACGGCGAGCAGCGGGTCTGGTCGCGCAACCTGCATGAGGAACTGGGTTTCTCGGGGCACGGCATTCGCCTGCGGTTGGGGGGGGCACGGATCAAGGACCGTTATCGCGGTGCCTACTGGACGGGTGAGATCCAGGTCACTGGCGCGGTGATCAAGGGCTTCCGCGCATTGGGTCTCGATCATCCCGAACAGACCGTGTGGCGCAAGGATGCAACGACACTGGCGTTTCGCACCGATACCAATGGCGATACCGACAGCATCGAGATCGACCTGTCGCAACTGGCGGGGGCGACCTTGCAGATTCACAGCCGTATCGATAATTACATCAAGGTCGGCGACCCGTCCGAGCCACAACCTTATGTGCATGCGCCGACGGTGCTGATGGAATTGTCCGGTGAGCAACTGCTGGCCCAGGGGCAGGTAATCGAGGAACTGCCGGGGGCGGAGTTGAAGGTGTCCCTGGAGCGGACAACCGACGCGTTGTTGCCGCGAGAGGTGCAAGGGCGGATCGAGCTGGCGGCGTTGCGGTTGGAGGCGGGGCGTGAGCATCCGTTGTTTATCTGTGCACGGCAGCGGGATCAGTCGAGGGTCTGGACTTCGGCGTTGTTTTTGACGGTGTAGGCCGGCCAGGAAGCGCAGGGCGCCAACCGTCCAGGGCTGGCGCCTTGGGTTGAAATAGGCTATCTGTTTGGGCATCGCGAGGATGCTGGACTCAGGAGCGGATGATGGCCAATACACCGGATAACGATGAAGCCCTGGAGGTCCAGCGGATGTGCGAGGTTGCGCAGTTGTACTTGAAGAGAACCCTGACACCCCGGGAGGTTGAAGAGATCGTCGCTTTTGTGGCGGCTAAAAGGGCGCGGACGGAAAGTCGCCAGAAGGGATGATGAATGAGCCTTTACAGGTTTCGTGTCTCGTCAGTATTCGAGGTGCGTATGCCTGCGATCCTGTTCATCTGTATCTATCTGGCGCCCTGGTGGCTTGATAGAGTTTGAGGCTCTTCTCGGCAAGGAACTGCTCCATGGACCTGACTGCTATCCCCTTCGGTACGACTGATTGGTCGACTATCGAGCCCGTCGCCCATCCGGGCCAGACAGGCACCGCCTATTGGCGGACTTGTCAGTTTGGCGCTGCCCGTGTGCGGATGGTCGAGTACAGTCCCGGATACCTGGCCGACCACTGGTGCTGGAGAGGGCATATCCTGCTGTGCCTGGAGGGTGAGTTGGACACGGAGCTGGAAGATGGCCGTCGGTTTACACTGGCTGCGGGGATGAGCTATCAGGTCGGCAACAATAACGAGGGGCATCGTTCATCCACTACCAACGGGGCCAAGTTGTTTATTGTGGACTGAGCACGTCGTCTAATATGGCTGCGGTTATTTCCTTAAGAAATTGCATGGCCTGGAACTGGGGGAGCTTGACCGTCCGTTGAAATGACTTTCAAAAAAACGCTCAAGACAGTTGCTCCCACAGGTATTGTGTTTGCCCCTATGATCAGTAGAGGGACCTGGGCCTGCAGAAAATGGCTCGCAATGGTTCCGGAGCAAATCGGTTCAACTGATCCGGTCAGGACCATGCACCGTTCCACCGTCACATTCCACCTCGACGGTATCGTCCAGAAGGCCACGGCGAAAGAAGGTGCAGTGCGGATTGCCCATGCTGCACGTCATACGGGGCCTGTTTTTCCGCCTTATTTTATCTTGGGCATATCCAGTATGGATCTGATAAAGGCGTCGTCGGCATTGACCAGGAGTTCAGACACGTACCACTGGCCTTGCACCTGCCTGAAACCGATATGAATACCGATTAATTGCCCGTCATCGCGTTCGATCAGATAGGCTCTGTTTTCAAACACTTCACCTTTGGTCTCTTTGGGGGTCAAGTGTATTTTGTATATTTCATGTTTCCCGAGCCAGGCGGAAAGTGTGTTCTGGCTTTTGGAGATGAGATCCTTCTCCTTGGTTTGCCACTTGTCAAAGTGTCCGGAAAAAGCCTTGCTCCAGCAATCCGAGGCCAACTTGTTTTCAATGCACTGACTGTATTGGTTCTCGAACTCGTCTTTGTAGGCAATGGCGTCGTTGGCGTAGGCGGAACTTGCAGTTGCCAGGAGGGACAGGCAAAAAACAGCTTTCTTGAACATTCTGATCTCATCTTGAATTTAGGGATTTGCCTTTCGGTTCAACCCTGTCTTGCTTAGCCACCGGCATTCGCTTTCGCTCTTGCAGCCACCGATGGATCACGCGTCGTGGTCCTACAGTACCTCACCAGGTTCAGGAGTGGATAGTCGGCTTCGGAAGCTGGCGATGACAGCGCGCCCGGCGCTGTCATCGCGGTGCCGGGAGGAAGGGCTCGATCAGGCCGCGTTGGCTTCTTTCTTCAGGCTCTTGATGTCAATCACAAAACGGTATTTGACGTCGCCCTTGAGCATGCGGCCATAGGCTTCGTTGATGTCCTGGATATCGATCATCTCGATATCCGAGACCAGTCCGTGCCTGGCGCAGAAGTCCAGCATGTCCTGGGTTTCCTGGATGCCGCCGATCAGGGAACCGGCGAGGCTGCGGCGCTTGAAGATCAGGTTGAACACCGAAGGCGAAGGGTGCGGACTGTCAGGGGCGCCGACCAGGGTCATGGTGCCGTCGCGCCTGAGCAGGGCGAGGAAGGCGTCCAGGTCGTGGGGCGCGGCCACGGTGTTGAGGATGAAGTCCAGGGTGTTGGCGAACGCGGCCATTTCATCCGCGTTCTTCGACACCACGACTTCATCGGCGCCCAGGCGCAGGCCGTCTTCACGCTTGTTCGGCGAGGTGGTGAACAGCACCACATGCGCGCCCATGGCATGGGCGATTTTCACCGCCATGTGCCCCAGGCCGCCGAGACCGACCACCCCGACTTTTTTGCCAGGACCGACTTTCCAATGGTGCAGCGGCGAATAGGTGGTGATGCCGGCACACAGCAGCGGCGCGACGGCTGCCAGATTGGCTTCACCGTGGGAAATGCGCAGGACGAACTTTTCCTTGACGACGATATTGTCCGAATAACCGCCATAGGTGTTTTCACCGCCGAACACCGGGCCGTTGTAGGTGCCGGTGAAGCCGCTCTCGCAATATTGCTCTTCACCTTCGACGCAGGATGCACAGTGCTGGCAGCTGTCGACCATGCAGCCGACACCGGCCAGGTCGCCGACCTTGAATTTGCTGACATTGGCACCGACCGCGGTAACCCGGCCGACAATTTCATGCCCCGGTACCGACGGGTACAAGGTGTTGTGCCATTCATTACGCGCGGTGTGCAGGTCGGAGTGGCAGACGCCGCAGTAGAGGATCTCGATCTGCACATCGTCGGCGCCGGGAGCGCGACGTTCGAAGGTGAAAGGCTTGAGTGAATCCTTGGGATTTTGGGCCGCGTAGCTATACGTCTTGGTCATGGCGTCGTCACCTTGGGTTTCATGGGGCAGGAAATAACTTGACCAGCATAGCCACTGAATCGTTCAGGCGGATGACGATCCTGAGACAGGGGGACAAGCCGGTCTATCCCTTTCCGCAAGCCCCCCCCGATTGGCTCAGCCCTGCCACATGGACAGTTCGACGTCTTCGGCGAACGGCGTGGACAGGTAACCCTCGGCAGGATTGCGCACCCGTGCCAGGTACTCGGGGCTATGGTCGGCATTGTCGGCGATGATCAGCGCGCCAGGCCGCAGGCGGCTCTGCAGCAGGCCGAGGATCTCGGGGTAGAGCGCCTTGGCACCGTCGAGCAGGACCAGGTCGATGCTTTCCGGAAGGTCGACACTGAGGGTTTGCAAGGCATCGCCCTCGCGGATATCCACCAGGTCGAGCAGCCCGCCGAGCGCCAGGTTGTTCCGTGCCCGTAGCACCTTGGATGGCTCGAATTCGCTGGTGATCAAGCGGCCGCCGCCATTGTCCCGCAGGGCGGCGGCGAGGTGCAGGGTCGAGAGGCCGAACGAGGTGCCGAATTCGACAATGGTCCGTGCCGTGCAACTGCGCGCCAGCATATACAGGAGTGTCCCGGTCTCCCGCGAGACCGCCAGGGGAAAATCCTTCAGGCGGGTATAGAACTCGAGGTAGTCGGTCTTGCTGCGCATCAGGCGCACGCGCTCTTCTTCCGAGATATTGCCGGCGGCGGCGACGAGGGTTGGCCAGGTTTCATCGGCCTCGGCGAACAGGCGGTCGAGCAGGGGCGCGAGGGGGGCTTGGGTCAGGGTTTTCATGGGGTTTTCCAAGTGGGGTCGGTGAGGGTTTATAATGCGAATAAACCTTCATGTTTTCTATTCGCATTGCGAGCCTTGCCCATGACCGATCGCCCAAGTACGCGGATTACCTCACGCAAACAGCCCAAGCAGGCTCGTTCCAATGACCTGGTCGATTCGATTCTGCAAGCGGCTATTCAGGTTTTGGCGAAGGAGGGCATGCGCCGCTTTACCACTACGCGGGTGGCTGAGCGGGCCGGGGTCAGTGTCGGTTCGGTGTATCAATACTTCCCGAACAAAGCCGCGATCCTCTTCCGCCTGCAAAGCGATGAGTGGCGCGAGACCAGCGAGATGCTGCGCGGCATCCTTGAAGACACCCGTAATCCGCCGCTGGAGCGGTTGCGTCTGCTGGTTCATGTCTTTATCCGCTCCGAATGCGATGAGGCCGAGGTGCGCGTGGCACTGGATGACGCCGCGCCGTTTTATCGCGATGCACCCGAGGCGCAGGAGGTAAGGGCGGCGGGCAAACAGGCTGTCGAAGTGTTCATGCGCGAGGTACTGCCCGAGGCCTCGGACGCGACCCGGGCCGTGGCCGGCGATCTGATCAAGGTGACGCTCAGTTCGGTGGGCAAGCAGTTTTCGGAAAGCCCACGGACCCCGGCGCAGATCGAAACCTATGCGGATGCCATGGCCGACATGTTTTGCGCCTACCTGCGAGGCCTCGGACACTGTTGATAGCCCTCGTCGGATCAGGCCGCCTGATCCAGCACCTGGTCATCCCGTTCGGTATCGCTGTCATTCTCGACCGAGCTCCGGTCGAGAAACAGAAACACCACGGCGGCCGTCAGCACGGTGATAGCCGTCAGTACCCACAGCAAGGTGCTGAACGCGGCACTGTAGCCCTCGGCCAATGCCGCGCGTCCGGCGGCGGGCAGCAATTGCATGGCGCCGGCAAGATCGCCGGTGGCCAGATGCTGTGCGGCGCCGACGATATCGGGTGTCACCGTACCGCCGAGGTGGCTGGCGGTGAAGGCCGACAGCAGCGCCATGACGACGGCAATGGCCACACCTTCACCGGCCACCCGGGTGGTGCTGAAAATACCGGTGGCCATGCCGGCGCGCTCCTTGGGCACCACGCTGACCGCCATGCCATCCATCAAGCCCCAGGGCAGGCTGATGCCGACACCGATGACGAACATGGGCCAGGCCAGCGCGGTGGTACTGCTGCCCACCGGTACATGGCCCAGCCAGAACAGCCCGGCGGCACACACCAGCAAGCCACTGCCGCACAAGGTCGAGGGCGACAACCAGCGGGTCAGGTAGCCGGCGACAATCGGCAATACCAACAGTGGCGCCGACAACGCGACCAGCAACCAGCCGGCGGCGATCTCGCTCATGCCTTCGATGCCGACGAAACGGATTGGCAGCAGGATCAGCAGCACCACAAAGGAATAGGCCGGTGCGGCCGCCAGCAACTGCACGCCGACGAAGCGCGGGAAGCGGAACAGCGTCAGGTCGAGCATCGGCTGGGCGACCCGCTGTTCGATGATGACGAAGGCGGCGAAGGACAGCAGCGCGACGGCGAACAGTGCGAGCACCAGCGGATCGGCCCAACCGCTTTCCGGCGCCTTGAGGATGGCAAAGGTGAAGATCCCCAGCGCCCAGGTGAAGGTGATCGCACCGGGCCAATCGATACCGGCCGCCTCGGGGTTGCGCGACTCGTTCATATAGCGCGTGGCCAGGATCAGTGAAATCGCCGCCAGCACGGTGATCAGCAGGAAGATCACCTGCCAGCCGAATGCCTCGATCATCACGCCGGCGGCCACGGGGCCGAAGGCCAGGCCGATACCGAAGCTGGTTCCGACGAAACTGAACGCCCGGATGCGTCCCGGGCCTTCGAAGACTTGGGCCAGGGCGGCCATGCCACTGGAGAAGGCGGCCGCGGCGGCCAGTCCCTGGGCTGCGCGCAGGACGTCGAACAGTGCCAGGTCAGGGGCGAAGGGTAAGGCCGCGGCGAGCAGGGCAAAAGCGCTGACGCCGCCGATAAAGACTTTCTTGCGGCCATAGTTGTCAGCCAGCGCGCCGGCCAGCATCAGGCAACTGCCGAAGGTCAGCATAAAGGCGTTGGTGACCCAGTTCAGTTCCATCGGCGAGCCGCCGAAGGTGCGGCTGATGGCGGGCAGGGCCACGGCCGCCGCGGTGAAGTTGAAGGGCATGGTGATGGCCGTGATGCAGACGGCCAGCAGTATCAGCCTCTGTTGAAGCAAGAGTGGAGTGGGCATCTTGAGAGATCCTTGTAGCGGGCGGGTGTATCTGCCCTGGGTAAGCGAGACGACGGCCGCGATTTGCTGGTTTGTCCGGGCTGTCGGAACATGCAAGGATTTTAAAGAGCGGGTAATCTGGCAAAAAGCGGTAAAAATTCCGCCCATATCGGAATAAAAGGATCGAATAGGAGGCGGCAGGTGGATCGACTGAGTGGCTTGATGGCCTTTATCCGCACGGCCGAACTGGGCAGTTTCGTCGCGGCGGGCCGGGCGTTGGGGCTGTCGGCTTCGGCCGTCGGCAAGGGCGTGACCCGGCTTGAACAGCAGTTGGGCGTGCGGCTGTTTCAACGCTCGACCCGCAGCCTCAGCCTGACCGACGAGGGCCGGGTGTTCCAGGAGCGTTGCCGGCGCATCCTCGATGACCTCGACGACGCCCAGGCGACCTTGTCGCAGTCCACGGAAATCCCCCGTGGGCGCTTGCGCATCAGCATGCCGGCGGCCAGCTATCATCTGTTCCAGTCGGTACTGACGGCGTTCATGGCGCTATATCCCGATATCGAACTGGACCTCGACTTCAGCGACAAGCTGGTGGATGTGATCGAGGAAGGGGTGGATATCGTCATTCGCAGCGGCGAATTGCCGGACTCGCGGCTGATGAGCCGACCTTTGCCGGGCGTGCAACCGGTGCTGTGCGCCGCGCCGGCTTATCTGGAACGCCACGGCACGCCGAAGACCCCGGCCGAACTGGACGATCACCTGGCGGTGCGTTTTCGCTATTTCAAGAATGGCAAGCTGCTGGACTTTCCGTTGATGCGCGAGGAGGGCGCGCGGGAGCCACGGACCCGCACGGTGATGATCAGCAACAATATGGAAATGGTGCTTGCGGCACTGCTCAAGGGCTTTGGTCTGGGCGTCATCCCGGATTTCCTGGCCCGCGAGGCCCTGGCCGACGGCTCGCTGCGCTGCCTGCTGCATGGCTATCTGATCCCTCCGGACAGCATGAGCATCGTCTGGCCTTCGAGCCGCCAGCTGTCGCGCAAGATTCGCGTCTTCGTGGACTTCATGTGCGAGCAGCTGGAGCAGGAGGCGGTGCAGTTGCGTGCGACCCTCGCGCAGGAGTGTCTCTATGCCCGCAGGAGCGAGAGTCCGCTTGCTCGCGATGGAGCTGAGCGCTGATCCCGTACCTCAGTCGTTGCCGAGCAATGAGCGGGCGAAGTCATCCGAGGCTATAAAATCCAGGGTCTTGCGCAGTTGCAGGGATTCCTCCGCACCGAACGCCTGCTCGAAACGGCACGACATCCGCTGGGAGATCTGCCGGGCTTCTTCGTATTTGCGCAGGCCTTCCTCGGTCAGCAGCACGCGCCGGCTGCGCCGGTCGAGCTCGTCCACCTGCAACACCACCAACCCGTCGCGCACCAGCGGCTTGAGGGTATGGCCGAGTGCGGAAAGGTCCATCACCAGGGACTGGGCCAGGTCACGCATTTTCGGCCGGTCGGCGCGGGCGATATGCGACAGCAGGGAATACTGGGTAGCTTTCAGGCCGCAGGCTGCGAACGCTTCGTCATAGATTTGTCCCAGGCGCCGGGACGCACGGCGCACAGCACCGTTGGCGCAACTGCTGGTCTGGGGGCTGTCAAGACTGGGTGGCGCACATTTCAAGGACTGATCACTCTCTAATGCAAAGGTCGAGCCAGTAATTATGCCTGTGACCGCCTCGAGAACAAGGTTTTTTCAGGTCATGGCCGAAAACGGCCTGTCTGACAAGAAATATACTTGCGTATGCCTCTAAGATCTATATCGTGGCATATACCTCTTTATGACCTGGATGTCAGGGCAATTTGCCCGGGTGGAAAAGGCGACAGGGCAGGAGCAGGGCGCTACGGCCAGCGTCCCTTTCGCCTGCATCACGTACCTTCTTCCGTGTTCAATCCCCTGTCTGGATCACACCTATGCTGAGCCTTGTGCGCATCGCATTGCGGCGCCCCTACACCTTCCTGGTGTTGGCTATCTTCATTCTGATCGTCGGGCCGCTGGCCGCCTGGCGTACGCCGACCGATATCTTTCCGGAAATCCGCATCCCCGTGATTGCCGTGATCTGGCAGTACACCGGGTTGCCACCGGATCAGATGGCCGGCCGTATCACCTCGCCCTTCGAGCGGGTCCTGACCACCACGGTCAACGACATCCGCCATATCGAGGCGCAGTCGCTGAACGGTTTCGGCATCGTCAAGGTGTACTTCCAGCCGGGGGTCAATATCAGCACCGCGAACGCGCAACTGACCTCGGTGTCCCAGGCGATCCTGCGCAACCTGCCACCCGGCACCGTGCCGCCCTTGATTCTCAATTACAGCGCCTCGACGGTCCCTATCGTGCAACTGGCGTTATCGGGTAACGGGCTCAGCGAACAGAAGCTCGGCGACCTGGGGCTCAATACCGTGCGCCTGTTGCTCACTTCGGTGGCCGGTGCCGCCGTGCCTTATCCGTTCGGCGGCAAGACCCGCCAGGTGCAGATCGACCTCGATTCAGCGCGGATGCAGGCCCGCGGGCTTTCGGCCCAGGACGTCGCCACCGCCCTGGCGACGCAGAACGTGATCACTCCGGTCGGCACGCAAAAGATCGGCAGCTACGAATATATGCTGCAACTGAACAACGCGCCTTCGGACTTCCGCGACCTGGAAAACCTGCCGATCAAGACCGCAGACGGTACCACGGTATTGATTCGTGACGTGGCGACGGTGCGCGACGGCAACCCGCCGCAGACCAATATCGTCCACGTCAACGGCAACCGCTCGGTGTTGATCCCGGTGCTCAAGACCGGTTCGGCCTCGACCCTGGGGGTGATCGCCGGGATCAAGGACAAGCTGGCCGAATCCAAGGCGGCCTTGCCGCCGAACCTGAATATCGACCTGATCGGCGACCAGTCGCTGTTCGTCCGTGCGGCCATCAGCGGTGTAGCTCGCGAAGGGATCATTGCCGCGGCACTGACCAGCCTGATGATCCTGCTGTTCCTCGGCAGCTGGCGTTCGACGGTGATTATCGCCGTGTCGATTCCGCTGGCGATCCTGTCCTCGATTGCCACCCTGTCGATGCTCGGCGAGACCCTCAACATCATGACCCTGGGCGGGCTCGCGCTGGCGGTGGGGATCCTGGTGGACGATGCCACGGTGACCATCGAGAACATCAACTGGCACCTGGAACACGGCAAGCCGGTGGAGACGGCGATACTCGATGGCGCCGCGCAGATCGTCACGCCGGCGTTTGTCTCGCTACTGTGTATCTGTATCGTATTCGTACCGATGTTCTTCCTCGACGGGGTTGCGCGTTTCCTGTTCGTGCCGATGGCCGAAGCGGTGATCTTCGCCATGATCGCCTCGTTCATCCTCTCGCGGACCCTGGTTCCGACCCTCGCCAACTACCTGCTCAAACCCCATGTACATGGGGATGACGGGAAGCCCCATGTAGCGCCGTCGAACAATCCGCTGGTGAAGTTCCAGCGCGGTTTCGAGTCGGCTTTCGAGACCTTTCGCGGGTATTACCACGGGGCCCTGGAAAGCGCCTTGCAGCATCGGCGTACGGTCGTGGTGGCGATGCTGGCCTTTGTCGTGGCCTCGTTCGCCCTGGTGCCGTTCCTGGGGCGCAACTTTTTTCCCGAGGTCGACTCCGGGCAGATCCTGCTGCACGTGCGCGCTCCGGTGGGCACACGGGTGGAGAGCACCGCGCAGCTGATTGCCGAGATCGAGAAGTCGGTCCGCACGATAATCGAGCCCGAGCAACTGGCCGCGCTGGTGGACAATATCGGCTTGCCCATCAGCGGTATCAACACCGCCTACAACAACACCGGGACCGTGGGCTCCCAGGACAGCGATATCCAGATCAGCCTGAAAGAGGGACATCGGCCAACCGCCGAGTACATAAAGGAACTGCGCGAGACCCTGCCCCGTGAGTTCCCCAATGCGGTGTTCTCGTTCCCGGCCTCGGACATTGTCGGGCAGATCCTCAACTTCGGCTCTTCGGCGCCGATCGACCTGCAGATCAGCGGTAACAACCTGGCGGCCAACTTCACCTATGCCAGCAGCCTGCTGCGTGATATCCGCCGGGTCCCCGGCGTGGTGGATGCGCGTCTTCAACAGTCGCAGCAACTGCCGACGTTCAAGATCGATGTCGACCGGACCCGGGCGCAACTGGTCGGCCTGACCGAGCGTGACGTCACCAACAGCCTGGTGGTCAACCTCGCCGGTTCCAGCCAGGTGGCGCCGACGTTCTGGCTCAACACGGCCAACGGCGTGTCCTACCCGATCGTCCTGCAGACACCGCAATACAGCCTCGACAGCCTGGCAGCCCTGCATAACCTGCCGTTGACGGGTAATGCCAGCGCCGCCGCGGACCAGACCCTCGGCGCCCTGGCGTCGATCGAGCGCAGCCATAGCAACTCGGTGGTGACCCAGTCGGATATCCAGTCGGTGGTGGAGATCCTGACCTCGATCCAGGGCCGTGACCTGGGCGGGGTGTCCGCGGATATCCAGAAGATCATCGCGGCCCATGCCAGCGACATCCCCACCGGTTCGAAAGTACAGTTGCAGGGCCAGGTGCAGACCATGAACTCGGCCTTCAACGGCCTGCTGTTCGGCTTGCTCGGCGCGGTGGTGCTGATCTATCTGCTGATCGTGGTCAACTTCCAGTCCTGGAGCGATCCGTTCGTGATCATCACTGCCTTGCCGGCGGCCCTGGCCGGGATTGTCTGGATGCTCTTCGTGACCCACACGCCGCTGTCGGTGCCGGCCCTGACGGGGGCGATCATGTGCATGGGCGTGGCCACGGCCAACGCCATCCTGGTGGTGAGTTTCTGCCGCGAACGCCTGGCCGAACACGGCGATCCGCTCAAGGCCGCCCTGGAAGCCGGTTTTACCCGCCTGCGCCCGGTGCTGATGACCGCCATCGCGATGATTATCGGCATGGCGCCGATGGCCCTGGGCCTGGGGGAGGGCGGTGAGCAGAACGCACCGTTGGGCCGCGCCGTGATCGGCGGCCTGGGCTTCGCCACCATCGCCACGCTGTTCCTGGTTCCACTGATTTTCAGTCTTGTCCATGGGCGCGATGCGCGCGCCGCATCACCTGCCATTGCTGCTCAAGGGGTCTGACATGTCCACCGATACCACCGTACCCAATCCGACCCCCCGCGCACGCTCACGCCGTGGTTTGATCGTTCTTGTGTTGGGACTGGCGTTGCTGGTCGCCGTCGTGGTGCTGGGCATCAGCGTGCGGGCCAACGAGTCGCGGGAGCTGAAAACCTGGACCAACGCCCAGGCGCTGCCCAGCGTCAACCTGATCACCCCGGGCGTCCAGCCCCAGGGGCCGGTGCTCAATCTGCCCGGGCGGATGGAGGCGTATTCGCGGGCCTCGATCTTTGCCCGGGTCAACGGTTACCTCAAGTCCTGGAAAGTCGATATCGGGGCCCACGTCAAGGCCGGGCAACTGCTCGCCGAGATCGATACCCCCGAACTCGACCAGCAACTGCTGCAGGCCCGTGCCAACCTGGCCTCGGCCCAGGCCAATGCCACGCTGGCGCAAACCACGGCCAAGCGCTGGCAGGCGATGCTGGCGTCCGATTCGGTGTCGCGCCAGGATGTCGATGAGCGCACCGGCGACCTGGCGGCGAAACTGGCCAACGTCAAATCGGCCCAGGCCAGTGTCGAGCAGTTGGTCGCGACCAAGGGCTTCCAGCGCCTGACGGCACCCTTCGACGGCGTGGTCACCGCGCGTTCCACCGATGTCGGCGCCCTGATCAGCGCCGGTGGCAGCGCCGGGCGGGAGTTGTTTGCCGTTTCGGATGTCAGCCGCCTGCGGGTCTATGTGCAAGTGCCGCAGACCTTCTCGCCGCAGATCCGCATCGGCACCACGGCCCGGCTCACGGTGCCCGAGTACCGCAAGGAGTCGTTCAACGCCCGGGTGATCGCCACCGCCGACGCGGTGACGGCGGCTTCCGGCAGCACCCTGGTGCAACTGCTGGTGGACAACCCCGGCGGTCGCCTGTTGCCGGGTGGCTACACCAGCGTGCAGTTCGACCTGCCGGTCCAGGCCGATGTGCTGCGCCTGCCGGCCAGTGCCCTGGTGTTCGATGAGCACGGCATGCGGGTCGCGACCCTCGACAAGAACGATCATGTGCTGTTCAAGACCATCAGCATCGCCCGCGACTTCGGCGATACGGTGGAAATCGGCAGCGGCCTGGACGCCGGCGACCGGGTGATCGACACGCCGCCCGATGGCCTGGGCGACAACGATGCGGTGCGGGTGGAGGCCAAGCCCCATGGCTAAGCGCAGCCTGCTGTGGCCATCGGGCCTGTACCTGATCGCCAGCCTTGGCCTGGGCGCCTGCTCGCTGGCGCCGGAGCTGAAAGTGCCGAAGACCCCGGAGCCCGGGCAGTTCCATACCCAGGGCCCGTGGACGCTGGCCACGCCCGACGATCAGGCCAGCCGGGAAGGCTGGTGGCGGATCTACAAGGACCCGCAACTGGATGCGATGCAGCAGCAGTTGCTGGTCAACAACCCGGACCTGAGTGCTGCCTTGGCGCATTATGTCCAGGCCAGGGCGTTCGTCGACCAGACCCGCTCCGGGTTGTTTCCCAAGGTCGAGGCGATCGGCAATGGCCAGCGTATACGCCAGTCGGATACGCGCCCGTTGCGCTCGGCCACGTCGCCGAATGTCTACGACTCGGCAACGCTGGGTATCGAGGTCGACTATGAAGTCGACCTCTGGGGCCGCGTGCGCGACACGGTCGCGGCCGGTGTCAGCGAAGCCCAGGCGTCACAGGCCGACCTGGCCTCGGTACGCTTGAGTCTGCAGGCCCAGTTGACGGACAACTACATCCACCTGCGCGGCCTCGACTGGCAGAACCAGTTGCTGAGCGAAACCCGCGATGCCTATACCAAGGCGTTGAGCCTGACCGAGGGGCTGCACGGTGGTGGGATCGTCTCCGGCCTGGATGTGGCGCGGGCCCGTACCCAGTTGTCGTCGGTCAAGTCGCAGTTGAGCCAGAACCGGGTCCAGCGGGCGCTGATCGAGCATGCAATTGCCGCGATGCTGGGGGAGTCGGCGTCGACCTATGCCATTGCCTCGAACACCGCGCCGATTGCCTTGCCCAGTGTGCCCACGGGCCTGCCTTCGACGCTGTTGCAACGGCGTCCTGACATCGCCGCCGCCGAACGTCGGATCGCCGCGGCCAACGCCCGTATCGGCGTGGCCAAGGCCGCCTGGTTCCCGGCGATTACCCTGAGCGCCCAGGGGGGCTATCAGAGTGACGAGTTCGCCAACCTGCTGACGGCCCCGAACCTGTTCTGGGCGATTGGTCCTTCGCTGGTGGCGACCCTGTTCGACGGTGGTGCGCGCCAGGCCCAGGTGGATATCGCCAAGGCCGCCACCGATGAAGCGGCGGCCAAGTACCGCAGCGTGGTGCTCGGTGCCTTCGAGCAGGTCGAAAACAACCTTTCGACCATCGCCGGGCTCGACAACGCCCTGGTCGACCAGCGAGACGCAGCGGCGGCCGCACAGTATTCCGAAGACCTGTCCCTGGCCCGCTACCGTCAGGGCGCCGTGGCTTACCTGGATGTGGTGACGGCGCAGGTCGCCTCGCTGGAAGCGCGGCGTTCGGTGCTGGAACTGCAGACCCAGCAGTTGAGCGCCAATGTCGGCCTGATCAAGGCGCTGGGCGGCGGTTGGAACATCACGCAGTTGAACGGCAAGCCCGAGGTTGCAGTCAATCAGGCAGCAGCAGGCGGCGCCACGGCACCCCATTGAACCCAAGGAGTCTATCGAGCATGACGAACCCATCGGAGTATCTGCCACCCAAGGTCTGGACCTGGCACACCGAGAATGGCGGGAAATTCGCCAATATCAACCGGCCGATTGCCGGTGCGACCCACGACCAGGACCTGCCGGTCGGACGTCACCCGCTGCAGCTGTATTCCCTGGCCACGCCCAATGGCCAGAAGGTCACCATCCTGCTAGAAGAGCTGCTGGCCCTCGGTCACTCAGGGGCGGAATACGATGCCTGGTTGATCCATATTGGTGAAGGCCAGCAGTTCGGCAGTGGTTTTGTCAGGGTGAATCCGAACTCGAAGATTCCGGCGCTGATGGATTACAGCGGTGCAAAACCGATCCGCATCTTCGAGTCGGGGGCCATCTTGCAGTACCTCGCCGAGAAGTTCGGCGCGTTCTTCCCGACCGATCCCGCGGCCCGGGCCGAATGCCTGTCCTGGCTGTTCTGGCAGATGGGCAGCGCGCCGTACCTGGGCGGTGGTTTTGGGCATTTCTATGCTTATGCGCCGACCAAGATTGAATATGCGATCGACCGTTTTGCCATGGAAACCAAGCGTCAGCTCGATGTGCTCGACCGGCAACTGGCGGTCAGCGAATACATCGCGGGCAGCGAGTACAGCATCGCCGACATGGCGATCTGGCCCTGGTACGGTGGTCTGGTGAAAGGTCGGCTCTACGAGGCGGCGGAATTTCTTTCGGTGCAGGATTACCGGCATGTCCAGCGTTGGGCCGATGCTATCGACGCACGGCCCGCCGTGCAGCGTGGGCGCATGGTCAACCGGGTGTCCGGGGAACTCTCCGGGCAGTTGCGCGAGCGCCACGATGCCAGCGATTTCGCTACCCGCACCCAGGACAAGCTGGCTGTTGCGAGCGAGTAACCCTGTCGATAGCGGCTTCTAAGCAAGATGATGAGGTGGCGTGCGCTGGCCGCCCGGGTGAGGACGTGACAAGCTGGAGCGTGCTTATTATAATTTGATTATCATAAGCCGCTTCAGAGTGTCGGTATCTCCATGGAAAGCAAGACTGCACGCTTGACCGTACTCATTGACCCGGTCAAGAAAAAGGCCCTTGAGGAGCTTTGCGCTGCCCAGGACCTGACGCCGTCCCAGGTGGTCCGCCAGTTGATTCGCGACTACCTGGAAACCCACGGTGTTTCCTATTCGACCCAGAGCAAGACCGCCGGCAAGGTGCAATGACACGGCCGTTCGACGCCGGGCAGACAGGCTTTACTGCCCGGGTTCACGGGTTGCGGTCAGTGCCGAATTGAAGTCGGCATGATAGTGCCCAGGCCCCAGCGCCTGGAGTATCCCGGCCTTGCGCAGCTTGCCGAGGACTTTCTCGTTGGCTTCGCACAACTTCACGATAATGTCTCGGCCATGTAGCTGCTCGATGACTTCGAGCAGGGTCTGCAAACCCGTGATGTCCATGAAGGGCACGTGATTCAGGCGAATGATCAGGGTCCCGGGATCGGTGTGGGTTTGTGCCAGCACCCGTTCGAAGGTTTCCGCCGCCCCGAAGAACAGCGGCCCCTCGATGCCATACACCAGGACATTGGGCGGTAACTCGACCTGGCCGTTGAGGCGCAGCTCGACCTCCAGGTCCTTGCCGACCATTTTCTGCACTTCCACCGAAGACGCCATTCGCCGCATGAATTGCAGCATGGCGAGAATGACGCCGATATTCACGGCAATGGTCAGGTCGCTGAAGACCGTCAGCAGGAAGGTGATCAGCAATATCGCGATATCGGCCCGTGGCGCCCGCTGGAGCATGCGCTTGAAGTGCTTCAGCTCGCTCATGTTGTAGGCCACGACAAACAGAATGGCCGCGAGGGCACACAGCGGGATATTCGAAGCCAATGGCGCCAGGAAGGAAATCAGCAACACCAGGGTCAGCGCATGGGCCAGGCCGGCGAGGGGGCTGTTGCCGCCGTTGCGGATGTTGGTCGCCGTTCGGGCGATGGCGCCGGTCGCGGCAAAGCCGCCGAACAAGGGGCTGAACAGGTTGGCGATGCCCTGGCCGATCAATTCCTGGTTGGAGTCATGCCGGGTGCCGGCCATGCCGTCGGCGACCACCGCCGAGAGTAACGACTCGATGGCGCCCAGCATGGCGATGGCGAACGCCGGGCCGATCAATTCGATGATTCGCGGCAGGGTCACTTCCGGCAGGCTCAAGGTCGGCAACCCCTGGGGGATCCCGCCGAAGGCGCTGCCGATCGTGGCCACCCCGGGAAACTGGAAAAACGACTGCATGACGGTGGCGACCACCATCGCGACCAATGGCCCGGGCACGCGTTTCATACCGGGGAGCCTGGGCGTGAGCAATACCAGCAGCAGGCTCAGGCATGCCAGCAGGGTTGTCGCCGGGTGAAGCTGCGGCAGCGCTTGAAGCAGGTGCCAGAGCTGTTCATGAAAATGACCGGCGGCGACTTTCGGCAGGCCGAAGAAGTCTTTCCATTGTCCGACCCAGATAATCACACCGATGCCGGCGGTGAAACCTACGATCACCGGGTCGGGGATGAACTTGATAATGGCGCCGAGCCGGGTGATCCCGAGCAGCAGCAGGATCGCCCCGGCCATGAACGTCGCTATCTGCAGGCCGTCAATGCCGTAGCGGGCGCTGATACTGGCCAGGATCACGATAAAGGCGCCGGTGGGGCCGGCGATCTGTAGCCGGCTGCCGCCGAACAAGGACACCAGCAGGCCGCCGACAATGGCGGTGTAGATGCCTTGTTCGGGCTTGACCCCCGAGGCGATGGCAAAGGCCATGGACAGCGGTAGCGCGACGATTCCCACGATGACGCCCGCGACCAGATTACGCGGCCAGTGCTTGCGCCCCAGCAATCCGGATTTCCACGCTTCTCGTATCGCGATCATGACGCTTACTCCACGGGGGTCATGTGTATAACATTAACATATGATGATAATAAAACAGCAATAGGATTCTGTAGTCCCCGTCGATGCCGGAATCCTTGCTGTCCACCGTCGTTGAATCAACGGGAGCGTCCGGAAAGCAGCCGTAGCCAGGGCGGTAGATGCAAGGCGCCCATGATCAGGTACATCGTCGCCATGCCGTCGAAGGCAAAGGTTCCCTGCATCGACGAGCAGGCCATCTGCGTGCCCGGGCTGAGGGCCGTGAGCAGTGCCATGCCGGCGAAGGTTGGGGCCGCGGCCAGGCACATCCAGTCGGCAATGCTCAGCGCATTGCCGGCTGGCGCTCCGTTCGATCGATCTTCATTTGTTCGACTGGACAAGAGCATGCTGCTTACTCCTGATCGTATTCGTCGTGGCGGCGCCACCAGATACCCTGCTCGTTGCGGCCCTTGGGCGCGCGGTCGAGCCACTGGTACATGCCCCAGATACCGTCCAACCCACGGGCATAGCTGGAGTAGGTGTGGTAGATCTCGCCCTCTTCAAGCACGAAGGCGCTGAGACCGGGCCGTTCGCGAATGAAAGTGGCTATGTCGGTGCCGGTGGCGGCGGCGGTCCGGGCAATCGGACTTTCACTACCTTGCAGCTGCCACTCCTTGACGGTCTGGCCTCTCTGTGGCCCCGCCAGAGGCGCCTCGCGCAGGTAGTTGTAGACGATGCCGCCTTCGCGCTGCTGCTCCTCGCTGAACCAGACGTTGAAGTCGCTGTTGAAGTCGCTGCCGAACGAGCTGGCCCAGTCGAAGCTCCAGCCCATGCGCTGCTTGAATGCCTGCAGCTTGGCCAGCGGTGCCCGCGAGATGGCGGTAAAGGCAACGTCATGGTGTTCGAGATGGACAACGATGCCATTGAAACCATCGGCGATCGACGAGCAGGACGGGCAGCCCGCGCTGTAATCGGGCCCGAACATGAAGTGATAGACAAGGAGCTGCGAACGGCCCTTGAACAGCTCCAGCAGTGAGACGTTGCCCGCCGGGGTGTCGAAGCGGTAGGCCTTGTCGATCCGTACCCAGGGCAGTGCCTGGCGTCGCCGGGCCAGGGCGTCGCCGCGCCGGGTCAGTTCTTTTTCATCGGCCAGCAGGTCGAGTCGCGCCGCCAGCCATTCTTCGCGTGTGCCAATCTTCTGTGTGCTCATCATGGTTCTCCATTTGCCAGTGCTCGTCGTACCATCGATTGTGCGAGCGGTTACGGGGTGGTCGTTAACAGACTAGGACGGGGCTGGCAGATGGCGGGAGTGACAAGTTTGACGGGATGCCCATGGACGCGATGATCATGGCGGCGGCGCGGCTGCTTGCCAGCGGGGATGTCCTCGGCGCCTTGAAGCGGGTGGCCCTGCGCGACGACGGGCCCGGGCTTGCGCTGCGTGGCATTGCCATGGCGCAGTTGGGTGAGCTGGTGCGTGCCAGGGCGCTGCTCAAGCTGGCCGTCCGTGCCTTCGGGTCGCAAGAGGCGGTGGCGAGGGCACGCTGCATTGTCGCCGAAGCCGAGATTGCACTGGTCTCCCGTGACCTGGCCTGGCCGGTCAAGGCACTCGCCGACGCGCGGGCGGTTCTCGAGGGGCATGGCGATCGCTTGAATGCCGCGCATGCGCGTCATCTCGAAGCCCGGCGCCTGCTGTTGACCGGTCATCTTGGCCAGGCCGAACGTCTGCTGGACGCGCTTGAGCCGAGATTGCTGGCGCCGCCCTTGAGGGCCGCTTACGAGTTGGCCTGCGCCGGGATCGCCATCCGGCGCCTGCACACGGCGGCGGCACGCGCTGCGTTGCAGCGGGCGGAAAATGCCGCCCATGAGGCGGGTATCGGCGTATTGACGGCTGAAGTCGAAAGCGCCTCGCAGGCCCTGAAGATACCTGCGGCACGTCTGATCACGGGGGGTGAGGCGCGTTTGCTGCTGTTGGAGGAAGTCGAGCAACTGTTTGCCTCCGCGGCGTTGGTGGTGGATGCCTGCCGCTACGCTGTGGTTGAAGGTCACACCCAGGTATCGCTGACGACGCGACCGGTCCTGTTCGCGTTGCTCCGTGCCCTCGCCGAGAGCTGGCCGGGTGCGGTCTCGCGGCAGGTGCTGATCGCCCGGGCATTTCGCGGCAAGGAGGCCGATGAATCGCACCGGGTCCGGCTGCGGGTCGAAATAGGGCGGCTGCGGGGTGAAATCCACGCGTTCGCGCAGGTGAGGGCGACCGGCGAGGGCTTTGTGCTTATGCCGCGACAGGCCCATGAGGTGGTTATCCTGGCACCGCCTGTCGAGGAGCGGCATGGTTCGCTGCTCGCCCTTTTGGCCGATGGTGAAGCGTGGTCGAGTTCGGCCCTGGCGATTGCGTTGGGGAGCAGCCCGCGCACGGTGCAGCGGGCGCTCGAAGCCCTGGCGACGACAGGCAAGGTGCAGGCTTTCGGTCGTGGGCCGGCCTGCCGCTGGACGCTCCCGTCCGTGCCGGGGTTCCCGTCAACGTTGTTACTCCCGGGGCCGCTGGACAGCGACTAGACTGAGCTCATGAAAAACTCTCAAGCTGAAATTCTTCGTGAATACGGGCCTTTTCCAGGGGCCGACTCGGTTGCGGGCGTGACCTATGACGGCCAGCACGTCTGGTTTGCCTCGGGTGACAGGCTCAATGCCCTTGATCCGGAAACCGGGGCGGTAGTGCGCTCGATCGATGTCGCCGCGCAGGCCGGCACCGCTTTTGATGGCCGGTACCTGTTCCAGATTGCCGAGGGGCGCATCCGCAAGATCGATCCGAAGACCGGCGAGGTGCTTTCGAGCATACCGGCCCCCGGCGATGGCGGTGACTCCGGGTTGGCATGGGCCGAGGGAACGCTCTGGGTCGGGCAGCATCGGGGGCGTCGGATTCATCAGGTCGATCCCGAAACCGGGGCGGTTCTGCGCATTATCGAATCGAAGCGCTTCGTGACGGGGGTGACCTGGGTTGATGGCGAGCTTTGGCACGGTACCTGGGAAGACGACAAGAGCGATGTAAGGCGGGTGAATCCGCAGACGGGCGCGCTGCTGGAGCGGATCGATATGCCGGCTGGCATGGGGGTGTCGGGGCTTGAGTCCGATGGCCAGGATCGGTTTTTTTGTGGTGGCGGAAACAGCGGCAAGATCCGGGCTGTCCGTCGACCCCGATAAACAGAAGGTTGCCAGCGAGGCCGGTGGTGCCTGTTTGGGCACCATCGCTGGCAAGCTCGCCGGCCGCTGGTAGGGCAGCCTGGCTGCTTTCAAACGTGCGCGAAACCTGGGCCCTCAGGCCAGGATGATTTCCTTGAGCCGGGCCTTCAGTGCCTCGAACGCCACTTCTTCGCTGGCCCGCTGATTGGTCACCAGCACATCGATGCGTTCCGGCGGGCAGAAGCTGATACGGCTCTGTACGCCGAGCTTGCTGTAGTCGGCAAGGATCACCACCCGTTCGGCGTGCTCGGCCATGGCCCGGGCCACCTCGCTTTCGCGGTGATCGTAGTTGCTGGCGCCGTGGTGGGCGTCCACGCCTACCGGCGAGAGCAGCGCGAGGTCGGCGCGATAGCGACCGATTTCCGCCACCGTGGTTGCGCCCACCGTGGCCGGTGAACGGTCACCGAGGGAACCGCCGAGGATGATCACTTCGTTATGCAGGCTGCCCGGTGCGCTGCCGCGCAGGTGCAGCGCGACGTTGAACGCGTTGGTAATCACCGTCAGCCCACCCAGCTTGGCCAGTTCCTGGGCAAGAATTTCAGTGGTGGTGCCAGCGTCGATAAAGATCGTCTGCCCATGGCTGAGCAAACCCACCGCGGCACGGGCCAGGTCACGCTTGAACTTGACGTTGATATGCGCGCGCTCGGCTATCGGCGCCTCGTCCTCGACCATGATCGCGCCACCGTGGATGCGTTTCAGCTCGCCCAGGGCTTCCAGCGCCACCAGATCACGCCGCACTGTTTCGCGGGAAACATTCAGTTCCGTGACGATGCGGTCGGTGGTCACGCGCTGCAAGGTTGCCAGCAGTGCACGAATCCGCTGGTAACGCTCTTCTTGCCACATACCTCATGTCCTTGCTGTTGGGATCAGTATCCGAGCACGCATTGTGGGAGACGGGACAGCGCTGTCAAGTCGGCGGTCCATCACCACCGGTGAGAAAGTGTCGATGTGCCATAAATGTGTAATATTGTGGCATTGTTGTATTTATGTGTATTTGACGTTAGCCTCATTGCCGGGCGGCCGGTTCCCCTGCGCCCTTGCCTTGAAACACGCACTCGCCGTCGCCTCCGTTTGCGACCATTCTTCTAATTCCAGGAGTTATGCCATGCAGCGTCGCCAGTTTCTGAACACCCTTGCCGCCGTTTCCGTTGTCAGTCCCTTGTTGTTGAGCGGCCGCCTTGCCGAGGCCGCGACGACCAAGGCCGTGCCCAGCGAGTTGGACCCGGCGCGCTGGTCGCCGTTGAACCAGAAGCGCCTGCAGGCGGTGATTGACCAGCATGGCGTGAAGAGTGCGTCCTATCACCCGGACAAGCGTCCGTACGCGGTGTTCGACTGGGACAACACCTGCATCATGAACGACTGCGAAGAGGCGCTGCTGGTCTACCAGATGAACAACTTGCAGTACAAACTCAGCCCCGACGAGTTTGCCGCCGTGCTGCGCCAGGACGTACCCAATGGTCCGTTCATGAAGGATTACCTCACGGTCGACGGCAAGCCGGTGAACATGGAAGACATCGCCGCCGACGTCGAAGCCGACTACCGCTGGCTGCACGCCAACTACAAGGGCCTGGCCGGCAGCAAGAGCCTGGAAGAAATCCACGCCACCGACCAGTTCAAGGACTTTTTCACCAAGCTCTACTTCATGTATGACGCGATCTGCGACAGCTATCCGGTGGAGATCGGCTACAAATGGATCATCTACTTCTACAAGAACATGAGCACCGCCGAGTTGCAGGCGATGGCCGAGGCGTCCAATAACCACGACCTGGGTGATGGCCTGCGCAAGGTCAAGTACGAGAGCCCGAGCAGCCTGCCGGGCAAGGCCGGGGTGGTCGCCGATACGCACTTCCACGGTATCCGTATCCACGAGGAAATCCGTGGTTTGATGCACACGCTGCGGGCCAACGGCATTGACGTGTATGTCAGCACCGCGTCCATCGACGATGTGGTCCGGGTGTTCGCCGGCAACCCCAACTACGGCTACGGCGTACCGCCGGAAAACGTGATCGGCCTGCGCCTGTCCATGACCGACGGCAAGTACGACAGCAGTTACCTGCCGAACTGGCACTTCAACTACGGCCCGGGCAAGACCATCGGCATCAAGAATATCCTGGTGGCGAAGAAGGGTTATGGCCCGGTGCTGGTGGCCGGTGACAGCGACGGCGATGCCTGGATGCTGCGTGACTTCAAGGACACCGCCGTGGGCGTGATCGTCAACCGCATGAAAAAGGGCGAGATCGGTGCCGACAGCCAGAAGGCCGCCGAGCAGTTGGGCAAGGCCGATGCGCGGTTCATCCTGCAGGGGCGCGACGAGCAGACCGGCCTGATGATCCCGGACGAGAAATCGATCAAGTACGGCAAGACCGAGCGCAAGCTGCTGGCCTGAGTCCGTCGGCTCGCGGGTGGCGCAAGGTCGCCCGCGAGTCGCGCTGTTATCCGGCTTGTTGATCCTGGCGCTGTCCAGGGTCGCAAGTCAGTTGTTGCGCACTCTTCAACATTCCGTTCGACGTGCACTATCCCGCTACGACTTTTCCTCGATTACCCGTTGTTACAGTGATCTCTCGAACGCAAGTTTTGTGACTTGTCGTTAGGTCATCAACCGGTTTTTCTATTTATCGAGAGTCGTTTTATGAATACCGACGCACCCGTCAGCAACACCGCGCTTATCCTGCTTGAGGGCAGGAACGATATCCCCAGCGTCAGCGACCTGGCCACTCATAAAGTACCCGCCCCCGATCTTGTTACGGTAGTGACCCTGCGCGATCTGACTCACCCCGATCAACCGGTGACGCTGGATACCAGCCGGCAAAAGGGCGTGCTGTTCAGTGTCAAATACGCGTTGTGCCAAAGACAGGCCAGGGGCCGTTATGAACTGTTCAGCCGAGTGTATTTCGGCGACACGCTTACCCATGAGGGACACCACCCGGTGACACTGGGCGATCAGGATCAAAGGGATATCGTCATTCGCGTGGATCCCAGGACCAGTCCGCCTCCCGTTGCAGTTACCCGGCTGGTGGTTCTTGAGGGCACTGGCGATTGGACAACCCGGGAAGCTCGTGATCCAGATCGGGTGACGGTGGTCAAACTGATGGATGTCACTGATCCTGCACAGTCGATCATTATGGACATGAGTCGAAGAACAGGAAGTCAGTTCGAAATAAAATACGCCCACTGTCAAGTTCGGCCCGGGCATGTCTATCAATTGTCAGGTGAGACTTACCAGAAAGATCAGATCACTCATGTCGGAAGTATGGGGATTAACCTGGATGGCAATGGGCACAAAGGCCTGTCCATAGAGTTTCGTAAACTTGTTGATCGGGACCTGATGCCGCGCGAGCGCTGAGACCGATCTTTTGCGGGGGACGTACTACACTGGTGGAGTGATGGCGTCCGCCGCATTTGAACGCTCAAGCAGCCTGGCCTCGGAGTAGTTTCATGAAAACAAGGAACATCAGGTTGACTTCCAGATCCCTGCTCGGTTTCGGGCTGATCTGTCTGCTGCTGATCAGCCTCGGGCTGACCTCGCTGTACCGCATGAAAGAAATCCACGATGCCTCCCTGGAGTTGCAAACCAACTGGTTGCCGAGTGTGCGCCAGGCCAGCCGCGTTCAAGATGCCGGGCAGCTCTACCGGCTCGATGCCCGCCGTTTTGTCATGGATGAAGACCGCCAAAGCAAAACTTCCCTGGACAAACTGCAGGCGCTGAAAATTGCCCTGAGCCAGGAAACCGAAAAATACGCTTCGCGGGTTTCCAGTCCCGAGGAAAAACAACTTTATGACCAGGTGGTCGTGAATGTGCGCAATTATCAGGATCTGATCGATCGATTGGTGAGCATGAGTTCGAGCGCGTCCTTCGAGACCATGACCCACTTCATTCGTGACACCACCAGTGACGCGGCGAAAAAGTTGCAGACTTCGATTCAAGCGCTGATCCAGCTCAACGAGGAGGGGGCCGAGCGCTCGGGGCAGGTGGCGAATGCCAGCTATGACAGCGCATTCCTGCTGACGCTGATATTCATTGTCCTGGCCCTGGTGGTCACCTGCGTCGTGGCGCTGCTGTTTACCCGCAGCATCGCGCAGCCGATCAATGCCTTGCGCCTGTCGATGCAGAAGATCGCCGACGGCGACCTGAAGAGCAAGGTGGAGATCAGCGGACGGGATGAAATCACCGACTTGCAGACCGTCGCCGCCGCCATGCGTTCGAGTCTGAAGAACACCATCGAACATATCTCCGACTCATCCCGGCAACTGGCTTCCGCGGCGGAGCAGATGAGCGCGATTACCCACGAGTCGACGGCGGGTATTCAGCAGCAGAGCATCGAAACCGATCAGGCTGCCACTGCCGTCAACCAGATGACCGCGGCCGTGGAAGAAGTGGCCAGGAATGCCGTTTCGGCCTCAGAGTCGACCCAGGCTTCGGAGCGCTCGGCGCGGGTCGTCCAGGACCGTGTGGGCGAGACCATCGACTCCATCGAGCGCTTGAGCAGCCGCGTCGAACAGACCAAGAGCGATATAGAAGGCCTGGCCGGGCAAGCCCTGCACATTGCCAAGGTGCTTGACGTGATCGGCTCCATCGCCGAACAGACCAACCTGCTGGCGTTGAACGCCGCCATCGAGGCCGCACGGGCCGGCGAGCAGGGCCGTGGCTTTGCGGTAGTGGCGGATGAGGTGCGCGCGCTGGCCCATCGGACCCAGCAGTCGACCCAGGAAATCGAGCAGATGGTCAAGGGCATCCAGGTCGACTCGAAGAAGGCCGTGGAATCGATGAACCACAGCAGCGAAGAAACCCGGGTGACCCGCTCGCTGGCCCATGAGACGGGCCTGGCAATCGAGGAAGTGACCTTGTCGATTTCCCATATCAATGACAAGAACCTGCTGATCGCCACGGCGTCCGAGCAACAGGCGCAGGTGGCCAGGTCGGTCGATCGCAACCTGGTGAGCATTCGCGATCTGTCCATCCAGAGTTCGTCGGCCGCCAGCCAGACGTCGATTGCCAGCAGCGAACTGTCCAAACTGGCCGGGGGCCTGAATCACCTGATTGCGCGGTTTTCACTGTAGCCAGGCCCCTGGGGGGAGGCGCTTGAGTGTGACAAGAAACCAGGATGTCCATCATGCTAAGACAGATACAGGTGAGCGAGCTTCGTGTCGGCATGTATGTGCAATCCTTCTGTGGCTCCTGGATGGACCACCCGTTCTGGCGCAGTCACTTTCTGCTGGATGATGAAGCTGATCTGCAAAAGATTCGTGCTTCCGGCCTCGCCGCGCTCTGGATAGATACCGACAAGGGTCTGGATGTCGAGGTCGAGGAACCCGCTGCGCCGGAGCTTGAGGCACTGGCGATTCCGGCGCGGGAGCGGCCACGCAATCGCCCGCGGATTGCCATGAGCGACGAGGTGGTCCATGCGCTGAATCTGTGCGCCCGGACCAAGGCCGCGGTGCTGAGCCTGTTCGGCGACTTGCGCATGGGCAGGGCGGTTCATCCCGAGCAGATCTCCCACCTGATCGCGGAAATCTCCGATTCATTGATGCGCCATCCCGACGCCTTGATCAGCCTGGCCCGGCTCAAGACCAGCGATGAATACACCTATATGCATTCGGTGGCGGTGTGCGCGCTGATGATGAGCCTGGCCTACCGCCTGAACCTGCCCGAGGGCCTGGTGAAAGAGGCCGGCATGGCGGGCATCCTGCACGAAGTGGGCAAGATGATGGTGCCTGCCGAGTTGCTCGGTAAAACCTCGCCACTCACCGAGGCCGAGTTCGATATCCTGCGCCACCATCCGGAGATCGGCGCGAAGATGATTCTCGACACCCACCATTTCAGCCCGAGGGTGGTGGATGTCTGCCTGCATCATCACGAGCGAATCGATGGCAGCGGCTATCCGCACAAACTCTGCGGCACGCAGATCAGCCTGTTTTCGCGGATGGCCGCGGTGTGTGACAGCTACGACTCGGTGACCTCCGAGCGACATGGCAAGCAGGCCTGGACGGCGGCCGAGGCCATTCGAAAAATGGCCGATTGGAAAGGCCAGTTCGATGAGCAGATCTTCCATGCCTTCGTCCGCTGCATCGGTATCTATCCGGTGGGGGCCCTGGTGCTGTTGCACAGCGGTCGCCTGGGGATCGTCCTGGAGCAACACGAGCATTCATTGCTGACGCCCCGGGTGAAGGTGTTCTACTCCGCGAAGCTGCGAATGCCCATTGCCCAGAGTGTTATCGATCTTGCTGTTGTCAGCGAACAGGACTCGATTGTCAGCCTGGAGTCGGTCAAGAAGTGGGGATTCAAGCACCTGGACGAACTGTGGTCGGGTATTTCCATCGGCAAGCAATCGATCTTCAGTACCGCCTAGGGGTCAGGCGGCGACTTCCACCGCCAGTGCCTTGACCAGGAATTCGATAAACGCCCGGGTCTTCTGCGGCACCCGGCGCGCCGAGGGATAGACCGCGTTGATGCTGATCGCCGGGGCTTGCCACTCGCACAGCACCGGCACCAGGGTACCGGCGGCCAGGGCGTCCTCGACGATAAAGTCCGGTAGCAAGGCGATGCCCATGCCGGCTTGGGCCGCCTGGGCCAGCAGGTCGCCATTGTTGGCATGCAGGGGGCCGGTGACATTGACCCGCTGGGTTTCCTTGCCATTGCTCAGTTGCAGGCTGACACCGCTTTGCAGATAGCCGTAGTTCAGGCATTGGTGGGCCGTCAGGTCCTTGGGTGTTTGCGGTGTGCCTGCTCGGGCCAGATAAGCCGGCGAGGCCACCATGATGCGCGGCGCGGGAGCGAGCAAACGGGCGACCAGGGACGAGTCTGGCAGGCTGGCGATGCGGATGGTGACATCGAAGCCGCCGCGCACCGGGTCGACTTGCTGGTCGCTGAGCACCAGTTGCAGTTCCACGTTCGGATGCTGTTGGTGAAACAGTGGGATCAACGGCCCCAACCGCCGCAGGCCGAAGGACATGGGCGCGTTGACCCGCAGCACGCCGCGCAGTTCGCCGACGCCGTCGCGGGCCCGTTGTTCGGTTTCATCCAGGGACGCCAGCAGCTCGCGAGCCGCCTCGTAGTATTCCGCGCCGGCTTCGGTCAGGTGCAGGCTGCGGGTGGTGCGTTGCAGCAGTTGCACGCCAATGGCCTCTTCCAGCGCCTGGATCTGCTTGCTGACTTTCGAGCGCGGCACATCCATGGCCCGGGCCGCCGCGGCAAAGCCATTGGCGCCGACGGTGGCGACGAAGGCGCGCATGCAGTCGATACGATCCATATTGTCTCTTTTCCAGAATCAATGCTTTGCCGATTCTAGGGCGTTGACTTGAGCTTATCCAGCACCGGGGATGGCGCGTCTCGAATTGATGTTCCTGTAAAAAATTTCATCCTGCGGGGAACAGGCTGAAATGCACCGTTCGATAGGATGAGCCCAAGTCAGCCGGAACCCGTGCTGACGAACTCAAACTATTGGAGAGTGACTGATGAAATCCCTTAAAGCGTTGTTGATCGTAACCCTGATGACCGCCTCCGTTGCGGCCATGGCCGAAGGCGGCGGTGATAAAGTCATGGCCCGAATGGACGCGGCCCGCGATACGTCCATGGCCTATTACCAGCAGGCTGAAAAGGCCCAGGCCGTGGCAGCCGGCAAGCAGGCGTCCGATAGCGTCGAACGCACCAACTGACGGTGCGGGTCGAGCAGCCCAGCGGTTCGCCCCACAGGCGTTTGACGCCTGGTGAGGCGGGCCGGGTCAGGAAAGAAAAGGCATCAAGCGAGTCGCTGACTAGCCGTGTGGCAGGAGGACTCGAAAAGAGCGTTGCCCTGGGCAGAGGAGTAACCGACTGCCCGGGTTGTCATTGGCGTATCAGTGAGCCAGCAGGGCTTCGAGCTTTTCCTGGTCACGGGCGAACTGACGAATACCCTCGGCCAGTTTCTCGGTGGCCATGGCGTCTTCGTTGGAGGCCCAGCGGAACTGCGCTTCGTTCAGGTTCAAGCGTGGTTCACCGGCGGCCCCCGGCACCAGTCGACGTTCCAGCTGGCCTTCGTCCTGGCCCAGTTTTTCCAGCAGGTCGGGGCTGATGGTCAGGCGGTCGCAACCGGCCAGTTGTTCGATCTGGTTGAGGTTGCGGAAGCTGGCACCCATGACCACGGTCTTGTAGTCGTTGGACTTGTAGTAGTTGTAGATACGGGTGACCGACTGCACGCCCGGATCGTCGGCACCGCTGTACTCGTTGCCGGTGGACTTCTTGTACCAGTCGTAGATCCGGCCCACGAACGGCGAGATCAGGAACACCCCGGCATCGGCGCAGGCCGCGGCCTGGGCGAAGGAGAACAGCAGGGTCAGGTTGGTCTGGATACCCTCTTTTTCCAGCTTTTCGGCGGCGCGGATGCCTTCCCAGGTCGAAGCCAGCTTGATCAGCACGCGGTCACGGCCTACGCCGACCTTGTCGTACAGCTCGACCAACTGGTGGGCCTTGCTCAGCAGGGCACTTTCATCGAAGGACAGGCGTGCGTCGACTTCGGTGGAAATCCGCCCTGGAATCACTTTGAGAATGCCACTGCCCACGGACACCGCGAAATGGTCGCAGGCCAGGCCCACATCGCCCTTGGCGTGGGACACGGCGGCCTTGAGCAGGTCGGCGTAGCCTGGCAGCGCGGCGGCCTTGAGCAGCAGCGAAGGGTTGGTGGTGGCGTCGACCGGCTTCAGGCGGGTAATGGCGTCGAGGTCGCCGGTGTCCGCGACCACGGTGGTGAATTGCTTGAGTTGTGCAAGCTTCGAAGTCATGAGCGTCTCTGTCGGGAAGGGCGTGGATCCATGCACTGATTGAGTGCGGCTGCGGTGAAAAGTTCGGTCAGTCGAATGTCATCAAGAATGCCGCCGAAGCAGGGGTTTGTGCAACCCAAACTGTCGGGCGGTTCAGGTTTGTGCACTGGGCATCAGCGTGGCGATCAAGGCGCGGATGGTCCCGGGCAGGGCTTCGAGTTCGCGCACCAGGATGCTGCGCTCGCGAAT
The DNA here is from genome assembly GCF_023242525.1 of Pseudomonas sp. MWU12-2319. NCBI lineage: Bacteria > Pseudomonadati > Pseudomonadota > Gammaproteobacteria > Pseudomonadales > Pseudomonadaceae > Pseudomonas > Pseudomonas sp. MWU12-2319. The sequence continues at coordinate 58,243 of NZ_JALJES010000006.1, forward strand.
CGCCCAGGGCTCGTCCAGCGCCACGGTCACCAGTTCCATGGTCCGGCTGTGCCGCACGGCGGCGGACTCGGGAATGATGCCGATGCCCACCCCGGCCTCGACCATGCGGCAGATGGCTTCGAAGCTGGAGACCTGGATACGCAATGACAGGGTCTTGCCGAGCCGTTCGACATGCTCGCGCAGAAAGCTTAGCAAGGTGCTGCCTTCATGCAGGCCGATATGTTGGAACGCCAGGGTCTGGCCGAGGGTCACCGATGGCTGCGCCGCCAATGGATGGTCCACCGGCATGATCAGCACCAGGCGGTCGGTGCTGAAGTGCATCACCTGCAGGCCGCTGGCTTCCACGGGACCGGCGATGATGCCCATGTCGGTGGTGCCGTCGAGTACGCCACGGACGATATCCCGCGACAGCCGTTCCTGCAGGTCCACCGTGACCCCGGGACGCTGGGAGAGAAAGCCGGCCAGCACCTCCGGGAGGAACTCGGTCACCGCCGTGGTGTTGGCGAAGATACGGATATGCCCGGCCGAATCGCCGCCGTAGCTGGTGAACTCGCTCTTCAGATAGTCGACCTGACGCATGATCAGCCGCGCATGTTGCAGCAAGCGCTGGCCGGCCGGGGTGACTTCCACGCCACGGCTGTCGCGGTACAGCAGGCGGGTGTCGAGTTGCGCTTCCAGGGCCTTGATCCGCGCGCTGGCGGCCGCCGGGGAGAGGAAGGCGCGCCGGGCGCCCTGGGTCAGGCTCGGCGATTCGGCGATATGGATGAAGAGGCGTAGATCCGCCAGGTCGAAATGCATGGGGCGACTCCGGTCAGGGGCTGCGTGCAGGTAGGACGTTGGCGTTCAGCATAACTGAACGCCGGCTTATAGAAATGCAAATTCTCGGAACGGGCTGCACCTTGCATCATCGGTTCATGACAACAACCGGCAAGGGGAAAACCTTCCATGAGTGCAACGGATCTGAGTGCCTGGCTAGGACGGACCGAAGAAGCCCACGACCAATTGAGCCGCAACCTGCTCAAGCGTATCGCCGCGACCTTCGGCGAACCGGCTCCGGCCCATGGCGAGGCATTGCCGCCGCTGTGGCAATGGTGTTTCTTCCAGGAACCGCTGGCCGAGAGCCTGTTGGGCGGCGACGGGCATCCGGCCCGTGGTGGCTTCCTGCCGCCGGCGGATAATCGCAACCGTATGTGGGCCGGCGGGCGCCTGGAGTTCTTCGAGCACCTGCGTGCCGGTCACGATGCCACCCGGCTGTCGACCATCAGCCATATCGAGGAAAAACAGGGGCGTAGCGGTGCCTTGCTGTTTGTCACCGTGCGGCATGAATACTCCCAGGACGGCCGGCTGGCGATTCGCGAAGAACAGGACATCGTCTACCGCGAGCCCACCCCCCCGAAGCAGAGCAGCGGCGAAGCCCTGATCGAGGGCGGCTGGCGCGAAGCCGTGGAGCCGACGCCGACCCTGCTGTTTCGCTACAGCGCCGTGACCTTCAACGGCCACCGCATCCACTACGACTACCCCTATGTCACCGGCACCGAAGGCTATTCCGGCCTGGTGGTGCACGGTCCGATGATCGCCACCCTGAACCTGCGGGCGTTCTGCCGGGCCAATCCCCAGGCAACCCCGCGGCGTTTTTCCTATCGCGGCGTGCGCCCGCTGATCGCACCACAACCCTTCGAAGTCGGCGGACGGATCCTCAGTCCCGGCGTCGCCCAGCTCTGGGCCGGCAACGCCGCCGGCCTGGCCCAGCAGGCTGAAGTGCACTTCGACTAACAATAAAAAGGCCGTCACCCGATGAATCCGAATAACAACGAAGAACTCAATGCCATTCGCGAAGGCGTGCGCGCCCTATGTGCCGAATTCGACGCCGCCTACTGGCGCAAGATAGATGAAGAGAAGGGTTTTCCCGAGGCTTTCGTCAAAGCCCTGACCGACGCCGGCTGGCTGTCGGCAATGATTCCCGAAGAGTACGGCGGCTCCGGCCTGGGTCTGGCCGAAGCCTCGGTGATCCTTGAGGAAGTGAACCGCTGCGGCGGCAACTCCGGCACGGTGCACGGCCAGATGTACAACATGTTCACCTTGTTGCGCCACGGCAGCCAAGCACAGAAAAGCTTCTACCTGCCCAAGCTGGCCAGTGGCGAGTTGCGCCTGCAATCGATGGGTGTCACCGAACCCACCACCGGCACCGACACCACCAAGATCAAGACCACCGCGATCAGGCACGGCGACAAGTACGTGATCAATGGGCAGAAGGTCTGGATCTCGCGGGTCCAGCATTCCGACCTGATGATCCTGCTGGCCCGGACCACGCCGCTGGCCGAGGTGCAGAAGAAATCCGAAGGCATGTCGATTTTCCTGGTCGACCTGCGCGAGGCCATCGGCAACGGCCTGACCGTGCAGCCCATCGCCAATATGGTCAACCACGAGACCAACGAGCTGTTCTTCGACAACTTGGAAATCCCCGCCGACAGCCTGATCGGCGAAGAGGGCAAGGGCTTTCGCTACATCCTCGACGGCCTGAATGCCGAACGCACGCTGATCGCCGCCGAGTGCATCGGCGACGGCCGCTGGTTTATCGAAAAAGCCAGCGCCTATGCCCGCGACCGGGTGGTGTTCGGCCGCCCCATCGGGCAGAACCAGGGCGTGCAGTTCCCGATTGCCGAAGCCCATATCGAGATCGAGGCCGCCGACCTGATGCGCTGGCGCGCCTGCGAGGAATACGACAGCGGCCAGAACGCCGGGGCCAGCGCCAATATGGCCAAGTACCTGGCGGCCAAGGCGTCCTGGGAAGCGGCCAACGCCTGCCTGCAGACCCATGGCGGTTTTGGTTTCGCCTGTGAATACGACGTCGAGCGCAAGTTCCGCGAGACCCGCCTGTACCAGGTGGCGCCGATCTCCACCAACCTGATCCTGTCCTACGTGGCCGAGCACCTGCTCGAACTGCCACGCAGCTTCTGAGGCGCCGCGCATGAGCCATACCCAAGCCCTCTGCGAATTCCTCGCCGACCTGCGTTACGAACAGGTACCGCAAGCGGTGTTCGAGCGTACCGAAGATCTGTTCCTCGATTGGCTGGCCTCGGCCCTGGCCAGCCAGGGCGCCCATCCGATTCCGTTGTTCGAGGCCTATGCCCGCAAGATGGGCCCGGCAAGCGGCCCGGCGCGGATCCTGGTCAATGGCCAGGGCAGTTCGGCGTACTTCGCCGCCCTGGTGAATGCCGCGTCCTCCCATCTGGTGGAGCAGGACGATCTGCACAACAGTTCCGTGCTGCACCCGGCCACGGTGGTGTTCCCGGCGGCCCTGGCGGCGGCCCAGGATCTCGGCAAGTCCGGCCGCGAGCTGTTGCTGGCCTCGCTGGCCGGCTATGAGGCGGGGATTCGTATCGGCGAGTTCCTCGGGCGTTCGCACTATCGGATCTTCCACACCACGGCCACCGTCGGCACCCTGGCGGCGGCCGTGGCCGTGGGCAAGCTGATGGACTTCGACCAGGGACAGTTCAGCAACCTGCTGGGCAGCGCCGGCACCCAGGCCGCCGGGCTCTGGGAGTTCCTCCGGGATGCCGCCGATTCCAAGCAGTTGCACACCGCCAAGGCTGCGGCGGACGGCCTATTGGCCGCCTACCTGACGGCGGATGGCCTGACCGGGGCGCGCAATATTCTCGAAGGTGACCAGGGGCTGGCCGCCGGGATGTCCAGCGATGCCGATCCGACGAAGTTGTCCGATCGCCTGGGCAGCCGCTGGGCGCTGGTGGAAACCTCGTTCAAGTTCCACGCGTCCTGTCGCCACACCCATCCGGCCGCTGATGCGTTGCTGGAGCTGATGTGGCAGGAAGGCTTGAGTCATGAACAGATTCGGCATGTGGAAACCCGTGTGCATCAGGGTGCCATTGATGTGCTCGGACGGGTCAAGGTGCCGCAGACGGTGCACCAGGCCAAGTTCTCCATGGGCACCGTGCTGGGCCTGATCGCCGTGCATGGCAAGGCCGGGCTGCCGGAGTTCCACCAACTGTCCTTGACCGATCCGGCCGTATCGGCGTTTCGCGAGAAGGTCAGCATGACCTTGGACCCGGAAGTCGATGGCGCCTATCCCCAGCGCTGGTTGGGCCGGGTGCTGGTCACCACGGTTGACGGGCGCACCCTGTACGGCGCCATCGACGAGCCCAAGGGTGATCCTGGCAACAGCCTGTCGCGGGCCGAGCTGGAAGACAAATTCCGCCGTCTGCTGCAGTTCTCCGGGGCGCGCTCGGCCGAGCAGGCCGAGGGTTTGATCCGTCAGGTCTGGGACCTGCGTAATACCACTGACTTGAAGGAGCTGCGCTGATGAATACGGCAGCAGGCAATACCCCGGCACCGCGCCCGTTGGACGGCATCACGGTGATCAGCCTCGAACACGCCATTGCCGCACCGTTCTGTACGCGGCAACTGGCGGATCTGGGCGCACGGGTGGTGAAGATCGAGCGCCCCGGCAGCGGCGACTTTGCCCGTGGTTATGACGAACGTGTTCGCGGCCTGGCCTCGCACTTCGTCTGGACCAACCGTTCCAAGGAAAGCCTGACCCTGGACCTCAAGCAGGACCAGGCCGGCGATATTCTCGAAAATCTGCTGGGGCAGGCCGATGTACTGGTGCAGAACCTCGCGCCGGGGGCTGCCGCGCGAATGGGTTTGTCCTTCGAGGCGCTGCATGAACGCTTTCCACGGCTGATCGTCTGCGATATCTCCGGTTATGGCGAAGGTGGTCCTTATGAGAAGAAAAAGGCCTACGACCTTTTGATCCAGAGCGAGGGTGGCTTTCTTTCGGTGACCGGTGGGCCGGGTGAGGAAGAGCTGGCGAAGGCCGGCTGCTCCATCGCCGATATCTCCGCCGGGATGTACGCCTACAGCGGCATTCTCTCGGCGTTGCTGCTGCGGGAGAAAACCGGGGAGGGCAGCCGCATCGACGTCAGCATGCTGGAAAGCCTGGTGGAGTGGATGGGCTACCCGATGTATTACGCCTTCGACGGTGCGCCGCCGCCGCCACGGGCCGGTGCGGCGCACTCGACCATTTATCCCTACGGGCCGTTTCCGGCGGGCGACGGCGGCACCGTGATGCTCGGGTTGCAGAACGAGCGTGAGTGGGCGGCGTTCTGCGACAGGGTGCTGCTGACCCCCGAGCTGGCGGTGGACGAGCGCTTTTCGGCCAACTTCAAGCGTTCGGCCAACCGTGAGGTGTTGCGCCAGATCATCGTCGACAGCTTTGCCCGGCTCAGCACCGAGCAGGTGATTGCCCGGTTGGAAGAGGCGCAGATCGCCAATGCCCGGGTCAACGACATGCAGGGCGTGTGGGATCACCCGCAGCTCAAGGCCCGGGATGGCTGGCGCGAGGTCGGGAGTCCGGCGGGGAAGCTCCCGGCGTTGCTGCCGCCGGCGCGCAATGCGGCGTTTGAGCCGCGTATGGAGGCGGTGCCGGGGTTGGGCGAGCACACCGGGGCGATCCTCAGTGAGTTGGGCTTTTCCGCGGAGGCGGTGGAGCGGCTGCGGGTGGATGGGGTGGTTTGAAAAGAATGGGCTGCTCTCAAGGGCCCCTTCGCGGGCAAGCCCTGCTCCTACAGTTTGGCGTCGTACACAAATATGGGGAACGACAGAGGACTGTAGGAGCAGGGCTTGTCGGAACGCCGCACCGCCACGAAGAACGATAACACGGTCCCCCCAGACAGACCGTGCAACCAAAAACAAGGAACACAACATGTCTTCATCCATTGCCCGCTCCGCGCTCTTCGTGCCCGGCAGCCGTCCCGAGCGTTTCGCCAAGGCCCTGGCCAGCGGCGCCGATGCCGTGATCGTCGATTTCGAAGATGCCGTCGAAGAACCGCTCAAACGAATTGCCCGTGACCACCTCGGCCAATTCCTTACCGCCAATCCCCAGGCCCGGGTCCTGGTCCGCATCAACGCCCCGGACCACACCGAACACAGCGCCGACCTGGCGTTCTGCAAGCAACACCCTGGTGTCAGCGGCGTGCTGCTGCCCAAGGTTGAGAACGCCGCCCAGGTCGGCGCCGTGGCGGCGACCGGCAAACCCGTCTGGCCGATCATCGAAAGTGCCCGCGGTTTGTTGAGCCTGGCTGAAATCGCCAGCGCCCCCGGCGTCGAGCGCTTGTCCTTCGGCGGCCTGGACCTGGCCCTTGACCTCAACCTGAGCAGCGGCTCGGACGCCGCGCAGTTCGCCCTCGACCAGGCACGCCTGGCGGTGATCGTGCATTCACGGGCCGCCGGCCTGGTCGCCCCACTGGACGGCGTACACCCGGCCATCGACGACCCCGAGGGCCTGCGCCGCTCAATCCGCCATGCCTATGAAATGGGCTTTGCCGGTGCGTTGTGCATTCACCCCCGGCAGGTGCCGGTGATCCACGCGGCCTTGGCGCCGAGTGCCGAAGACCTGGCCTGGGCCCGCCGCGTGGTGGACGCCGGCAGTGACGGCGCCGGAGCCTATCAGGTCGACGGGCAGATGGTCGACGCCCCGGTCTTGTTGCGGGCCCGCCGCTTGTTGGCGCTGGTGTAGGCCATCACCGCAGGCTCGACAGGCCGATCCTTGGCCGCTGATCGGAGACCGCGTCGTACTCAGCCTTCGGCAATAAACCCAGAGTTTACGGAGCGTTCACCTGAGCCGAACGCAGGTACTCAGAATTCGAAATTCTCTATACGCATGGCTTTAGGCAACCTGCCTACAACACAACAATAAGAAGGTGACTTACATGTTCAAGTTGACCCGGGCGCTGTTCTGCGCCGCCACCTTGCTCACCGTGGGCCTCGCGCAGGCGGCCGAGCCCATCGTGATCAAGTTCGCCCACGTCGTCGCGGAAAACACACCCAAGGGGCAGGGCGCGCTGCTGTTCAAGAAGCTCGCCGAAGAACGCCTGCCGGGCCGGGTCAAGGTCGAGGTCTATCCCAACTCGTCGCTGTTCGGTGACGGCAAGGAAATGGAAGCCCTGCTGCTGGGTGACGTACAGATGCTGGCACCGTCCCTGGCCAAGTTCGAGCAGTACACCAAGCAGATCCAGATCTACGACCTGCCGTTCCTGTTCAACGACATGGCCGCCGTCGACCGCTTCCAGGCGGCCCAGGGCAAGGCGCTGCTGACTGCGATGCAGGGCAAGGGCATTCTCGGCCTGGCCTATTGGCACAACGGCCTGAAGCAGATTTCCGCGAACAAGGCGCTGCACGTACCGGGCGATGCCCGTGGCCTGAAGTTCCGCGTCCAGGCTTCCAGTGTGCTGGAGGAGCAGTTCAAGGCGATCCGCGCCAATCCACGCAAGATGAGCTTCGCCGAGGTCTACCAGGGTTTGCAGACCGGCACCGTCAACGGCACCGAGAACACCTGGTCGAACTATGAAAGCCAGAAGGTCAACGAGGTGCAGAAGTACTTCACCGAGTCCAACCATGGCCTGATCGACTACATGGTGATCACCAACAGCAAGTTCTGGGATGGCCTGCCGCCGGATATTCGCAGCGAGCTGGAAAAGATCATGGCCGAGGTCACCGTCGAGGTGAACAAGCAGGCCGAAGCGCTGAACCAGAGCGCCAAGCAGAAGATCATCGACGCCAAGACCAGCGAAATCATCGAGCTGAGCCCCCAAGAGCGCGGGCAATGGCGTGAGGCGATGAAGCCGGTGTGGAAGAAGTTCGAGGGTGAGATCGGTGCCGACCTGATCGATGCGGCGGACAAGTCCAACCAGCCCTGATACCTCCTTTTCCCTCTCGCGGAGTCCTGTCCATGCAAACGCAACCCTTGCGGCGCATCTGGGAACATTTCGAGGAAGGCTTTATCGCTTTCCTGCTGGCGGCCATGACGCTGGTGACCTTTGTCTATGTGATGGCCAACAACATCTACACGCTGTTCTTCAACCTGGCTGATCGCTGGGCCTGGAGCCGCGCCTTCTTCAACAGCCTGGGCGACGCCACCATGACCGTGGCCCAGGACATGACCTGGAGCGTGGCCCTGACCAAGGCCATGTTCGGCTGGCTGATCTTCTTCGGTATCTCCTACGGCGTGCGCACCGCCGGCCACCTCGGGGTCGACGCCCTGGTCAAGCTGACCCCGCGTCCGGTGCAACGCTACCTGGCGCTGCTCGCCTGCGCCTGCTGCCTGGCCTACGCCGGGCTGTTCATGGTGGCCAGCTACAAGTGGCTGAGCGCGGTGCTCGCCGCCGGGATCGGTGCCGAAGACCTCGACCAGTATGGGATCAAGGTCGGCTATATCGTGGTGATCGTGCCGGTGGGTTTTGCCCTGGTGCTGATCCGCTACCTGGAAATCTTCTACCGCATTTTCACCCGTCGCCAGGCCGGTCTGGGCCTGGCCGATGAAGCCGGCGAAGCGAGCAAGCTGGCAAGTGAACACAAGGAGCAGCACTGATGGCCGTTCTCTGTCTGTTTCTGCTGTTGTTCACCTTCATGTTCCTCGGCGTGCCCATTGCGATTTCCCTGGGACTGTCCGGCGCGGTGTCGATCCTGATCTTCAGCCAGGATTCCCTCAGTTCCCTGGCGATCAAGCTGTTCGAGACTTCGGACGCCTACACCTTCCTGGCGATTCCGTTCTTCCTGTTGTCCGGTGCGTTCATGACCACCGGCGGCGTGGCCAAGCGCTTGATCGATTTCGCCAACGCCTGTGTCGGGCATATTCGCGGGGGCCTGGCGATTGCCGCCGTGCTGGCCTGCATGTTGTTCGCCGCCTTGTCCGGTTCCTCGCCGGCGACGGTGGCGGCGGTGGGTTCCATCGCGGTGGCGGGGATGGTCCGTTCGGGTTATCCGAAGGAGTTCGGTGCCGGGATCATCTGCAATGCCGGGACCCTGGGCATCCTGATTCCGCCGTCGATCGTCATGGTGGTGTACTCGGCGGCCACGGAAACCTCGGTGGGCAAGCTGTTTATGGCCGGGGTGATTCCCGGGCTGCTGCTGGGCCTGATGCTGATGGTGGCGATCTATATTGTTGCGCGGATCAAGAAATTACCTGCGCAGCCACGGGCGACCTTCCGCGAGTGGTTGACGGCGGCGCGCCGTGCCTTCTGGGGGTTGCTGTTGCTGGTGATCATCCTCGGCGGGATCTACAGCGGCCTGTTCACCCCGACCGAAGCGGCGGCGGTGGCGGCGGTGTATTCGGCGTTTGTCGCCTTGTTTATCTACAAGGACATGAAGATCCGCGATTGTCCCAAGGTGCTGATGGAGTCGGGTCGACTGGCGATCATGCTGATGTTCATCATCGCCAACGCCATCCTGTTCGCCCATGTGCTGACCACCGAGCAGATCCCGCAGCAGATCACCAACTGGGTGGTGTCCGAAGGGCTGACGCCGATCGGCTTCCTGATGATGGTCAACGTGGTGCTGTTGGTTGCCGGTAGTTTTATGGAGCCGTCGGCCATTGTGCTGATCCTGGCGCCGATCTTCTTCCCGATTGCGGTGAAGCTGGGGATTGACCCGATTCACCTGGGGATCGTCATGGTGGTGAATATGGAAATCGGCCTGGTGCACCCGCCGGTGGGGTTGAACCTGTTCGTGACCTCGGCGGTAACCGGGCTCACCCTGGGACAGACTATCCGTGCGGCGTTGCCGTGGTTGATGATCCTGCTGGCGTTCCTGATCCTGGTGACCTACGTGCCGATGATCTCGCTGACGCTGCCGCACTGGTTGGGCATGCCTTGATGCTCTGGAAGAGCAAGGCCAGCCCACGAAGCTTTTGGCGATCTTGAGGGCCTCTTCGCTGGCAAGCCAGGCTCCTACAAGGACCGCGCCTGGCTTCGAATTTCCTTCAAGGGCAGCCAGGGGTCACTGGCCCGCTGGTGGCCGCTGCGGCATCACCGAGGTGCCGAAGGTATTGCCCATGCGTACACTGGTGGCGGCCGGCGTTGCCAGGCCCAGTTTGTTGGGGGCTTTTTTGCTGATGTCGGGGTTCAGTGCTTCCTGGTTCTTCTGCCGCGCCTGGGTCTGCTCCGGGTCGCTCATCTGCTGGCTCAGGCAGTTGTAGTCCGGGGCCTTGTAGCCGCCGACACTGACGTCGATGCAACCGACCGGTTGCGCGGTCGGCTCAGCGGCCAGCGCCGAGCCCGATAGCGCGAGCAACAACAGCGCGGTAAGGGTTGATGAGTATTTCATTGACGCCTCCTGGCGACCCTGGAAGAAGGGTTTCTCTGGTCCTTTAGTCTAGATCAAAGCCGTTCGCCACCAGGTGATGGTTTTTTTGCAATGAACGTAACATCAGGTTCATAAACAGCCCTCAGGATGACGATTTTCAGGAACACGTCAGCTGTGCAGGGACTTCGATCCGTGGCGGTGCGTCTGTCGTTCTTTCGCTATCCCTTGGCGAGCCTGGTCCTGGCCGGCTGGCTGCTGGGCGGGATTTGTTCGTGCCTGGCGGCGGAACCGGTACAGCTTGATCCCGAGGCGCGCCTGGACCTGGACATTGCCGCCCAGGAACTGGCAGGTGCACTGGATACCTTCAGTCGCCTGACCGGCATGGCGGTGCTGGTGGACCGTGATCTGACCCGCGCACGCCGATCCTTTGCCGTGCAGGGTCGCTATCGGGCCAGCGAAGCCCTGAGCCTGTTGCTCACCGGTACTGGCCTGATGACGCGTTACGCCCGGGCCGATGCCTTCACCCTGCAAGTGGCGCAAGTCAACGAGCGGCCGACGGGCAAGGGGAGCGAGGGTTCGGCGGCGAGAGCCATGGCAAGCAGTTATGCCCAGGCGATCCAGGTGGCGATCGAGCAGGCCTTGTGTGCGTTGCCGCTGACCCGGCCGGGGACTTACCGGGCGGTGTTGCAGGTGTGGATCGGGCGTGCCGGTGATGTCCAGTACAGCCGCCTGGTCAGTTCCACCGGAGATATTCAGCGCGACGGGGCGCTGGTGGCACGGTTGAGTGGTGTGCGTGTCAGGCGTCCCGCGCCAACGTCGCTGCATCAACCGATAACCCTTCTAATAACGCCGAACTCAGCAGGAAGCAGCATGGAATGCACAGAGCGGGAAGGAGCCTGATAAGTATGAAGAATATCGGGCAGAGTCCTATGGTCCGGTTGTTCCTGACCTCCTATGACGACTTCAAGGCGCGCTTGCGCCGACGCCTGGGTTCCGAGGATCTGGCCAACGACGTCCTGCACGAAACCTATCTGCGGGTCGACCGCATGGAAGCGCCGCTCAACCTCACCCAGCCCAACGCCTATCTGTACCGCATGGCGCTGAATATCGCCGCCGATCGCCGCCAGGCCGACGCGCGCTTGTTGACGGGCGAGGAAATCGAGGAACTGTTGCAGGTCAGCGACGAATCCCAGGACCCGGAGCGGGTCGTGGGTGGGCAGAAGGAGATCCAGTTGCTGCTCAGCGCCCTGTATGAACTGCCGCCACGGCGACGGCGGATCTTTATCGCGGCGCGTCTGGAAGAAGCGCCGCACCTGGAGATTTCCCAACGTTTCGGGATTTCCACGCGCATGGTCGAAAAGGAATTGAAGGCCGCCCTGGGGCATTGCGCGGCACGCCTTGAAAGAAAAGTGATTCAGCGGTTCGGTCCCGGTGCGGGAAAACCGTCTAGGTAATAGACCAGCAAAATTTTCTTGAGTACCTGCGCGCTTGAACACGACTTCCATGACTGATTCCCGGGCCGGCGAGACCGCTCGATTGCATAGCGAAGCCCAGGATTGGCTGATCCTCCTGACCTCGGGGCGGGCCACCGCTGGCGATGCCCGGGCCTTGCGCCAGTGGTGCGCGCAGAGCCCGGAACACGCCCAGGCGTTCGAACGCAGCAAGTCGATGTGGCACTCCCTCAAGCCGGCCGCCTTGCAATTGCAGCATCCGCCCCGTGCCCGGCAGTTTGGCCGAAGGGCTTTTCTCGGGGCTGCCATTGCGGCGTCGGCGGCTTTTTTCCTGGTGCGCGAAACGATACCCGGCGGTTTTTCCGGGCTGGGTGCCGATTACGTCACCGAAGTTGGCGAGCAGCGGCGCATCGACCTGAGCGACGATATCCGCCTGGAGCTCAACACCCAGACCCGGATCAATCGTCTGGCGGCGGTCGGCGGCAGCCCGCGGATCGAACTGGTCAGTGGTGAAGTGGAAGTGGTGACGCGCTCGCGTGAGTCGATCAGCGTCCAGGCCGGTCCGGGCTGGTTACATGCCGATCAGGTGCGTTTCAACGTGCGTCATATTGACCAGAGCGTTTGTGTGACCTGTATCGAAGGTCTGCTGACGGTGCAGGTGCAGGGCCGCAGCTTTCGTCTGGAGAGTGGCCGACAGTTGACCTATGACGCCCGGCATACCGGCGAGCCGCAAACGGTCGATGCGGCGAACGTGATCGCCTGGCGTAACAAGATGCTGGTGTTCAATGATGCGACCCTGGCCTCGGTGATCGACGAGATCAACCGCTATCGCCCGGGCATGCTGGTGTTGCTCAATGCCGAGTTGGGCAAACGCAAGGTCCAGGCGCGTTTCAGTCTCGATCAGTTGGCGGGGGTGGCGTTGTTGATCCGCGATGCCTACGGAGCCAAGTGCACCGAGTTGCCGGGTGGCGTGGTGTTGCTCAGCTGATTCTGGGCTGTCGATTGTAGATACTCCTCTTGCCCCGGTCCCTGTCGGAGCTGCCCTTGTGGGAGCGGAGCTTGCCCGCGAAGAGGCCATTGAGATCGCCAAAAGCTTCGCGGGCAAGCTCCGCTCCCACAAGGTGTGCGTTCAGCTTTCGAGCAAGTGAGTCCAGGTAACGCTATTCCAGCGGGCCCAGCACCTGCCGATAACGCTCCGGCCCCTGGGGTGTGTCGCGCACCAGGGTGATTTCCAGGCCCCGGGGATTATCCTGATGATTACCGCCCAGGTTGCGCCAGCCCTTGCCCGGTTGCCAGACCCGCAAGTCCATTTCCCGCACCTGAGCCAGTACCGCGACACCCTCCTTGGCCGCCGGCAACGGGAATTGCGTGCGCGCCGGTCCAGCAGCGCGATACAGAGTGCCGCCCTGCAACCACCAGCGCACCCGTTGCAGAGCGCCGTCCTGCTGCGGCGCGGCGCGGATCAGCTCCAGGCGAAAGCCCTTGCCCTCGGCGCTGCGTACGCTCAGGGCCACGGGGGCGGGCGGGGCTTCGTGTTCGGTATCCACCACCACCGGTTCCACCAGTTCAATGCCGGCGCGCAGCGCCACATCACGCTCCAACTGCCCCAACGCCGCCAGCAGTTCGCGGGTCTGTCCGGCGCTGGCCTTGAGGTGTTCGTCGGCGCGGTTGACGCTGTCCAGCCCGCGCCAGGCGATCACGCTGACAATCGCCATCAGCATGATCGCGACCATCACTTCGATCAGGGTAAAGCCTTGCTGGCGCCTGTTCATTGCACCTTCACCTCGCCGGTGGCGCTACGCAGCACGCTGATACTGTGCTGGCCGTCGGAGAGCGACAGGCGCAACGGCACGCCGATCCACTCGGCGGTCAACAGCAGGCTTTTGCCCGGGTCGATACGCACCTGCATCGGTGTGCTCAGCCAGGCACGGGGGCGCAGTTGCGGGTCCTGGGCGAACTGCTCGACGCCGCCCTGGTCGTCGCCGCGGCTGAAGCGATAACCCTTGCTGTCGCTCAGCCAGCGAATCGGCCGGCCATCGGCCCGGACCTCGGCCTGGGCTACCTGCAGGGCCTGGGCCAGTGTCTCGGCGTCCTTGCGCAGCAGGTGCAACGGGTCCGGCTTGATGCTCAGGCCAATGGCCGCACTGGCGATACCGATGATGACCAGCACCACCATCAGTTCGATCAGGGTGAAACCGGCTTGGGGGCGCACGACATCCATTCGACAAGGGCTCCTTGGGGGTTGATACAGGCTGCGCCGCGAAGATGATGAGCATGTGAAATAAAAACGTGAGAATTGACAGGTAGTCTGATGGGAGCGCGTTTCTGTGGGAGTCGGCTTGCTGGCGATACGAATTCATGGTCGACATCGTTGTCGCCTGATATATCGCTATCGCTGGCAAGCCAGCTCCCACAGGGATTTGCGGCGCAGCCTCTGTTTCGGATCACTGTCGAGAAGGACCTCAAGCATGCAATGGACTCACCGTTTTTCCCCGCCGCAGTTCGTTCAGGCGCTGGCCTTGCTCGCGGCCCTGGCCGGTGCGCTGACCTGGTCCAGCCTGTTGCTGAAACCTGCGCCATCGCTGTTACCCGAAGGCCTGCCGCAAACCGCCGGCACCCGCAGCGACAACCCCGCCCTGCAATGGTTTTCCAACCAGCCGGCGGTGCTCGATATCAAGGTCTCCGGGGTCATGGCCGGAGTGCACGGGGCGGTGGCGATCCTCAGTCTCAACGACGGCCCTCCGCGCAGTTTCCTGGCGGGCGAAACCCTGAGCCAGGGCGTGCGCCTGCTGGCCATCGAGCCCGAGGGCATTGTTGTCGAACGCGGCACGGAAAAACTCCACCTGAACGTGACCCGCCTCAGTGCTGCGCCGTTCCTGCCGAAGCTGACCCGCCCTTGAGTGCCGGTTGGGCCGGGCTCAGCACGGTTTCCAACTGGGCCAGCGGTGGCGCCTCGCGGCTGCGATCGAGGACCAGGATATCGACTTTGAACAGACCGGCGCCGAACGCGCCGATCATCTGGTCGCAGCGCAACATCAGCCGGCCCTGATCGCATTCGAAGGATTTGCGCCCGACGGGCAGGCGTCCTTCCAGGCGCAATTCCGCCAGACGGCTCTGGGCCGCCAGCAAGGCGATGGATTTGTCCCGCAACAGCCCGTTGCTCTGGGTCATCACCCCGGCCATGCGCACGGCGGCGGACAGCGCGACGGCGATGATTGTCAGGGCCACCAGCACTTCGATCAGGGTGAAACCACCTTGGTGGTGTGGACGGGGCATCAAGTCGACTCGAGAGGGGAACCCGGGCTCAAGACTAGGGGGCTTGTTTGACCGCCTGCTGACCAAAGCTCCCGAGCTTTTCGCAACGGCTTGCCGTTGATTCGCCTTCAGCCGCTGACAGGTCTTCCCTTAACTGTCCCTGTGGGCGCCACTCACCGGCAGGCGGCTGCCGAGGCGATACCGCGACGAGGGATGGGTCAGGCGAACGTAGGTGACAATCTTGTTCTGGCTCCAGGTCCGCCGTACCAGGATCAGGCATGGCTCCAGGGCGTCGATCTGCATATGCCGGCTTTCGTCGCTGCTGGGGTGACCGGCCTCGACAATATGCTCCATCTCGTCGGGACGAATGACCTGCAACAGGTAGCGCGCCGGTTGCAGCTGTTCACCGAACTCCTGTTGCAGAAAGTCCGGCACCAGCTCGGGATTGACATAGCGATCCTCGAACTGCACCGGCACGCCTTCTTCGCTGTGCACGCAGATCAGGTGAAACACCGACGAGCCGGTAGGCAGCGCCAGCGCGGCGGCCACCGGCATCGAGGCCGCCTCGCGGCCCAGGTGCAGGACCCGGCAGGAATAGCTGTGCCCGCGGGCGATGATTTCATCGGCAATATTGGTGATGCGCAGCAGATTCGATTGCGGCTTGCTTTCGGCGACAAAGGTGCCGACGCCGGAGATACGCAACAGATGACCTTCTTCCGTCAGCTCGCGCAAGGCCCGGTTGACGGTCATGCGCGAAATGCCCAGTTCCTGCACCAGGCGGTTTTCCGAGGGGATCAAGTCGCCAGGCTTCCATTCGCCGCTGCGCAGCTTGTCTTGCACAAAGTCCTTCGCGCGCCGATAGAGGGCTTGCGGTGCATTTTTGATCATGGGTCAGTCCGCATCTTTTTGAGCGGCAAGAACACTTGCCAGGGCTTTGAGAAAAAGGTCGTTATCCTCACAGCTACCGATGGAGACACGCAAGTACTCTGTGTAGCCGTCTTCACGCCAGGGTTTGACGATAATGCCCTTGCCCAGCAAGGCCTGGTTGATGGTTTCAGCCGGATAGGGCGTGCTGAAGAAGAGGAAGTTGGCCAGCGACGGCGCGGTGTCCAGGCCCAGGTTCTGCAAGGCAATCACCATATGCCGGCGCTCATGGGCGACGTGGGCGAGGGTGGCTTGCAGGTGCTCCTCGTCGGCCAGGGCGGCAATCGCCGCGGCCTGGGCCACGCGATTGATATTGAACGGCGTGCGCAGGCGGTCGATCAGGTCGGCCAGCATCGGGTCGCTGACGATGCCGTAGCCGATCCGCAAACCGGCCAGGGAATACGCCTTGGAGAAGGTTCGCAGCAGGATAAAGGGCTTGCCGCTGGCCTGGATCAGACCGAGGCAATCGGGATAACCCTCTTCGAATTGCGCGTACTCGTAGTAGGCTTCGTCGAACACCAACAGGCATTGGGCCGGCAGTGCCGCCAACAGGCGTTGCAGCTCGTCGGCATCGAGGGTGCAGCCGACCGGGTTGGAAGGGCAGGAAAACATCAGCAGACGGGTTTTCGGCGTCAGGGCCTGAATCATTGCCGGCACGTCGAAACGGCCTTCATCGGTCATCGGCACGCCCGTTACCCGGGCCCCGGCGGCGATAGGGTAGATAAAGTGCAGGCCGAACGAGGGCACCACGGTGACCACTTCATCGCCATGGTCGAGGAACACCCGGCTGATAATGCTCAGCAAATCTTCGGAGCCGTTGCCGAACACCAACTGATTGCCCGGCACGCCGAGTTTGGCGCTGAGGGCCGCGCGCAGTTCCAGGCAGCTGGCATCCGGGTACAGCGCTATGCTGGAACAGGCCAGGGTCATGGCTGCGGCGACCGCCGGTGCCGGCCCCAGCGGGTTTTCGTTGCTGCCCAGCTTGGCCACCCGGGTCAGCCCGAAGCGTTTGCGCACCGCTTCGGTGCCAAGGCCGGCGTTGTAGCTGGCCAGATCACGCACCTGGGGGCGGGCGAGGAGTTGCAGTTCAGCAGCGTTCATACCGGGGAAGCCTCTTTGTTGTCTTGCCAGAACGCATTGCGATCCAGATAGTTCTGCAGGAATTGCTGCAGACGGGGGTGTTCGGTGTTGTGGAAGATTTGCTGCGGGGTGCCCTGGGCCACCACCTGGCCCTGGTCGAGGAACACCACCGAATCGGCGACCTGGGCGGCGAAACCCATCTCATGGGTGACCACCACCATGGTCATGCCTTCCTTGGCCAGGGTCTTCATGACCTGCAGGACTTCGCCCACCAGCTCCGGGTCGAGGGCCGAAGTCGGTTCGTCGAACAGCATGATGTGCGGCTCCATGGCCAGCGCCCGGGCAATCGCCACGCGCTGCTGCTGACCGCCGGAGAGCTGGATCGGATAGACATCGGCCTTGTGCGCCAGGCCGACTTTGTCGAGCATCGCCAGGGCGCGCTTACGGGCTTCGGCGGCCGGCAGCTTGCGCACCCGCAGCAGGGCTTCGCTGACATTGCCCAACGCGGTCATGTGCGGCCACAGGTTGAACTGCTGGAAGACCATGCCGATATTGCGTCGGACCTGATTGATCTGCGCTTGCGCGGCGCGTTTGCGGCCCTTGCCGTTGTCCGGCACATAGCCGAGCAACTGGCCTTCGATATGGATCTCGCCTTCGTCGTACTCTTCGAGAAAGGCCATGCTCCGTAGCAGGGTGCTTTTGCCCGAGCCGGAAGGGCCGATCAGGCACACCACTTCGGAATGCCGGACCTGCAGGTCGATCCCCTTGAGTACACGCAGGGCGCCGAAGCTCTTGCCGACATTGTGCAGGCGCACCATGGGTTGCGAGTCGCCGGGGAGTTGTTCGGAGGTCTTCATGGGGTCACCTTGTTTCGGGACAATGGGTGGCAGGGGGCGTTGTTGGATAGTCATTGCGGCTGCCTGCTCATAAAGCGGCCGACCCGGGTCTCCAGGACCATGCCCAGGCGTGAACAGAACTCCACCAGCAGCAGATAGCCGATACACAGCACCAGCAGGGTTTCGACGAAGGCGAAGGTTTGCGAGCCGATACCGGTCATGACCATGGTCAGCTCCGGGATGGTGATGATCGACAGCACCGCGGTTTCCTTGCACAGGATGGTCACCAGGTTGACCAGCGCCGGCAGGATGATCACCAGCATCTGCGGCAACTGGATGCGCAGGATGCATTGCCAGCGGGTGATGCCCAGGCAGTCGGCCGCCTCCAGTTGGCCACGGGCCACCGACTCGAAACCGGTGCGGAAGATCTCCGCGAAGTACACGCTGCCATAGATGCCCAGCCCGAGGATCCCGGCGGGAACAGGGTCCAGGCTGAGGCCGAAGGACGGTCCGCCGTAATAGACCAGGAACAGCTGGACCAGGAATGGCGTGCTGCGAATGACCTCGATAAACGCCCGTAGCGGTGCGCGAATCAGGTTGTTGCCGAACAACTGGGCCACGGCAATCAGCAAGCCGAGGAACAACCCCAGGACCACCCCGGCGGACCAGGTGCCGAGGGTGACCGTGAAGCCCTGGGCGATATCGTCGAGGTGCTCGGTAATGACCCGGTAGTCGAAGATCATGTCAGTTGCTCCTTCATGCGTCGTTCCAACAGGCCGCCGCAGAACGCCAGTGGGATATTGATCAGACAATAGAAGCCGGCCAGCATCAGGTAGTCCTGGACGAACAGGTAGTCGCTGGCCGCCAGGTTCTGCGCGGTACGGGTCAGGTCGGCGAGACCTACCACCGACACCAGCGAGGAAGCCTTGATCAGCAGGATCATTTCATTGACCAGGGCCGGCAGGGTCAGGCGCACGGCTTGCGGCACGCGGATGCGGATCAGCATCTGCCGGGTACTCAGGCCCAGCAGCCCGGCTGCCTCCAATTGCCCCCCGGGGATGGCCAGGAAGCCACCCCGGAGGATCTCGGCGATATAAGCCCCGGCGCACAACGACAGGCTGATGATCGCGGCCGTCAGCGGCGACACATTGGGCAGGCCGACCCGTGGCAGGAAGTAATAGACAAAGAGCAATTGCACCAGCAGCGGAATGCCGCGGAACACGAAGATGTAGCCGCCCCCCAGGCGCCTGAACAACGGCACCGGCGACAGGCGCAGGCTGGCGATCAGGATGCCGATGAAAAAGCCGATCACCAGGGCTGCGGTGGAAACCTCGAGGGTCACCAGCAGGCTGGTCAGCAGCAACGGCAGGTTCTGCAAAAATAAAGGCCAATCGAACATTGCGGTGACTCCAACTCAGCTGATCGCCGGCCAGGCTTGGCCGGCGATCAGGTCCTCCAATGGGCAGGCGGATTTACCAGGTTGGGGTGAAGTCGGCTTGCGGCACATTCATCTCGGCACCCAGCCATTTCTTCTGCAAGGCCGCCAGGCGCCCGTCCGCATGCATTTTCAGCAGGGCGGCATCGAGTGCGGCGATCAGGCTGTTGGCGTCGTCATCCTTGCGTCCCAGGTAGGCGAAGTAGGAGGTCTTGCCGAACGGAGGCTGGACCACTTTGAAGGCATTGCTGCGCTGGGCGGCGACATAGGAGATGTTCGGCAGCGAGTTGGCGACGGCGACGATGCGCTTGGCCGCCAGGTCCGCGTAGGCCTGGTTGTTGTCGACGTATTCGCGGATGGTGACTTTCTCTGGCAGGGTGGCGGCGAAGGTCTTCAGTTCCTCGAGTTGCGCCGAGCCCTTGCCCGCGCCCACGGCCTTGCCGGCGATGTCCTGCGGTTTGGTGATGCTGTTGTCGTTGGCTCCGATCATCAAGGCCACGGTGGCTTCGGCGATCGGCAGCATGAAGTGATAACGCTCTTTACGGGCCTGGGTGACGATGATCGGGCCGGCGACCACGTCGAATTTCTTCGCTTCAAGCCCTGGCAATACGCTTGGCCACGGCAGGTCGAGGAATTTCACCTTGACTCCCAGTTCCTTGCCCAACTGCTCGAACAGCTCGGAGTTGAGGCCTTTCTGCTTGCCGTTGTCGGTGAAATCGAAAGGCGCAAATTGCAGCTCGGTACCTACCACCAGTTCACCGGCTTTCTTGACGTCCGCCAGTTGATCAGCATGTGCCGCCAGGGAAGCGACGCTCAGGGTGAGCGCCAGGCACAGGCCGTTGAATCGTTTACTGAATAGAGAATCGAGTTGCATGGTGTCACTCCTTCAGGGGATGCAGCGAGGTTGAGTGTGTGTTCCTGCGGTGATTCAGCTTGGTAACAGCAGTTAACGTGCCATTGCGGTATATACAGCCCTCAGGCGAGAATCTTGCCCGGGTTGAGAATGCCGTTGGGGTCGAAGCAGTCCTTGAGTTGGCGCATCACGGCGAGGGCCTCGGGGCCGACCGAGTGATGGAGAAACTCGCGCTTGAGCAGTCCGATGCCATGTTCGGCGGACACCGAGCCGCCGAGTTCGCCGACCGCGCTGTAGACCAGCTCCTCGATGGCCAGGATCGGCGCGGGTTGGGGCAGGGACGCACAGTCCAGGGTCAGGTGCAGGTTGCTGTCACCGATGTGGCCGAAGTACACACTGTGGTTGCCCGGCCAGTGCTGTTCCAGGCGTATGCGGCAACGCTCGACGAAGTCGCCGATCAGGCCGATGGGCAGGCTGACGTCGAAATTCAATGGGGTCATGCGGACAGGAAACTCACCGGTGGCTTCGCGGATCTTCCAGAGTCCCCGGGCCTGGGCCTGGGAGCTGGCGAGAACCGCATCAAGGACCTCACCGGCGGCGAACGCCTCTTCCAGTGAGGTTTCCAGCTGCTCCTGGGAACCGGCGGACTCCAGCAGCACATATAGCGGATGCTCCAGTGACATCGGTGCCGTCGAGTTTTCCAGCCAACTGACGCCGAGGCGGAAGAAGTCCTGCCACATCAATTCATAGGCCTGCGGCGTGCCGACACTGCGCTGGATCCGCCGCAGCAGGCTGACCGCGCTGGCGTAGTCGGGCAGGGCGCAGAGCAGGGTGCTGGTCTGGCCCGGTTGCGGGGCGAGCTTCAAGACCGCGCGGGTAATCACGCCCAAGGTGCCTTCGCTGCCGATAAAGCACTGTTTCAGGTCATAACCACAGTTGTTCTTGATCATCTTGTTGCGCAGATCGAGCACCCGGCCATCGGCCAGGACCACTTCCAGTCCGAGTACCAGGTCGCGGGTCATGCCGTAGCGGATCACCGCATTGCCACCGGCATTGGTGGCGATATTGCCGCCGATCTGGCACGAGCCGCGAGCGCCGAGGTCCAGGGGGAAGACAAAACCGGCGTTGAGCGCCGCCTGCTGGATTTCCTCCAGCGTGGTGCCGGCCAGGACGCTGATGGTGGCGGCGGCGGGGTCGATCTCTTCAATGCCGCGCAGGCGTTCCAGGGACAGGGCGATATCGTCGGCCCTGGGCACAGCGCCGCCCGCCAGCCCGGTCATGCCGCCCTGGGGAACCACCGATTGTCCGGCACCATTGCAGATCCGCAAGGCACTCGCCACGTCCGCCGTGGTTCGTGGCAACAGCAGCGCGGCGGGACAGGCCGGGGCATGGCCGGTCCAGTCGCTGTAGTGACGCTGACTGATATCGGCGCCGGTGACGACGGCGTCATTCCCCAACGCCTGACGCAGCAGTTCGAGGGTGTGTGGTAAATCGCTCATCGGCTCAACTCACGGTCGGAAAGGGTAGAGGGCGTCGTCACCAGGGCACGACGATCAAGCTGGTTCAGGTTCGCAGTGCCCAGCAAGGACAGGGCCAGGCGCAGCTCTTGCGCCAGCAGATCGAGGGCATGGCCGGCGCCGGCCTGTCCGCCGACGGCGACTCCATACAGGGTAGATCGCCCCAGCAACACCGCGTCGGCCCCCAGTGCACAGGCTTTGAGAATGTCGCTGCCGCGCCGGATACCGCTGTCGAGCAGCAACGCGAGCTTGCCCTTGGCCACGGCGGCAATTGCCGGCAGGCAGTCGAGGCTGGCGGGAACCCCGTCGAGTTGACGGCCGCCATGGTTGCTGACCACCAACCCGTCGAGTCCCAACGTCACGGCTTTTTCGGCATCCGCCGGGTGCAGCACGCCCTTGAGCAGCAGCCGATGGGGCCAGCGCTCGCGTAACCGGGCCAGTGCGTCCCAGTCGAGACCGGTGTCCATCTGGCTGCCGATAAAGTGCGCGGCGCCTTCGATGGTGCGTTGTCCGGGCGGCAGGTAGCGCTCGATATTGCCCAGGATCGGCAGGCCCCGTGGCCATAGCGCCTGGGCCATCCAGCGTGGGTGACAGAGTACGTCGAGCTGGTTGCGCAGGCTCAGTTGCCGGGGGCGGACGAAGTTGCGCCGATCCCATTCGCGATTGCCCAGCAGTACGGCGTCGCTGGTCAGCAGCAAGGTCCTGCAACCGACCGCGTCGGCCCGTTGCAGCAGGTCCGCGCCAACGGCGGGGTCACGCAGGCAATAGAGCTGGAACCAGAGATTGACCTCGGGCACCGCCGTGACCAATTGTTCCAGGGAACTGGTGGACACGGTACTCAAGGTAAAGGGCAGGCCGCGCTCGGTGGCGGCGCGGGCCAAATGAATATCGGCATCGCGGTAAAGCATCGCGTTGTAGCCAGTGGGGCCGATGGCCATGGGCAGCGGCAGCTCTCGCCCGAACAGCGAGCGCTGGGTTTGCGTCACCGAGCAGGGCATCAGGGTGCGCGGTAACAGCGCTATATCAGCAAACGCCCGGCGATTGCGGCGTAGCGTCAGCTCTTCCTCCGCTCCGCCTTCCAGGTATTCCCAGGCGAAATGCGGCAGGCGTTGCCGGGCCATGACGGCCAGTTCGGCAATGCTCTGTGCCCGGTGAAAATCCGGCCCTGAATAGTAGCGACGCATGGCGATCCCTATGGCGTGAAGAAAGTGGCGCAGCAGGGCTGCGCCAACCCGGTGTTAATCAGGCATACAGACGTGCGGCGGGCAACCAGCTCTCGAAGGCGGCGGATTCGACCCAGTTCCTGGCCGCCGCGATATCGGGCGCGAAGTAACGGTCTTCGTCGTAGTGCGCGACCTCGCGGCGAATCATCGCCAGGACTTCAGCGAGTTTTTCCGAGGTCTTGAGCGGGGCATGCAGGTCGACGCCCTGGGCGGCACCGAGCAGTTCGATGGCCACCACGGCGCTGCTGTTGCCGGCCATATCCAGCAAGCGGCGAGCCGCAAAGGTCGCCATCGACACATGGTCTTCCTGGTTGGCCGAGGTCGGCAGGCTGTCCACCGAGGCCGGGTGGGCCAGGGTCTTGTTCTCCGAGGCGAGGGCCGCGGCGGTGACCTGGGCGATCATGAACCCCGAGTTCAGGCCGCCTTCGCGGACCAGAAAGGCCGGCAGACCGGAGAGCGCCGGGTCGACCAGTTGCGCGATCCGTCGTTCGGACAGGGCACCGATTTCGGAGATCGCCAGGGCCAGCACATCAGCGGCCATCGCCACCGGTTCGGCGTGGAAGTTGCCACCCGAGAGCACGTCGCCGTCGGCGCTGAACACCAATGGGTTATCCGAAACCGCGTTGGATTCACGCAGGAACACCCCGGCGGCGAAGCGCAGATGGTCCAGGCAAGCGCCCATGACCTGCGGCTGGCAGCGCAGCGAGTAGGGATCCTGGACCCGGGCGCAATCGATATGGGATTGACGGATCTCGCTGTTCGCCAGCAGTTCACGATAGAACTGGGCCACGTCGATTTGTCCGGGCTGACCGCGTACCGCCTGGATGCGCGGGTCGAAGGGCACGTCCGAGCCTTTCAAGGCTTCCACGCAGAGGCTGCCGGCCACCACGGCGGCGCTGAACAGTTTCTCGGCGGCAAACAGCCCGCGCAACGCCAGTGCGGTGGAGACCTGGGTGCCGTTGATCAGCGCCAGGCCTTCCTTCGGCCCCAGCACCATGGGTTCCAGGCCGGCAATCGCCAGGCCTTCGACGGCATCCATTTCCCGCCCTTCATGGCGCACGCGACCGACGCCGATCAGCACGGCGGACATATGGGCCAGCGGTGCCAGGTCGCCCGAGGCGCCCACCGAGCCCTGGGACGGGATGCACGGATAGACCTTGGCGTGATAGAGCTTGACCAGCGCTTCGATCACTTCCCAGCGGATCCCGGAAAAACCACGGGCCAGCGAGCCGACCTTCAATGCCATGATCAGGCCGACGCTGGCATCATCGAGCAGCGGCCCGGTGCCGGTGCAGTGGGAGAGCAGCAGGTTGCGTTGCAGCTTGGCCAGCGACTCGGTGGCAATCGAGGTCCTGGCCAGCAGGCCGAAGCCGGTGTTGATGCCGTACACGGTGCGCTGGTTGGCGATGATCTCGTTCACCGTGCGGGTGCTGGCGTCGACGTTTTCGCGAGCGGCGGGGTCCAGCTCGATCGCGCATTGCTTCTGATAGATGACGCGCAGTTGATCCAGGGTGAGTTGACCGGGCTTGAGCTGCAGAGGTGCGGGCATGGCAGTGTCCTAAGGCGGAGGGTGGGTGGAATAGGTGGCTATATGTTCCTGTATATACAGGATGAGCAATATGCGGGCCAGAACTGCTATTCCGCCCAGAGAGTGGCGTTTCAGACCCGATTCCCGTTGCTTGCGAAAAAATGACAGTGGCTGTTGAATCTTGAATGTGTAACCAAAAGCCGCACCAAAACCGCGCCTCCCGCACACTGTTGGGGCGAATTGAAACCAATGGTAGTAGGGTTTTTCGCGAAAAAAGGCTTGCGGGCAACGGATGGTCGCTTTGGCCTGCAAGGTGTCGCGGGGAGATAAAGGCGGGGAAGCAATGATGAAAATTCATGCTGTATATACAGGTTGTGGCGATTTCACTCGCCAAACGACTGGCCGGGCTTCGCGAGACTGAACGCTGGCGCTAGAAACGCGCAACGGGGTGGCAGGTATTTCCTCCCGAGGATTTTCAATACCGGTGACATATCTTCTTGCAACAATCCGCGGCGAATCGAATCAAGCCAAGGAATGTCGAGATGGATATCGCGCACATCAGTTCCCGCTCGCGGATCGGCGCCCAGAAAGGGTTCACGCTGATCGAGATCATGGTCGTGGTGGTCATTCTCGGGATCCTCGCGGCCATTGTGGTGCCCAAGGTTCTCGACCGCCCCGACCAGGCCCGGGTCACCGCCGCCCGGCAGGACATCGGCAGCCTGATGCAGGCCCTCAAGCTCTATCGCCTCGACCACGGCACCTACCCGAACCAGAACCAGGGCCTGAAGGTCCTGGCCGAGCGCCCGGCGAATGCCAAGGACAGCACTTGGCGCTCCTATCTCGAACGCCTGCCCAACGATCCGTGGGGGCGTCCTTACCAGTACCTCAACCCCGGGGCCAACGGTGAAGTCGATGTGTTCTCCCTGGGCGCCGACGGCAAGCCGGGCGGCGAAGGCACCGATGCTGATATCGGCTCCTGGCAGTTGTAGTCCGGGCCATGACCAATCCTTCGCTGACAGCCGCCGGGCAACGCGGCATGGCGATTATCAGCGCCTTGCTGATTGCCGCCGTGGTCGCGGTGATCGCCGGCGGCATGCTCGCGCGCCAGACTGTCTTCACCCGTAGCCTCGAAGCCGAGCAGTCGCGGGTCCAGGGCGCCTGGCTATTGCGCGGCGGCCTGGAGCTGAGTCGGCAATTGCTCTGGGATGCCCGCCAGCACGATCCCTTGACCCGTCTTGACCAGGCCTGGGCCCAGCCGCTGTCCGCCGCCGGCCTGAGCGAGCGCGGCGGGCACTTCAGCGGGCGCCTGGAAGACGAGCAGGGCAAGTTCAACCTGCGCAATCTGGTCCGCGACAGCCGGGTCGATCCCGATCAGGTGCGGGCTTTCCAGCAGTTGTGCGAGTCGATCGGCGTCAAGCCTGCCGTGGGCCAGCGGATTGTCCAGCGGGTGACCGCCGCTTACGCGCTGCTGCCGGATAATGACCCCGTCGCGCCGCCGGTCAAGGGCAGCTTTGACAGCGGTCGGCTGACCTCTCCGGGAACCGCGCTCAAGCCGCTGCCGGCGACCCGGCCGATGTTGCACAGCCTGGATGACCTCGGCGCCCTGGCGGGTGTGGACGACGCGGTGCTGGCGCTGCTGGCACCCCATGTGACGATCCTGCCGGCCAACACCTGGGTCAACGGCAATACCGCCAGCGCCGAAGTCCTGGCTTCCCAGGTGCCTGGGCTGTCGTTGTCGCGTGCGCGCAATCTGGTGTCTGAGCGTGATGCCGGACGCTGGTTTATCAACCGGGGCGATTTCGTCAATCGCCTGCGGATGCCCGAGCTGGTGGTCAGCGATATCAAGGTCGGCATCACCAGCGACTGGTTCCGCCTCAATGCCCGTTCACGCAGCGACAGCCGCCGGGTCAGCCTGGCGGTGCTGTTATATCGCCAGGAATTGCAGATGCCCCAGGTGATCTGGTCGCGGGTGGGTGTATGACTGCCCTGCGCCTGGCCTTGCCGCCGTTGGAGACGCTGACCCTGGACAGCCCGCTGGAGTTTGCCTGGCTGGATCGCCAGGGCAAGCTGACCGACCAGGGCCGCGGCAGCCTGGCGCAGTTGGGGCAGGTGCACAAAGGCGTCGCCGTAGAGTGTTACCTGCATCCGCGCGACAGTCTGCTGGCCAGTCTCGAATTACCCAACCTGCCGCCGGCCAGGATCCAGGCGGCGGTGGGCTGTGCGGCCCAGGCGCTGATCCTTGGCGGTTGCGAGTCGATGCATATCGTCCACAGCCCGCGGGATGCCGAAGGGCAGGTGCAGGTCGCCTGGTTGCAACGGGCGCTGCTGGAGCACTTGGGCACTGTGCTGCGCCAGTCCGGGCTCAAGTTGCGTGGCCTGTACCCAGCGGCCTACTGCTTGCCGGTGGACGCGACCCAAGCGCCGGTGGTGGCGGTGCGCGACGAGCATCTGCTGATGCGCCGCAGCCAGGACCAGGCCCAGGTTCATCCGGCCGTCGACGCGGCACTGACGGAGCTGCTCAATAGCGGTGGCGTGGTGCATTGGGTCGGTGCCGCGGCGCCGGACAACGCGCTGGTCCAGAGCCTGCCCGAAGACCGGGCCTGGTCTGGCAAGGCGCCGGGTTGGGGTTTGCACGGTGCGGTCCAGCCGATGGCCGGCAACGCCGGTGGTTGGGGACGCGCGGTTGCCTGCATGGTGCTTGCGGTGGCGGTCTGGGCCGTGGGTCTCAACCTCTATGCCGCTCGCCAGGTGGAACAAGGCCAGCAACTCAAGGCCTGGATGACCCAACGGGTCAAGCAGGCATTCCCGGCCTTGCCGATGATCCTCAATCCATTGCAACAGGCCCGTCAGCAATTGGCCTTGCGCGAGAACGGCGCGCCCGGTGACAGCGGTTTTACCCGGTTGGTCCAGCAGGCCGGCAGTGCCATGCCCTTTATGGTCGGCAGCCTGCAAACCCTGGTCTTCGAACACGGCGAACTGCACCTGAGCCCGCTGCCGGGCACGCCGGGCGGCGGTCGCGACAAGGCCTGGCAACTCAGCCTGACCCAGGCCGGGGTGGAAGCGACGGCCGCTGCCGATGGTTGGGTCCTGAAAACCACCGGCCCACAACCGCTGGCGGAGAACGACAGTGAATAAGGCCTTTATCAATCGCTATCGAAACCGCTGGCGCCAGCTTTCGAGCCAGGCCCGTCTGTATTGGCAAAGCCTGGCCCCGCGCGAGCGACAGTTGGTGCTGGGTATGGCGGTGGGCGTCTCGGGCCTGCTGGTGTGGTTCGTGCTGATCCAGCCACCGTTGCAGAAGATCGACTTCTGGCGCCTGGAAACGCCCAGGTTGCGGACCCAGGCGCAGACCCTCGACGGCCTGCTGCACGGGCTTGCCGGCCCGAATGCCGGCAATGTCGAGGCCGGATTGCGCAGCAGCCTGGACGCTGGAGGGCTGGCCGGACATTACCAATTGCAAGGTGTCGGCGGCGGCTGGCTACTGACCTTCGACGATGTCCCGGCGGATGGCCTGGTGGGCTGGCTGCTGGGCACCCCCCCTTTATTCACCCTGGAAGTGGTCGAGGCCCGCTTGCAGCGCAAAGGCACGACCGAACCCGATGACACGGCAGGCAAACTGTCCGGAACCGTTCGCATGGATCAGGCGCTTGGCGCTAAGGAAGCTTCATGAAGTGGTCAGGTTCTTTATCGGCCTTGCGTTGTCGGCAGGCCGCGGCGCCCTGGTTGTTGATGGCTTTGAGTGCCTGCAGCAATAGCCCACCGGAGTCGCAGCCACCCTTGCTGGTGGAAAGCGAGTTGGGCCGGCCCCTGGCCTCGACGGTCAAGAATGGCGATGCCGTGGCCGATCGGCAGCGGCTCCAGACCCAGGTGGAACAGCAACATCGCCAGCCCCGTGCGCCGATCAGTCCCGCAGCGGGCCGGGGCGCGGCCAAGGGCAGTCCGGCGCCCAGCCCCTTGGGCAACCAGCCGGTGCAGTTGAATTTCGTCGATGCCGATATCCAGGCGGTGGTCCGTGCCTTGTCGCGTTCCACCGGGCAACAGTTCCTGGTGGACCCACGGGTCAAGGGTAACCTGACCCTGGTTTCCGAAGGCGAAGTACCGGCCCATCAGGCCTATGACATGTTGCTGGCGGCCTTGCGCATGCAGGGTTTCAGCGTGGTGGATGTCGGCGGGGTCAGCCAGGTGGTGCCGGAAGCCGATGCCAAGCTGCTCGGTGGGCCGATCTACAGCGCCGACCGTCCGGCCCAGGGCGGCATGCTGACCCGGACCTTCCGCCTGCAATACGAAAACGCGGTGAACCTGATCCCGGTGCTGCGCCCCATTGTCTCGCCGAACAATCCGATCAATGCCTACCCGGGCAATAACACCGTGGTGATCACCGATTACGCGCAGAACCTGGATCGGGTCGCCACGCTGATCGCCAGTATCGACACCCCCAGTGCCATCGACACCGATGTGGTGACGATCCAGAACGGCATTGCCAGCGATATCGCCAGCATGGTCTCCGAATTGCTGGACAGCCCCGGCAATGATCCGACCCAGAAGATCATCGTGCTCGGCGACCCGCGTTCCAATTCGATCATCATTCGCTCCGGCAGCCCGGAGCGCACGCAACTTGCACGGGAATTGATCTACAAGCTGGACAATGCCCAGAGCAACCCGAGCAACCTGCACGTGGTGTACCTGCGCAATGCCCAGGCCGGCAAGTTGGCCCAGGCCCTGCGCGGGCTGCTCACCGGGGAAAGCGACAGCGGTGATGGCAAGGGCGACCCGACCCGGGCCATGCTCAGTAACGGCGGGATGAACAGCAACAGCGGCAGCCAGAACGGCCAGGCCGGCACGCAGAGCAGCAGCGGCACCACAAGCAGTGGCACCGGCACCACGGGCGGTTCGTCCTACGGGCAGGGCGCGCGCGCCGGGGGCTCGCAGGCGGGCGGTGCAAATCAGGGCTCGGACCAGAGCGTGGCCTTCTCGGCAGGCGGGGTGACCATCCAGGCCGATGCCACCACCAATACCTTGCTGATCAGCGCGCCGGACCCGCTGTATCGCAATCTGCGGGAAGTCATCGACCAACTGGACCAGCGCCGCGCCCAGGTGGTGATCGAAAGCCTGATCGTCGAAGTCAGCGAAGACGATGCCAATGAGTTCGGCGTGCAATGGCAAGCCGGCAACCTGGCCGGCAATGGGGTGATCGGTGGGGTCAACCTGGGCGGCACCAATCTGGTCAGCACCGCGAAGAACAGTATTGATGTACTGCCCCAGGGGCTGAGCCTCGGCTTGGTCAAGGGATCGGTGAATATCCCCGGCGTGGGGCAGGTCATGGACCTCAAGGTGCTGGCCCGGGCCTTGAAATCCAAGGGCGGTTCCAACGTGCTGTCGACGCCGAACCTGCTGACCCTGGACAACGAAGTGGCGAGCATCTTCGTCGGCCAGACCATTCCCTTTGTCAGCGGCCAGTACGTTACCAACGCCAGCAGCTCTGGCAGCAATCCGTTCCAGACCATCCAGCGCGAGGAGGTCGGTCTCAAGCTCAATGTGCGGCCGCAGATTTCCGAAGGCGGCACGGTCAAGCTGGATATCTACCAGGAAGTCAGTACGGTGGACGACCGGGCTTCGGCGGCGGCCGCCGGCACGGTGACCAACAAGCGTGCGATCGACACCAGCATCCTGCTGGATGACGGCCAGATCATGGTTCTCGGTGGCCTGTTGCAGGACGGTTATACCCAGACCAATGACGGCGTGCCCTTTCTGTCGAGTATTCCCGGGATCGGTGCGCTGTTTCGCCATGAGCGGCGCGAGACCAACAAGACCAACCTGATGGTGTTCCTGCGGCCCTATATCATTCGCGACGGTGCGGCGGGACGCAGCATCACCCTGAACCGTTATGACTTTATTCGCCGGGCCCAGGGCAGCCTGCAACCGGATCGCAGTTGGGCCATGCCGGATATGCAGGCCCCGCAGTTGCCGAATGCGGCCCAGGCGATCCCGGGTTCCGCGCCGTCGGCCCCGCAAACGCCACGGGCGGCGATTCGCGCGGTGCCGTTGTCGGTCAACGAGCGTGCCCAGCCATGAGTGCGCTGCCTTACGCCTGGGCCAAGGCGCAGCGGGTGTTGCTGCGCGACGGTGAGGATGGGGCGGTATTGACCGCCTGTCCCTCGACCCCGGGCTGGGCCATCAGCGAAGTCCGCCGACAGTTCGGTCCGGCCCGCCTGGAACAGGTCCGCGACGAGGAACTGGACGGCCTGCTCGCCAGCGCCTATGCCGATACCGGCAGTGCGGCGGCGGTGGTCGGGGCGGCGGAAAACGAGGTGGACCTCGACCGGCTGATGCAGGACATCCCGGAAATCACCGACCTGCTCGACACTCAGGACGGCGCCCCGGTGATCCGCATGATCAACGCCTTGCTGACCCAGGCCGCGCGGGACGAGGCCAGCGATATCCATATCGAACCCTTCGAGACCCATTCGGTGGTGCGCTACCGGGTCGATGGCACCCTGCGCGATGTGGTCTCGCCGCGCAAGGCGCTACATGGCGCGCTGGTGTCGCGGATCAAGATCATGGCGCAGCTGGATATCGCCGAGAAACGCCTGCCCCAGGACGGTCGCATCGCCTTGCGCGTGGCTGGTCGCCCTATCGATATCCGCGTTTCCACCGTGCCCACCGGCCATGGCGAACGGGTGGTGATGCGCCTGCTGGACAAGCAGGCCGGGCGTCTGCAACTGGAAACCCTGGGCATGGACCCCGATGTGCTGTCCCGGCTCGACCATCTGATCCGTCAACCCCACGGCATCGTGCTGGTCACCGGGCCCACCGGCAGCGGCAAGACCACCAGCCTCTACGCCGCCCTGGCCCGGCTCGACGCCAGTACCAGCAATATCCTCACCGTCGAGGACCCGGTGGAATACGACCTGCCGGGCATCAGCCAGATCCAGGTGAATGCCAAGATCGACATGACTTTCGCCCTGGCCTTGCGGGCGATCCTGCGCCAGGACCCGGACATCATCATGATCGGCGAGATACGCGACCTTGAGACCGCGCAGATTGCCGTGCAGGCTTCGCTCACCGGGCACCTGGTGCTGGCGACCCTGCACACCAATGACGCGGTATCGGCGGTCAACCGCCTGATCGACATGGGCGTGGAACCGTTTCTACTGGCTTCGTCGATGCTCGGTGTGCTCGCCCAGCGTCTGGTCCGGCGCCTGTGCCAACACTGTCGCCAGGAAGATCCGGCCGCGCCCGGCACCTGGCGTCCGTTGGGCTGCAGCGTGTGCAATCACACTGGCTATAGCGGCCGCACCGGTATTCACGAGCTGTTCTGTATTGACGACGATATCCGCAGCCTGATCCACCAGGGTGCCGGCGAGCAGGCCCTGCGCCTGGCCGCCCGTGCCGCCGGGATGTTGAGCATGCGCGAGGACGGCGAGCGCTGGGTACGCAGCGGCGCCACCGCGCCGGAAGAAATCCTTCGCGTGACACGGGACGCCTGATGAATCGGTATCGCTTCGAAGCCGCCGACGCCCTGGGCAAGATCGAAACCGGCCATCTGGAAGCCGACAGCCAGGGCGCTGCCATGGGCCTGCTGCGCAGTCGCGGGTTGACCGCCTTGCTGGTCCAGGCCGACGGCGTCCAGGGCGGTGGCAGCGCCAGCGGGATGTTCAGCGCCAAACTGTCGGACAACGACCTGGCCTGGGCCACCCGGCAACTGGCGAGCCTGCTGGGCGCCAGCCTGCCGCTGGAAGCCGCGTTGAGCGCGACGGTGGAGCAGGCCGAGCGCAAGCACATTGCCCAGACCCTGAGCGCGGTGCGCGCCGATGTGCGCGGCGGCATGCGCCTGGCCGAAGCCCTGGCCAAGCGACCACGGGACTTTCCCGATATCTACCGGGCGCTGATCGCGGCGGGCGAGGAGTCCGGCGACCTGGCCCAGGTGATGGAGCGGTTGGCGGATTACATCGAGGAACGCAACAACCTGCGGGGCAAGATTCTCACCGCGTTCATCTATCCGGGAGTGGTGGGATTGGTGTCGGTGGCCATTGTGATTTTCCTGCTCAGTTATGTGGTGCCCCAGGTGGTCAGCGCTTTTTCCCAGGCGCGCCAGGATCTGCCGGGGCTGACGGTGGCGATGCTCAATGCCAGTGACTTTATCCGCGCCTGGGGCTGGTTGTGTTTTGGTGTCCTGGTGGGCGGTTTGTGGGGCTGGCGCTTGTATTTGCGCAATCCGGCGGCGCGGCTGGGCTGGCACAGTCGGATCTTGCGCCTGCCGCTGATCGGCCGCTTTGTGCTGGGACTGAACACCGCGCGATTTGCCTCGACCCTGGCGATTCTCGGCGGTGCCGGGGTGCCGTTGTTGCGGGCCCTGGAGGCGGCGCGGCAGACGGTGTCCAATGATCGTTTGAGCCTGAGCGTGACCGAGGCCACGGCGCGGGTCCGTGAAGGGGTGAACCTGGCGGCGGCGTTGAAGGTGGAGAAGGTGTTTCCACCAGTGCTGATCCATCTGATCGCCAGCGGGGAGAAGACCGGCTCGTTGCCGCCGATGCTGGAGCGGGCGGCGCAGACCTTGTCACGGGATATCGAGCGGCGGGCCATGGGTATGACCGCGCTGCTCGAACCGCTGATGATCGTGGTGATGGGGGCGGTGGTGCTGCTGATCGTGATGGCGGTGTTGCTGCCGATCATCGAGATCAATCAGTTGGTGCAATAGCTGGGGGAGGTGGGTTGGCTGGACGGGCCTTTTCGCGGGCAAGCCCTGCTCCTACAGTACGGCGTCGTACACCGATTTTGTACACGACACGAAACTGTAGGAGCAGGGCTTGCCCGCGAAGGGGCCCTTGAGGTCACCCTATAATCATGCCCCCTTGCGCCTGGCCAGCCTCATCACCACCACAAAAAACACCGGCACGAACAGCACCGCCAGCGTCGCCGTGATCATCCCGCCGATCACCCCGGTGCCGATGGCCTGCTGGCTCGCCGAGCTGGCGCCAGTGGCAATCGCCAGCGGCACCACGCCGAGGATAAACGCCAGGGACGTCATGATGATCGGGCGCAGGCGCAGGCGCGCTGCCTGCACCGTTGCGTCCAGCAGATCATGGCCCTCGTCATAGAGACTCTTGGCGAACTCGATAATCAAAATCGCGTTCTTCGCCGACAGGCCGATGATGGTGATCAACCCCACCTTGAAGAACACATCGTTGGGCATCCCGCGCAAGGTCACCGCCAGCACCGCGCCAAGCACCCCCAGGGGCACGACCAGCAGCACCGAAGTCGGGATCGACCAGCTTTCATACAGCGCCGCCAGACAGAGGAACACCACCAGCAGCGACAGCCCCAGCAGCGTGGTTGCCTGGGAACCGGACAAACGCTCCTGCAACGACAAGCCGGTCCATTCCAGGCCCAACCCCGTCGGCAACTGCGTTACCAGCCGTTCCATCTCCGCCATTGCCTGCCCGGTGCTGTGCCCGGCCTTGGGCTCGCCGGAAATGGCAATTGCCGGATAACCGTTGTAGCGGGTCAGTTGCGCCGGGCCCTGGGTCCACTGCGCCTGGACAAAGGCCGACAACGGCACCATTTTTCCGTTGCTGTTGCGCACATTGATTTTCAGCAGATCGGCCACCTGGCTGCGTTGGTCGCCTTCGGCCTGGATCACCACCCGTTGCATGCGCCCCTGGTTCGGGAAGTCGTTGACATAGCTCGAGCCCAGGGCGGTGGAGAGCAGGGCGCCGATATCGGCAAAGGACACCCCCAGGGCATTGGCCTGCTGGCGGTCGACCTCCAACTGCACCTGTGGCGCTTCGGCCAGGGCGCTTTCACGGACATTGGCCAGCACCGGGCTCTTCTCGGCCGCTTCCAGCAACTGGCTGCGAGCCTTCATCAGCGCCTCATGGCCGACGCCGCCGCGGTCCTGCAAGCGGAATTCGAAACCGCTGGAGGTGCCGAGGCCGTCCACCGGAGGCGGCAGGATGGCGTAGGCCACGGCGTCCTTGATCTCGCCCAACGCCAGGTTGGCGCGGTCGGCAATGGCTTGCGCCGAGTCCTTGGCACTACGCGCCGACCAGTCCTTCAGGGTGGTGAAGGCCAGGGCGGCGTTCTGCCCGCTGCCGGAGAAGCTGAAGCCGAGGATCATGGTGGTGTCACCGACCCCCGGTTCCGTGGCGTTATGCGCCTCGATCTGCTCCACCACCTTGATCGTGCGGTTCTGGCTCGCCCCCGGCGGCAGCTGGATATCGGTGATGGTGTAGCCCTGGTCTTCCACCGGCAGGAACGAGGCGGGCAGGCGCATGAAGCACAACCCCAGCACGACCAGCAACAGGCCGTAGACCAGCAGGTAACGGCCGCTGCGTTTCAGCGCATAGACCACCCAGCCTTCATATTTATTGCTCAGCTGTTCGAAACGCCGGTTGAACGCGCCGAAGAAACCGCCCTTGGCGTGATGTTCGCCCGGGGCAATCGGCTTGAGCAGGGTGGCGCACAAGGCTGGGGTCAGGGTCAGGGCGAGGAAGGCCGAGAACAGGATCGAGGTGGCCATGGACAGCGAGAACTGCTGGTAGATCACCCCCACCGAGCCCTGCATGAAGGCCATGGGAATAAACACTGCCACCAGCACCAGGGTGATGCCGACGATGGCGCCGCTGATCTGGCCCATGGCCTTGCGGGTGGCGTCCCGTGGTGACAACCCCTCGTTGGCCATGATCCGCTCGACGTTCTCCACCACCACAATGGCGTCGTCCACCAGGATGCCGATGGCCAGGACCATGCCGAACATGGTCAGCACGTTGATCGAGAAACCCAGGGCCAGCATGGTGGCGAAGGTGCCCATCAGCGCCACCGGCACCACCAGGGTCGGGATCAGGGTGTAGCGGATGTTCTGCAGGAACAGGAACATCACCGCGAACACCAGCAGCATGGCTTCGCCCAGGGTGTAGATCACCTTGGTGATCGAGACCTTGACGAAGGGCGAGGTGTCGTAGGGGATCTTGTATTCGACCCCAGCCGGGAAGTAGCGCGACAACTCGTCGAGCTTGGCCCGCACCAGGGTGGCGGTGTGCAGGGCATTGGCGCCGGGGCTCAACTGCACGCTGAAGGCGGTGGACGGCTTGCCGTTCAGGCGGGTGCCGTACTGGTAGTCCTGGCTGCCGATTTCCACCCGGGCGACATCGCCGATGCGCACGCTGGAACCGTCGGGATTGGCCCGCAGGACGATATCGGCGAACTCCTTCGGGGTGCTCAGCTGGCCCTTGACCAGCACCGCCGCGTTGATTTCCTGGGTCGGCCGGGCCGGCAGGGCGCCGATGCTGCCCGCCGAGACCTGGGCGTTCTGCCCGGCCACGGCGGCGCTGACATCCGCCGGGGTCAGGTTGAAACCCACCAGCTTCTGCGGGTCGATCCAGATCCGCATGGCCCGTTCGGCGCCGTACAACTGTGCCTTGCCGACACCGTCGAGGCGCTTGATCTCGTTCATCACGTTGCGCGCCAGGTAGTCGCTGAGGGCGCTTTCGTCGTATTTGCCGTCACTGGAGGTGAGGGTGGCGAGCAGCAGGAAGCCGGCGGAAACCTTTTCCACCTGCAAGCCTTGCTGGGTCACGGCGGCGGGCAGGCGCGGCTCCACCGCTTTCAGGCGGTTCTGCACATCGACCTGGGCCATTTCCGGGTTGGTGCCGGGCTGGAAGGTCGCGGTGATGGTGGCGCTGCCCAGGCTGCTCTGGGATTCGAAATACAGCAGGTGGTCGGCGCCGTTGAGCTCCTGCTCGATCAGGCTGACCACGCCTTGATCCACGGTCTGCGCCGAGGCGCCCGGGTAAACGGCGTAGATTTCCACCTTGGGCGGCGCGACGTTGGGGTACTGGGCCACTGGCAACTGCGGGATGGCCAGGGCGCCGGCCAGCAGGATGAACAAGGCGACCACCCAGGCGAACACCGGCCGGTCGATAAAGAAATGCGGCATGCTCACTGTCCTTTGGACTGGGCGAGGGGAAGAGGGCTGTCGTCGACCTGCACCCGCTCTCCGGGCCGGGCGTGTTGCAGGCCCTCTACGACGATGCGTTGGCCGGCCTTGAGGCCGTCGGTGACGATCCAGCGATCGTTCTGCACCGCGCCCAACTGCACCGGCTGTTGGCTGATCCGCTGTTCGGCATCCACCAGCAGCACCTGGGCGATCCCGGCGCTGTCACGCTGGATGGCCCGTTGCGGCACGGTGATCGCTTCGCGGTTGACCGCTTGCTCGACGCGGACCCGGACGAAACTGCCGGGCAGCAGGTCGAGGTCCGGGTTGGGGAACTCGCTGCGCAGGATCACCTGGCCAGTGCCGGGGTCGACGCTGATATCGGTGAACAGCAACTTGCCAGGCAGCGGGTAGGCACTGCCGTCGTCCTGGATCAGCGTGGCCTTGGCCTGGTTCTGCCCGACCTGCTGCAACTGCCCGGCGCGCAGGGCGCGGCGCAGGTCGTTCAACTCGCGGGTGGATTGGGTCAGGTCGGCGTGGATCGGATTCAACTGCTGGATCAGCGCCAGGGCGGTGGTTTCGTTCTGGCCGACCAGGGCGCCTTCGGTTACCAGCGCGCGGCCGATACGTCCGGAAATCGGCGCGGTGACGGTGGCGTAGCCGAGGTTGAGCCGGGCCCGCTGCACGGCGGCCTTGTTCGCGGCGACATCGGCGGCACTCTGGCGCGCGGCGGCTTCGGCGTTGTCGTAGTCCTGGCGGCTGACGGCGTTACTCTCCACCAGATCGCGGTAGCGCTGGTGTTGCAAGCGGGTCTGGAAGGCATTGGCCTCGGCCTTTTGCAGGCTGGCAACCGCACTGTCGAGGTCGGCCTTGAACGGCGCCGGGTCGATGCGGAACAACACGTCGCCCTGTTTCACGTCGCTGCCCTCACGAAACACCTGCTGCAGCACCACGCCGGCCACCCGCGCGCGGACTTCGGCGATGCGCGGCGCGGCGATGCGTCCGCTCAGTTCGCTATTGATCGACAGGCTTTGGCTCTTGAGGATCTCGACCCGAACCTTGGGCGGGGGCGGCGTTTGCGGGGCATTCGCGGATTTGTCACAGGCGCTCAGGGCCAGCGCCAGGGCTGACAGGCAGAGCGGGGCAAGCAGCTTCTTCAACATAACAGAGTCCCAATAATGGCCCCCGCATGCTAAGGGCCGTGGTCAAGCGGTGCTGTGAAGCTATGTAGGGCGTTGGTGAAAAAGTGTGAAGCTTCTGCTCTCGGACGTGCGTAGGCGTATATCCTTCACGGTTTTCCGCTTCGTAAATTTACCTATGCCTAACATTCTGCTGGTCGAAGACGACAGCGCCCTCAGTGAATTGATCGCCAGCTACCTGGAGCGCAACGGCTACCAGGTCAATGTGCTGGCCCGTGGCGACCAGGTGCGCGAGCGGGCGAAACAGACCCCGCCGGACCTGGTGATCCTCGACCTGATGCTGCCGGGCCTCGACGGCCTGCAGGTGTGCCGCCTGTTGCGCGCCGATTCGGCGACGCTGCCGATCCTGATGCTCACCGCCCGTGATGACAGCCATGATCAGGTACTGGGCCTGGAGATGGGCGCCGACGACTATGTGACCAAACCCTGCGAACCCCGGGTATTGCTGGCCCGGGTACGGACCCTGTTGCGCCGTAGCAGCCTGGCCGATCCGCAGGTGGCCAGCGACCGGATCCTGATGGGCAACCTGTGCATCGACCTCTCGGAACGCACCGTGACCTGGCGCGAACAGCCGGTGGAGCTGTCCAGCGGCGAATACAACCTGCTGGTGGTGCTGGCCCGGCATGCCGGCGAAGTGCTCAGTCGCGACCAGATCCTCCAGCGCCTGCGCGGCATCGAGTTCAACGGCACCGACCGTTCGGTGGACGTGGCGATTTCCAAGTTGCGCCGCAAGTTCGACGACCATGCCGGCGAGGCGCGCAAGATCAAGACCGTCTGGGGCAAGGGTTACCTGTTCAGTCGCTCCGAATGGGAGTACTGAAACCATGCTGAAGATCCTGGTGCGGCTGTACCTGATCACCATCGTCACCTTCAGTGCGGCGATCTATCTGGTGCCTGAGCTGGTGATCGGGGTCTTCCACGAGCGCTTCATGCGTTACAACATGGACCAGTCGCGGGGCTTGCAGAGCCTGCTGATCGAACAGTTTCGCCAGGTGCCGAAAGAGCAGTGGCCGGCAATGGCCACTCGCCTGGACCAGCGCTTCGGGCCCTTGCAGGTCAGCTTGACCCGTGTCGATGACCCGAGCTTCAGCGCGCCGGAGCAACAACGCCTGCGCGGCGGTGAGGATGTGCTCCGCCTCGGTGATTGGGGCACACGGACCCTGGCGGTGTCGCCGCTGGATGAGCAATGGGCGGTGGCCCTGCAAGTCCCGCCCGACCCGCTGGACGTGAACCTGTTGTACTGGAGCATGAACGTACTGATTGGCGCGGCGTTGCTGGCCTGCCTGCTGTTCTGGCTGCGCCCGCACTGGCGCGACCTGGAACGTCTCAAGCAGACCGCTCGGCGCCTTGGCCAGGGGCAGTTGAGCGAACGCACGAATATCCCGCCACGCTCCAATATCGGTGAGCTGGCGGCGGTGTTCGACACCATGGCCGGCGATGTCGAAGGCCTGCTCAACCAGCAGCGTGATTTGCTCAACGCGGTGTCCCACGAACTGCGGACACCCTTGACCCGCCTCGACTTCGGCCTGGCCCTGGCCTTGTCCGAGGATCTGCCGCCGGCGTCCCGCGAGCGCCTGCAAGGGCTGGTGGCGCATATCCGCGAGTTGGACGAGCTGGTGTTGGAATTGCTGTCCTATAGCCGTTTGCAGAACCCGGCCCGCTTGCCGGATCGGGTCATGGTCTCGCTGGACGAGTTCGTCGACAGTATCCTCGGCAGTTTCGACGAGGAGCTGGAAGCCCCGGACACCGTGCTGGACGTCTTGATGCACGGGTCGCTGGACCGCTTTGTGCTGGATCCGCGCCTGACCGCGCGGGCGGTACAGAACCTCTTGCGCAATGCCATGCGTTATTGCGAGCGGCGGATCCAGATTGGCGTCAGGGTCAACCCGGAAGGTTGCGAGCTGTGGGTCGATGACGACGGCATTGGCATTCCCGAGCCGGATCGGGAGCGGATTTTCGAGCCGTTCTATCGCCTGGACCGCAGTCGCGATCGTGCCACCGGCGGCTTTGGCCTGGGCCTGGCCATCAGCCGGCGGGCGCTGGAAGCCCAGGGCGGCACCCTGACCGCTGAGCAATCGCCGCTGGGTGGGGCGCGTTTCCGCTTGTGGTTGCCGACCGTGGCCTGCTAGAGACGCTTCGCTGCTGCGGCTGGATTACTTGCGCCGCTGCTTGACCAGGCGCTTTACCCCTTCCAGCACCAATACCGCCACCGCCAGCCAGATCGGCAGGTAGGTCAGCCATTCTCCCGGTCCGATGCTTTCCCCCAGCAACAGGGCGACGATCACCAGCAGCACGGGTTCCACATATCCCAGCAGCCCGAACAGTCCGAAGGCCAGCATCCGGCTCGCCAACAGGTAGCAGATCAGCGCGGCGGTACTGATCACCCCCAGCAAGGGAATCAGGGCATACAGCGCCGGCCGTTGGCTGACCACGGCAAAGCCCTGTTCGCCGTGTTGTACGAACCACCACGCCACCGGCAGCAGCAACATCATCTCGAACCAGAGTCCGCCCAGGTTGTGGGTGGCGTTGCGCCGACGCAACACGAAGTAGATCGGATAGCCGATGGCTACCAGCAGGGTGGTCCAGGAAAAGCTGCCGACCCGGTACAACTCGTTGAGTACGCCACAGAGGGCGAGCAGGGCGGCCACGGTCTGCAGCCGCGACAAGCGTTCGCCGTAGACGATGCGGCCGGTGAGCACCATGGTCAGCGGCAAGAGGAAGTAGCCCAGGGATACATCCAGGCTATGCCCGTTGAGCGGTGCCCAGAGGAACACCCAAAGCTGTAAACCGAGCAGTGCCGAAGACAACAGCAATTTGAGCAGCAGCAGTGGCTGCTGCCGGACTCGGACGAGGATCGCGGGGACCAGCTTCCAGTCTCCGGATACCAGCATGAACACCGTCATGCAAGGCGCGGTCAGGAGCATTCGCCAACCGAAGATCTCCTCGCCGTTGAGGGGCGCGAGCAGAGACGTATAGAAATACATGATGGCGAACAGGCAGGACGCCAACACCGATAAAACGATACCTCTGGACACAACAGCCTCACGCAACAGTGGATTCGGTTTTTTCCGGCAGGATAGCACCCTGCTTGAACAACAAGGCCTTCAACCCGCTTTCAGCGTCGATATCGGGGAACTCCGGCGGATTGTCCAGGCGGCGTTCGAACAGCATGCCCGGCGCTTCGCGGGTCACGCCATCGATCAGGAAGTCCGAACCCACGGCCGGATCGTTCATACAGGCGAGGACCCGGCCGTCGGCGCTGAGCAGTTCCGGCAGACGGCGCAAGACCCGCTGGTAATCCTTGCTCAACAGGAAGCTGCCTTTCTGGAAGGACGGCGGGTCGATGATCACCAGATCAAACGGGCCGCTGCTGATGACCTTGCCCCAGGACTTGAACAGGTCGTGGCCGAGAAAGCCGACCTTGCCCAGGTTGTGGCCATTCAGGCGATGATTGTCACGCCCACGGCTCAGGGCCGCGCGGGACATATCCAGGTTGAGCACATGGGCGGCCCCGCCGGCGAGCGCCGCCACGGAAAAGCCGCAGGTGTAGGCGAACAGGTTCAGCACCCGCTTGCCCTGGGCATTGGCCCGCACCCAGTCGCGGCCGTAGCGCATATCGAGAAACAGGCCGTTGTTCTGTTTCTTGCCCAGGTCGACCTGATAGCGCAGGCCGCCTTCGGTAATGACCCATTCCTCAATGGCCTGGCCCACCAGCCATTCGGCGGGGCTCAGGGGCAGGTAACGATGGTGCAGCAATAAAGTGTGCGCACCACTGGCCAGCCAAGTGGGTGACTGGCTGATCTCGATCAGCAGGTCCTTGAGGGCTTGCAGTTGCTCGGGCTCCGGCTCCTTGAACAGCGAAACCAGCACCACGCCCTGCAGCCAGTCGACGGTCAGTTGCTCCAGTCCCGGCCAGCAGCGGCCCCGGCCGTGGAACAGGCGCCGGGTTTCCGCTGGGGCGGCCGCCAGGGCCGTGAGCAGGTGAGTGTGGAGGGTGGACAAGGCGTCGGGGTTCATCAGGCGGTGCCGGCAAGGAAAAAGGGCCGGCATTCTAACCCTATCCGTCTATGTCGCTGTGGGTTGTACCGCCACGCATTTGATTTCCACCAGCAACCCCGGGTGGGCCAGTTCGCTGACGCCGATGCAGGTCCAGGCGCACAGGCCCTTGGGGAACACCCGGTTCTTGACCTCGCGGAATACCGCCATGTGCCGGGACATGTGCACGTGGTAGGTGGTCATCTCGACCACATCCTCGAAGCTACAACCGCCGGCGGCCAGCACCAGGCGCAGGTTTTCCCAGGCCGCCGCGAACTGCCGGGCGGGATCCTCGATGACCTCCAGTTGCGGCGTGCGGCCCACCTGGCCCGCGCAGTAGAGCGTGGCGCCGACCTTTACGGCAGGTGCATAACCCGCGCGTTCGGCAATCAGGGTCATGGATTCCGGGATGATGATTTCACGGTCAGTCATTGCGTGCTCCGCCACATTCACAAGAGCGCCGAGGGTAGCGTATTGCCACACCGGTGTGCCGTTCAGCGACGTTGTGCCGCATGAAACGACCCTTGCTGCCTGCTTCGATCTGCCATCGCCATCCGCGATGGCAGGCTCGCCAATGCCTGATATACGCCTCAATGGGCCCTTATTAAGATCGGCTTCACCTGAACAGTCGTTTGTTGGTGGACGACCTTCTAAAAATAATAAGTTGGCTCCATGAGGTTCCTCCATGAAAAACCTGGCTTCCACGGTCACGGCCGATGCTGTTCCGGTAGACGCTGATGGTAAGCTCAGCAGCTCCCAGCGCTATGTCACCCTGGGTGGCTCATGGGCCGCCTGGCTGTTTGATGCACTGGATGCGACGGTTTTCGGTTTTGTGCTGCTGGCGATCGCCAAGACCTTCTCCGT
Organism: Pseudomonas sp. MWU12-2319; assembly: GCF_023242525.1. NCBI lineage: Bacteria > Pseudomonadati > Pseudomonadota > Gammaproteobacteria > Pseudomonadales > Pseudomonadaceae > Pseudomonas > Pseudomonas sp. MWU12-2319. The sequence goes on from NZ_JALJES010000006.1 coordinate 100,470, forward strand.
CGGCCTGAACGACGTGGTCTCCACGGTGGCCTGGTTTCTGCTGGCAACCGGGATCGGCGGTTTTTTCCTCGGCAATATCTCCGACAAGATCGGCCGCAAGAAAACCATGATGCTCTCGGTGTTCGTCTATGGCAGTGGCACCTTGCTCTGCGGTTTTGCCGACAGTCTCTGGCAACTCAACCTGTTTCGCTTCTGCGTCGGCATCGCCGTCGGCGGCCTGTGGTCCGCGGCCGCGGCGCTGGTCTCGGAAATCTGGCCGCCGGCCGGGCGCGCCAAGGCCTTTGCGGTGATGCAGACCGGTTGGTCGGCCGGCGGCCTGCTGGCGGCGATTTTTGCCTGGAGCTTTCTCGACGCCAGCAACCCCGAATCATGGCGCAAGCTGTTTATCTATGCCTCGATCCCGGCCTATTTCACCCTGGTGTTCATCTGGCTGTTCGTCAAGGAGTCGCCGGTCTGGCTGGCCAACCGCGAGTTCATGCGGCGTAACGCCGACAAGGGCCGCCTGATGGAAATCTTCGGGGCTCAGTACCTGAAAGTGACCTTGCTGGGCCTTAGCATTTCGGTGCTGGGCATGTACGGCTACTGGATCATCACCACCTTCATGCCGGCCTATCTGCAGAACATCCTCAATGTGCGCATCGATCAGGCGCCGGTGTTCGTGATCTGGATCGGTATCGGTGCGACCATCGGTTACCTGGCCTACGGCTATCTGGCGGAAAAAATCGGCCGCCGCCTGGCGTTCGCGATCTTCTTTGCCGGCATGGCGATCATGGTGCCGGTGTTCGCCTACTCGGCGACCCTGATGCCATTGACCGACGGCAAGCTACTGTTCACCAGTGGCAACGTGCTTACCCTGGGTTCGCTGGCGGCACTGCTGGGTTTCTTCACCGGTTACTTCAGTGGCTTCGGTGCCTGGTACTCGGAACTCTTCCCGACCAGCATCCGCTCCACCGCCTCGGGCTTCTGCTTCAACTTCGGTCGGGTCGGCGCCATTGCCGGGATCAAGCTGGTGCCGGTGCTGATTCCGCTGATCGGCTTCACCGCGACCATTTCTCTCGCCTCTGTTTCCTATGCCATCGCCGCGCTCATGGTGTTCACGCTGCAGGAAACCAAAGGCGTCCAACTTACCAGCGGCAACTGATCCGCCCCCTTGATAGAGAACCGACCCATGAAAAACTTCCGAATCGGCCAGATTGTGCCCAGTTCCAATACCACCATGGAAACCGAGATCCCGGCGATGCTGACCTCGCGCTACTCGCTGTTTCCCGAGGAACACTTCACGTTCCACTCCTCGCGCATGCGCATGATGCACGTCAGTCCCGAAGAGCTGAAAAAGATGGATATCGACAGCGATCGCTGTGCGCTGGAGCTCAGCGACGCACGGGTCGATGTCATGGCCTACGCCTGCCTGGTGGCGATCATGTGCCAGGGCGCCGGTTACCACAAAGTCTCCCAGGAGCGCCTGGGCAAAACCGTCGCCGGCAACCACTCGAACGCCCCGGTGTTGAGTTCCGCCGGCGCGCTGATCGACAGCCTGAACCTGCTCGAATACAAGAAGGTCTCGATCATCACGCCGTATATGAAGCCCCTGACCCAGCAGGTCATCGACTATATCGAGGCGGCCGGGATCGAAGTGGTCGACTCCATCAGCCTGGAAGTCTCCGATAACCTGGCGGTCGGTCGCCTGGACCCGATGAACCTGGTGGCCCACGCCGACAAGCTGAATATCGGCCAGGCCGACGGCGTGGTGCTGTCGTGCTGCGTACAGATGCCCTCGCTGCCGGCGATCCAGATCGTCCAGGATCGCCTCGACAAACCGGTGCTGTCGGCGTCGGTGGCAACGGTCTACCAGATGCTGAAACATCTCGGCCTCAAGGCCCAGGTGCCGAACGCCGGGCATCTGTTGTCCGGGGCGTTCTGAGTCGGCAGCGGACGGGGTACTATGGGCGCCACTCAGGCCCGTATGCCCCGGTACCGCCCATGAAGCTCGATCCCGTCTCCTTGCGACTCTTTGTCAGTGTCATCGAAGAGGGCACCATTGCCGCCGCCGCCAAGCGCGAACATATCGCCGCGGCGGCGGTGAGCAAGCGGCTCAGCGAGCTGGAAGAGCTGCTCGAGTCGAAACTGCTCAATCGCACCAACAAGGGCATCACCCCCACCGACGCCGGGCTGTCGCTGCTGTTCATGGCCCGCAGTGCGCTGAACAACCTCAACGAAATCGTCGTGCAGATGCGCGATTACTCCCATGGTCGGCGTGGCTCGGTGCATGTCCTGGCCAATATCTCGGCCATCACCCAGTTCATGCCGGGGCTGGTCAAGTCCTTCATGACCGCGTACCCGCTGATCAATATCAGCCTGGAGGAACAGCAGAGCCTGGCGATTACCAAGGCGGTGGCGGAAAACCGCGCCGAGATCGGTATCTTCACCCGTCTGCCCCATGGCGCGGACATCGAGGTCTTCCCGTTCCGCAGCGACCGGCTGGTGCTGCTGGTGCCCGACGATCACCCGTTGGCGGCGCGGGAGTCGGTCAGCTTCGGTGAAACCCTGGATTATGAATGCGTCGCCTTGCGCAGCGGCACCCACCTCAATTTCCAGTTGATCAAGGCCGCCAACGACCTGGGCCGCTCGTTGAAAATCCGCATGGAAGTGTCCAGCTACGACGCGCTGTGCCTGATGGTGCAGGCCGGGGTGGGCATCGGCATCATGCCGCAGGGCAGCGTGGGGATTTACAACCTGAGCGGGACCCGGGTGGTCGGACTCGACGAGACCTGGGCCTGCCGTGAACTCAGTGTCTGTGTGAGGTCCCGTGAGGCGCTGTCGGTCGCGGCGGGACTGTTTCTCCAGCACCTGATCGCGCAGCGCTGAGCCTCAGCGCTGCGCGGCGGGGCTTATTGGTGCGCGCCGGCGCGCTTGAGCAGGCGCTTGCAACGTTCGGACAGATGAAACATCTGCAGGTGCTTGCCGGCCTTCTCGTAGCGCTCGCGCAGGGTCTTCAACGCGGCAATGGCCGAGTAGTCGACGAAGTTCAGGTGGCGGCAGTCGAGGGTCACCTGGGCGGGGTCGTTGGCCGGGTCGAACTGATTGAGAAAGGGCGCCGTGGAGGCAAAGAACAGGGTGCCATGGAGGCGGTAAAGCTTGCTGCCGTCGGCCTCCAGATGGCTGTCGGCGTACAGCTCCCGGGCCTGCTGCCAGGCGAAGTTGAGCGCGGCGACGACGATCCCGCAGAGCACGGCGGTGGCGAGGTCGGTGAACACGGTGATGACGGTCACCGCGAGGATTACCAGCACGTCATTCAGCGGCACCTTGTTCAGGACCCGTAGCGAGGCCCAGGCAAAGGTCTGTTGCGCAACCACGAACATGACGCCGACCAGGGCTGCCAGCGGAATACGCTCGATAAAGGGTGAGAGGAACAGGATAAACAGCAGGATCATCACCCCGGCGACGATCCCGGACAGCCGGCCGCGGCCACCGGAACTGAGGTTGATCACGGTCTGGCCGATCATGGCGCAGCCGCCCATGCCGCCGAACAGGCCGGAAACCATGTTGGCCACGCCCAATGCCGCGCATTCGCGATCCGGGTAGCCGCGGCTTTCGGTGATCTCGTCGGTCAGGTTCAGGGTCAGCAGGGTTTCCAGCAGGCCGACCATGGCCATCAGGAACGCGTAGGGGGCGACGATCCGCAGGGTTTCCAGGTTCCATGGCAGTTGCGGCAGGGCCAGCACCGGCAGGCCACCGGCAATATGCGCCATATCGCCGAGGGTACGGGTCGGCAAATCGAGCAGGTACACCGCCAGGCCCACGCCAAGGATCGCCACCAGTGCCGGCGGCACGCTGCGGGTCAGGCGCGGTAGCAGGTAGACGATGGCCATGGTCAGCAGCACCAGCCCGCTCATCAGGTACAGCGGCTTGCCACTTAGCCAGGTTTCGCCGCTCTTGAAGTGTTCCAGTTGGGCCAGGGCGATGATGATCGCCAGGCCGTTGACGAAACCGAGCATCACCGGGTGCGGGACCATGCGCACCAGCTTGCCCAGCCGCAGCAGGCCGAAGGCGAGCATGATCAGCCCGCCCAGCAGCACGGTGGCGAGCAGGTACTGCACGCCGTGTTGCACCACCAGCGCGACGATCACCACGGCCATCGACCCGGCGGCGCCGGAGATCATGCCCGGGCGTCCGCCCAACAGCGCGGTCAGGGTGCAGATGATAAAGGCGCCGTACAGGCCCATCAGTGGATTGAGGTGGGCGACCAGGGCGAAGGCGATGCATTCGGGCAGCAGGGCGAAGGCGGTGGTCAGTCCGGCCAGGGCGTCGGCGCGCAGGCGTTGGGGTTTCATGGCGTACCTGAAAGACGAGCCGGCAGCACCGGCGGCGAAAAGAAGGGGGCGGATGGTACGCAATTGAATGGGCGGCGGCCAGTTAGCGCAGTTCGGCGAGGCTTGCCTGGATCAACTCGGACAGCTGTCGTACCGCCGCTGTCGGCGCCGCCACGGCCTGGTGCAGGACATAACCGAGCATGGGCAGCGCCGGCAGGCTTTCAATCAGCGCAAGCTGAGGGGGCAGGCCGATGCGGGTGCGTAAAGTGATACCGAGTCCGGCCGATACGGCGGCCCAGATGCCACTGACACTCGGGCTGGTCAGCACCACTCGCCAGGGGATACGCGCCTGGTCCAGGGCTTTGGTTGCCGCGCTGCGCAAAATGCATGGCGCATCGAAGACCACCAGGGGCAAAGGCAGGTTGTCGGCAGGAGAGGGCGCCGGCAACTCGCGCGAGCCGATCCAGTGCATCTGCGTTTCACCGAGGCGCGTGGCGTGCGGGGTGCTGGCGCCGGCTTCCCAGGCCAGCGCCAGGTCCAGGCGGCCATTCTCGATCCTCGATAACAGCTCGGCGTTGCGGGCGATGCTGACCTCAAGGCTGACCAGTGGGTGGACCCTGGAAAAACGCCGCAGCACGTCGCTGAGCAGATGTTCGGCGAAATCATCCTGCAAGCCGATGCGCACCGTGGCTTCGATACGGGCGCCTTGCAGACGGCTGACGCGACTACCTGGGCGGGCCGCGCAGCGAGGACTTTGTGCTGATTGCGATTACCGCCGGGCGCATCAGGGATACCGCGACGAAACAGTGCTTTTATCGGCGGTTGGTAGAGCGGCTGAGTGTGGCGCCGGGGATTGATCCTGAGGATGTCATGGTGGTGATCAGCACCACCCAGGCCGATGAGTGGTCGTTTGCGGGAGGGCGGGGTAACTGACACACCGCCTGACCCGGGCAAGACCGGTTATCATGCGCGGCCCTTCGCTGCCGACTGCCGAGGGTGCGTCTCAACCCTCGGAGCCCGATGTTCGATGTCCACGATCACCTTGTTTGAAACCCCGCCCCCGGAGTCGATCCATAGCCAGATCCAGCAGATGGTCGTGGATTACGTCACCGACGTCAGTCAGGTGGCTATTGCGCCGAGCAACCCGCTCTACAACCTGTATCAGTATGGCGTCGGTTATGAGGTGCATCTCTATATGCAGGCGATGGACGGCTCCAAGGGCCTGGCCGTCGAATTGATCGTGGCAACCGATGCCCGGGATCCCGAGAAGGTCATCGGTTTCCTGCTGTATTTACCGGTCAAGGATGATCCGCAAGCCTGCTCGATCGCTTATATGGCGGTGCGTGAAGGCCATCGGCGCCAGGGTGTGGCGCGTGCGATGCTGCAACCGGTGCTCCAGCGCTATCCCCACGCGGAACTGGCCTGTGTCGTCGGCAAGGTGCCAGTGTTCGAGGCCCTGGGTTTCCAGGTGCTGGCCGCGCGCGGGCCGCAGGTATTGATGAATACCCGTGACCACGGCACGGACGGGCTGGTGGCGGTGCTGGATATCGCGCCGATCTATCGTTCCCTGGAGGTGCGACAGATTCATGCCTACCTGTTGCAACAACACGGCAAGCGCGCGATGGTCGACGCCGAGAAGCAGCGTGACCGCCAGCTCGACCAGATGACCCGCCACGCCAGGGCTTTTGTCCTGGAGCGGCTGGGCGACCATTGATAGTTACGGGGTGCCGAACATCGCGGTCCAGTAGATCCCGGAATCGCTCTTCGGGTCCACCACGTAGGCCGCGCCCAGCTCACGGAATCGTGGATTCATCAGGTTGGCGCAGTGACCGGGGCTGGCCAGCCAGCCGTCGACCACCTTGCGTACGGTGTCCTGGCCGGCGGCGATATTTTCGCCGATCATCTGGCCGTTGTAGCCCGCCAGCTCGGCCCGATCCCCCGGCATGTGTCCGTCACGGTCCTTGTGATCGAAGAAGTTGTTGTTGGCCATATTCCGGCTATGGCCTTCAGCGGCGCTCGCCAGTACCGCGTTCCAGGCCAGGGGCGTGGTGGCGGCGAACGCCTGGCCGCCGCATTGGTGCGCTTGCGTGCGGGCGCTGTTGATCTGCTCGAGCAGTTTCTGGCCTTCCGCCTGCCAGTCGCCCAGGCGCGCGCTCAGCAGCGGCCGCGCCAGCACGATGCGCCATTCACGTCCCTCGCGGTTGACGCCGATATCGACGAACTGCGGGTTCAGCACCACCTGGCAGAAACTTTCCTCCACCGCTTTCATCGCCGCCGCCGCGTCACGTGGCCCCGAGAGGCTGATCGCCTGCACGGTGACCATCGGATACGCCTTGGCACTCAGCGCCTGCTGCAAGTCGCCCGGGTTATTGATGGGCAACACCAGGCGGGGATCGCTGACCAGTGGCGGCAACTCCAGTGAGGCCTGGCTTCCACAGCGCTGCACCTGGCTGCGGTAGTGGTTGATCGAGTCAACCAGTTGCACCTGATCAACAGGGGCGGCGTTGGCCGCGAACACCGGGCCCAGCGTCAGCGTGGCCAGACCGATAAGCGATGGTATGAAGCGCATGGGCATCTCCCTGGGACGGACTGCGCCCATCATGCCGGATTTCCCACTGCAGGAGCACTTGAACCTTGGCCGGCTTATCCTACAATTTCGGTAGGTTTTCTCTGTGTAAAGGCGAGGCATTTTCATCCAGTCACGTAGCTGAGGTATTATGTCGCAGCACGGAAGCGTCTAGCGTGCCTATCCGAGGTGACCGGACGTCGAAGGAATCGAGAAAAAAGCCTTACTGGCTGAGTCGTATGAGCTGACAGATTGCGCTTGTCGACCAGGTCCGGGCAGAGGCAAACAAAATGAGTGTCACCCAACGTAGCTGAAGCCAATGACTAATAAAAAGTCAGCGCAGGAGGGACATGAACGTGAGGCCGGTGGTTTTTCATGGGCCTTGTATGTCTACCTATCCTAGGTATTACCGAATGTTGAAGAAACTGAACACAGCACTGCTGGGGCTGGCAGTGACGATGGGCGCGATGTCCGTACACGCGGCCGAGACAAAGAAAGTCGATGTGCTACTTATCGGCGGGGGCATCATGAGTTCGACCCTGGGGATCTGGCTCAATGAGTTGCAGCCGGACTGGTCGATGGAAATGGTCGAGCGCCTCGATGGCGTCGCCGAAGAAAGCTCCAATGGCTGGAACAACGCCGGTACCGGTCACTCCGCCCTGGCCGAGTCGAACTACACGCCGTACGACAAGAACGGCAAGATCGATATTTCCAAGGCGATCGAGATCAACGAGTCGTTCCAGATCACCCGTCAGTTCCTGTCCTGGCAGGTCCGTCAGGGCGTGCTGAAGAACCCGCATTCGTTCATCAACTCGACGCCGCACATGAGCTTCATGTGGGGTGACGACAACGTCAAGTTCCTCAAGGATCGCTACGCGGCGCTGCAGACCAGCCCGCTGTTCAGCGGCATGCAGTACACCGAAGATCAGGAACAGATCAAGAAGTGGGTCCCGCTGATGATGGAGGGGCGTGATCCGAAGCAGAAGATCGCGGCCACCTGGACGCCTATCGGCACCGACGTGAACTTCGGCGAAATCACCCGCCAGTACGTCGCTTACCTGCAGGCCCAGCCTAACTTCAAGCTGAAGCTGTCCAGCGAAGTCGAGGACATCAAGCGCAATGACGACGGCACCTGGCGCGTCACCTACAAGAACCTGAAGGACGGCAGCGAAACCGCGGCCGACGCCAAGTTCGTGTTCATCGGTGCCGGTGGCGGTGCGCTGCACCTGCTGCAGAAGTCCGGCATCCCTGAGGCCAACGACTACGCGGCCTTCCCGGTCGGCGGTTCGTTCCTGGTCACCGATAACCAGGACATCGCCCTCAAGCATATGGCCAAGGCCTACGGTATTGCTTCGACCGGCGCGCCACCCATGTCGGTTCCGCACCTGGACACCCGTGTGCTGGATGGCAAGCGCGTGATCCTGTTCGGGCCATTCGCGACCTTCTCCACCAAGTTCCTGAAGAACGGTTCGTACTTCGACCTGCTGACCAGTACCACCACCCACAACGTCTGGCCGATGACCCGCGTCGGGATCGAGCAGTACCCGCTGGTGGAGTACCTGGCCGGTCAGTTGATGATGTCGGATGACGACCGCTTCAACGCCTTGAAAGAATACTTCCCTGAAGCGAAGAAAGAAGACTGGCGCCTGTGGCAAGCCGGTCAGCGCGTGCAGATCATCAAGCGTGACGAAGAGAAGGGCGGCGTCCTGAAACTCGGTACCGAGGTGGTCACCGCCAAGGACAACAGCATCGCCGGCCTGCTGGGTGCATCGCCAGGTGCTTCCACCGCCGCGCCGATCATGTTGACCATTCTGGAACGGGTCTTCAAGGACCAGGTTGCGACGCCTGCCTGGCAGGAAAAACTGCACCAGATCGTGCCGAGCTACGGCACCAAGCTGAACGGCAACCCTGCAGCGGTCCAGAAAGAATGGGACTACACCGCTGAAGTCCTGCAGCTGACCAAGCCTCCGGTGATCGGTCAGACCGCTGCTGCGCCAGCCGCACCGGCTGCGACTGACAAGCCAAAAGCCGACACTCCAGCGGCTGACATGGCGCTGTAAAGACCCGGCCTCGCTTCGGCGAGGCGCTGTAAACCGAAGAACACCCATTGCCCGCTCATGCGACCGGCCAGTGGGTGTTTTTTTATGTCCACGAAAAAAGGCTTTCGGCGAACGATGGATATCACTCAAGGTCAGGGACAGGCTTAGGCCATCCATCCTGCCCATGGAGTTTGTCCATGAAGGTGTCGATAAACGTCGACACCGCCAGGGGCAACTGGCGCCGGCTCGGATAGATCACGTTCATGCCCTGGCTCTTGCGCTGGTAACCGGGCAATACCGGCACCAGCAGGCCTGCCTGGACATCGAGGCGAGCCATGGTCGGCGGCAACAGGACGATGCCCAGGCCCGCCAGGGCGGCCTTGCGCAGCGCCTGGGCGGTGTTGGCGCTGAAGCGGCCGCTGACCTGCACTTCCTCCATGACGCCGGCCGGGCTGCTCAGGCGCCAGGTGGCGTGGCCGCTGGGGTGTGGGGCGCTGATGCAGTCATGTTGAACCAGCGCCTGCAAGGTCAGCGGCACGCCATGCGTCGCGAGATAGGCTGGGCTGGCCACCAGGCCGTCGCTACGGGGCCCCAGCAGTTGGCGTCCGACAAAGGCCGAATCCTGCAGGGGGCCGGCGCGAAAGGCGACGTCGATCTGTTCGGCGATCAGGTCGGCCTTGGCGTCGCTGAGGACGAAGTCGAGCTTGACCTGGGGGTAACGGGCGAGAAATTCGGCGACCCAGTCCATCGGGAAAAACTCGAAGAAGTCGGCGGTCGCCGCCACCCGTACCAGGCCACTGGGAACCTGGCTGCCGCCTTGCAGCTCGTGGCTGGCGTCGAGCAGACCGTCGACGGCCCCGGCGCAACGGGCATGGAAGGCCTGGCCGGCGCCGGTCAGCGTCAGCTTGCGGGTGGAGCGTTGCATCAGACGCGTGTCGAGCCGGGCTTCGAGCTGCTGGATTCGCCGGCTCAGGGTATTGGCCGGTACACCCAGGTGCCGAGCGGCCTCGGCAAAGCTGCCGTAGCGTACCACCTGGACGAACATGGCAATTTCATTCAGGTCGAGCATGGCGAAATTACTCACATAAATGGATGAGTGAAATCCAATTATGCCATCTAGTCCGGTAATAGAGAGCAATCCATACTGCGTCGCAACTGGCCCGGGACCGCGTTTGCATTGATTGCCGTCCCGGGATTTATCCGATCATTTTTCAGGAGCATTCCCCATGCCGGCAAGTACCGCCATTGCCCGTACCCCGCAGCGGCGGACCATTGTTCATCGGACCCACGGCAGTACCCACGGGGCGATTACGCGCCTGGTAAGTCCCGGCGACCTGGGCGCGTGGCTCAAACCGTTCGTCTTTCTCGATCGTTTCAGCTTCCAGACGAAAGCCGGTCAGCCGGGGTTTGGCATGCACCCGCATTCCGGCATCGCCACGTTGAGCTATTTGAGCGAAGGCGAGTTTTTCTATGAAGACAGCACCGGCGAAAAAGGCCGCCTGCTGGCCGGTGGTGTTGAATGGATGCAGGCCGGCAATGGTGTCTGGCACACAGGTTCGATCGTGCCAGAGGTCAGCCATGTGCGCGGCTTTCAGCTCTGGGTGGCGTTGCCGGCGGCCGATGAGAATGCTCTGGCACGCAGCCAGTACCTGACCCCGTCGCAGGTGCCACAGGAAGGACCGGCGCGGGTGCTGCTGGGGCGCTACGGTGAGGCGCAAAGCCTGATCGCGGCCCCCGCGCCGATGAACTACCTAGCCGTACACTTGAAAGACGGTGAACGCTGGACCTACACACCACCGGCCGGTCACAGCGTGGGTTGGCTGGCGGTCGATATCGGCCAGCTTGACGCCGGTGACGCTGGCGGGCCGCTCGGCGAGGGTGAATTGGCGATTTTCGAGGAGCGCGAGGAGGTCATCGATCTCGTGGCCCGGGGTGATACCACCTTCGTGCTAGGCTCAGCGCACAAGCATCCCCATGAACTGGTGCTGGGCAATTATTCGGTGCATACCAGCGCCGCGGCGCTGGCCCGGGGCGAGGCCGAGATTCTCCATATCGGTCGACGTCTGCGTGAGGAGGGGCGTCTGTAACCGATCGGGTACACGGCTTTCTGCTCTCTGTCAGACACTGGTCGCATTTTTCTGGATATTATTCGGTGCCCGCGCAATGATTAGCGGCAAAAGGCCATCTTCCCCGGCCGACTGAACGACTCGGATTGACGACAACAGGTACTGATGAAAAAACTCACGACAGTCGAGCAGATGTTGTTGCGTGATCGCGAAGAAGAGGAGCGGCTGGCCGCCCTGCATGCCTTCGACCTGATGGATGTTGCCCGCGAAGAGTGTTTCGAGCGGATCTGCCGGTTGGTCGCCTCGCGCTTTCAAGCGCCGGTGGCGATCGTCAGCCTGATCGACAAGGACCGCCAGTGGTTCCTCGCCACCACCGGCTTTTCCGCTCAGCAAGCGCCCGAGCTGGAGTTGTCGTTCTGTGCCCACACGATCCGCCAAAGCGGCGTGTTCGTGGTCGACAACGCCTGCCTGGACCCGCGTTTTGCCGACTTCCCCCTGGTCCAGGGCGACGGTGCGCTGACGTTTTATGCCGGCGCGCCCCTGCGTACCGACGGCGGCTATGCCATCGGCAGCGTGTGTATCCTCGATACGGTAGCCCACGACCTGACGCCGGAAGACCACGCGGCCCTGGAAGATTTCGCCGCGCTGATCATGCAGTTGATCGAGCGCCAGCACCTGCTCAAGCGTGTGGATGCGGTCAGCGGCCTGCCCAACCGTACGCAGTTTCTCTCCGACCTGCAGGGCTTGATCCAGGCCGGCGAGATCCGCAAGAGGGTTCTGGTGACGGTCGATGCCCTGGACACCGATTGGGCGCACCGTTTGACCGTGGCGGAGGGCATGGTGCCCTTCGAAGCGGTGCTGCGGGATATGGCCTCGCGGATCCAGGCGTTTATCGGCACCGGGATCAAGATCTATCACGTGATGGTCAAGGGCTTTGCCTTCACCATGCAGATGGACGCCGTCGAGGCGCGGGGCTTTTTACCGCGGCTGGTGGATTGGCTGCGCCGGGCGCCCATCAGCGAGAATCTGCCGATGGTACCCACGGTCTGCGCGGGGTTGCTGGAGTTCGAGGGGGGCTCGGAAACGGCCCGGGAGCTGCTGCGCAAGGGCTTGTTCGCCCTGGAGACCGCCCGGCAGAAAGCCCAGCCCTATGCCTATTACAACCATCAGGACGACGTTACCTTCCGCCGTCTGTTCAGCCTGTTGCCGGATATCACGCCGGCCCTGAAGGCCGATGATGTGTTCCTGGTCTATCAACCGCGCTTCTCGTTGCGCGATGGCGCGCACCTGAGTGCCGAGGCGCTGATTCGCTGGAACCATCGGTTACATGGCTTTATTTCGCCGGCGGAGTTCATTCCGATTGTCGAGAAAAGCTCGCTGATCCATTCGGTGACGGATTGGGTGATCGAGCGGGTTGTGACGCTGATTGCCAACACCGGTTATGCCCGGGACAAGAAAATATCCCTCAACCTGTCCTCGCGGGATTTTTACGGGCGCAATGTCGCCGATGTCATTGCCCAGCGCTGTGGGGCCCATGGGGTCGACCCGGCAATGCTCGAGGTTGAAATCACCGAAGGCGAGTGGCTGCGTTCCAGCGCCGGGGTGATCGAGCAACTTCAGCAACTGAGGGATATGGGCGTCGATGTGGCCATCGACGACTTCGGTACCGGCTACAGCAACTTCTCTTATCTGCACAAGATCCCGGCCAATATCCTCAAGCTCGATCAGTCGATGATTTTCGACCTGGAGCACAGTGCCCAGCATCAGCGGGTGGCCAAGTCGATCATCGGCGTGGCCCGCGACCTGGGCTACCGGACGGTGGCCGAGGGCGTGGAAAGTTTCGGCTGCCTGGAAATACTCAAGCACTTCGGCTGTGACGAGGCCCAAGGCTACTTTCTTTCCAGGCCGGTCGAAGAGGCACTGTATTTCCAGCAGGCGGCACTGGATCGGTTCCCCCTGAAGACGGGCTGAGGCCCGCCTTCAAACGCCCCGTGGCAGGCGTCCGGAGACAAAGTGACTGACATCGTTGAAACCCGGGGTGGACGCATGCCCCGGAGTCACCAGCGAGTCGACGAAGGCTTCGTCCTCGGCGCTGATCTTCACCGTCAGTGCCTTGGTGTAGCTGTCCCATTGCTCCTCGGTGCGCGGGCCGACAATCGCCGAGCTGACCGCCGTATTGTTCAGCACCCAGGCAATCGCGAACTCCACCAGGCCGACGCCACGCTGTTGGGTATACGCCTGCAACTGCTGGGCAATGCGCAATGATTCCACCCGCCATTCGGTCTCGAGGATGCGCTTGTCCTGGCGTCCGGCCCGGCTGTTGGCATCCGGCGCGACATCCGGGGCGTATTTGCCGCTGAGCACGCCACGGGCCAGCGGGCTGTAGGGCACCACGCCGAGGCCGTAGGCGGCAGCGGCGGTGATCTGCTCGGTCTCGGCCTGGCGGTTGACGATGTTGTACAGCGGTTGGCTGATCACCGGCTTGTCCACCCCCAGGCGCTCGGCCACGCGGATCACTTCGGCAATCCGCCAGCCGCGATAGTTGGACAGGCCCCAATGGCGGATCTTGCCCTGGCGCAACAGGTCGCCGATGGCCGATATGGTGACCTCCAGCGGGGTGCTGTGGTCTTCGCGGTGCAGGTAGTAGATATCCAGGTAGTCGGTGCCCAGGCGTCCGAGGCTGGCTTCGATGGCATTGAACAGGTGCTTGCGGCTCAGGCCGCTGCGGTTCGGCTTGCCGTCCACCGGGCCGAAACCGGCCTTGGTCGCGAGGATCCACTCATGGCGATGGCGGGCAATCGCTTCGCCGACGATTTCCTCGGAGCGCCCGCCGGTGTAGACGTCGGCGGTGTCGATAAAGTTGATGCCCTGGTCCCAGGCCTTGTCGATGATGCGCAAGGAGGTTTCGGTGTCGGTTTGTTCACCGAACATCATGCTGCCCAGTGTCAAGGTGCTGACTTGCAATCCGGAATGGCCGAGGGTGCGGTAACTCATGAACAACATCCTTTTGCACGAAAGAGAAGGTGCTCATCAGATACCAGAATACCGCTGTTGAGCAATCCCTCAATCAACTCACCGATATCCGACAGCCTTGTCAGGGGAAACTGCGCAAAAGTTTCATGTAGTCCGGTGCTCTCCAGGGAACGGGCACGGCAATGTCAACTACTTGACCGTTCGTCGGAACTGTCAATTCTGACAGGTTGTTACAGTAGTCCGAACTAAAGTCATATATAGCCAAGAGACCCGCTTGTCCGGCGAGTACAGTTGTAAAGGCCATCAGGACATAACCCCGTTCAATATGGAGAGACATGATGCTTAATTCGAAACGTCTTAAGGCGCTGGCCATGGCGATCGTTGTTGCCCAGGCGGCTGTGGTCCCGATGGTGATGGCGCAGGCGCAAGTTGCGCCGACGACTCAGACCCAGAAGGTCACTTCCGAGAAGGCTGGTATTCAACTTGCCACGAAAAAGCACAAGAAGCACAAAAAACACGCCAAGAAAGCCATGACCTCCACGACTCAAAGCGTGAGCGCGAACGCCACCGTCTGACTCTAGTCATTGGGGGAAACGTGCCCGAGGGACGACAGCGATGTCGAGCCTCGGGCTTTTTTATGGCCGCTGTTTCACGCCGCCCGCAAGGTGCGGGTCATGCGCAGGGCCAGCAGGCTGCCGGCGACGATCACCGCGGCCAGCACATACAGGGCCGCATCGGTGGAGCCGCTGGCATCCTTGACCCAGCCCACCAGGTACGGGCTGAGGAAACCGGCCATCTGGCCCATGGAGTTGATCAACGCCAGGCCACCGGCGGCCGCGCCGGCGCTGAGCAGGGCGGTGGGCACCGGCCAGAACATCGGCAGGCCGGTGAGGGCACCCATGGTCGCAATCGTCAGGCCGAGAATGGCAATGGCCGGCGAAGTGGCGAAATTGACCGCGATCAACAGGCCGACGGCACCCATCAACATAGGTACCGCCAGGTGCCAGCGACGCTCCTTGCGCAGGTCGGCGGAGCGGCCCACCAGCAACATGAACACTGCCGCCAGCAGGTAGGGAATCGCACTGAGCCAGCCTATGACCAGGTTGTCGCTGAATCCCAGGTTCTTGATAATCGACGGCAACCAGAAGTTGATGGCGTAGACGCCGCTCTGGATGCAGAAATAGATCAGGCCAAAGGCCCAGATCGCCGGGTTCTTGAACACTTCACCCAGGGAGTCGCTGACAGCCTTGGGTTTGTTCGCGGCATCCTCGGCCTGGTCGTCTTCGAGTACGGCGCGTTCCTCGGTAGTCAGCCACTTGGCGTTGGCGAATTTGTCCGCCAGCAGGAAAAACGCCGCGATGCCCAGGGCAATGGTCGGGATCCCTTGCAACAGGAACATCCACTGCCAGCCGGCAAGGCCGCCCTGACCGGCGGCAAAGTGGTTGAGGATCCAGCCGGAGAAAGGACTGCCGAGCAGGCCCGAGACCGGGATCGCCGACATGAACAGGGCCATGATCCGCCCACGGCGGAAGCTCGGGAACCACTGCGAGAGGTACAGCACCACGCCGGGGAAGAAGCCGGCTTCGGCGGCCCCGGTGAACAGGCGCAAGGTATAGAACTGGATCGGCGTGCTGACGAACAGCAGGCAGGTCGACAACACGCCCCAGGTGATCATCATCAGGGCAATCCAGCGCCGCGGACCGAAGCGACTCAGCGCCAGGTTGCTCGGCACGCCGCAGAGCACGTAGCCGATAAAGAAAATCCCGGCCCCGAGGCCGTAGATGGTTTCGCTGAATTTCAACGCGTCGAGCATCTGCAGCTTGGCAAATCCAACATTGACCCGGTCGAGGTAGTTGAACAGGTAGCAGATGAAGATAAAGGGGATCAGGCGCAGGGTGATGCGCTTGTATACGGCGTTTTTCAAGTCAGCGGTGGCCTGGGATATCGCGGCGCTCTGTGACATGGCGGTCTCTCTTTATTATGATTTTTTGCGAGGCAAGGGTAACTTGATCGCCCTGTGAGTCTCGGTCACCCCGGTCTTGCTGTCTTTGTGCCAGTGCACAGGGTTTGCCGGTGTACCCTGTGCTGCTGAACAAACGTTCGTTGATCCCCCTGAACCAAGGACCCTACCGCTATGTTCGAACTGGACCATGACCTTGCGCAGGATATCGTCGATCGTACGATGGCCATTCTGCCGTACAACGTCAATGTCATGGACAGCCAGGGCCTGATCCTGGGCAGCGGCGAGCCGGGGCGGATCAATACCCGCCACGAGGGTGCGCAGTTGGTCTTGGCCAATGGCCGGGTGGTGGTGATCGACGAGCAGGCGGCCAAGTGCCTGAAGGGCGTGCAGCCAGGGATCAACCTGCCGCTGATGCACGATGAGCGGCTGATCGGCGTGCTGGGCATTACCGGTGAGCCGGAGCAATTGCGTACTTACGCCGAGCTGGTGCGCATGACCGCCGAAATGCTGGTCGGCCAGCGCCATCAGCAGGCTGAACGGCAGTGGCGGCGCCAGCGCTGTGATGATCTGCTGGCCTTGTTGCTCAGTGACGAGGGCGACTCGCCGCGTTTGATCGACGAGGCCCGGCAGATGGGGCTCAAGCCGCAGTTGTCACGGATTCCCTATCTGTTCGAGCTGGACCCGGGGCAGAGTGCCGAAGCGCTGATGGCCTGGTTGCAGTCGCGTTATCCCGACAGTTGGTGCGTGAGTGGGTCGACCGCCTCGCTGCTGTGGTGTCGGCCGGCGACGGCGATCCTCGACGATCAGCGTCTGCTGGAGAAGCTCGACAGCCTGGGTTGGAAGATCGCCCGAGTCGCCGCGGGTGGGCAGGCTGACGGTTTGCAGGGTTTGCGCCGCTGCTATCGTCGGGTCGGTGATTTGCTTGCTTATGGCCGGGAGGTCTTGCCCCACAGTCGTTTGTTGCACCTCAATCGCTATCGCCTGCCGGTGATGCTCTGGCGGCATCGCAGCGACGATGCGCTGGAAGAGTTGCTCAAGCCGCTGCGCAAGGTGATCGCCAAGGACAGCAACGGCCAGTTGCTCGCCACCTTGCGCAGTTGGTGCGAGCATGACGGTCAGAGCCAGGGCTGTGCCGAGGCGTTGGGGATTCACCGCAACAGCCTGCGCTATCGGATGGAGCGGATTGCCGAGATCAGTGGTGTCGACCCGCTGCGCCTGGACGGGATGCTGGCGTTGTACCTGGGGGTGCAATTGTTGCCCCACAGCGAATCGCCGGTGCCGGCCGCTGGGGGCGCTTTGTAGGAATGAACAATAAAGCCCTCCCGGGCTTGTGCAGCAGACCGGCGTCATTCCCTGTTTCAACTGGCAGCATGGACGCCACAAGAACTGGAGATCGTCCCCATGAAAATCATCATCGCCCCCGATTCGTTCAAGGACAGCCTCAGCGCCGAAGGTGTGGCCCGAGCGATTGCCGAAGGCCTGGCCCAGGTAATGCCCGAGGCGCAGCTGATTGAATGCCCGATGGCGGATGGCGGCGAGGGGACGGTGGCGGCGGTGTTGGCCGTGTGCAACGGCGAGTTGCGCCAGCAGCGGGTGCGCGGCCCCCTGGGCACACCGGTGGACGCGCATTGGGGCTGGTTGCCGGCCAGCGCCACGGCGATTATCGAGATGGCCGAGGCCAGCGGTTTGCAGCTGGTTCCGAGGGAACAGCGCAATGCCTGCATCACCAGCACCTTCGGCACCGGCGAGTTGATCCGCGCGGCCCTGGATGCCGGTGCGCAACGGGTCATCCTGGCGATTGGCGGCAGCGCCACCAACGACGCTGGTGCCGGTGCCTTGCAGGCCTTGGGTGTAGGGCTGTTCGATGCCCGGGGACAGGTGGTGCAAGCGGGGGGCCTGGCCTTGGCCGGTGTCGCGCGGGTGACCCTTGAGGGGCTGGACCCGCGTCTCGACCGGGTGCGTTTCGAGATCGCCGCCGATGTAAACAATCCCTTGTGCGGGGAGCAGGGCGCTTCGGCGATCTTCGGCCCGCAGAAAGGCGCGACACCGGCCCAGGTGCGTGAACTGGACGCGGCCCTCGGGCATTTTGCCGATCTGTGCGCGCAGGTGCAGGGCCAGGATGTGCGTGATGAGCCGGGCAGCGGTGCGGCGGGCGGCTTGGGCTTTGCCGCCAAGGCCTTCTTCGGGGCGTGCTTTCGTCCCGGTGTGGAGGTGGTGGCGGAACTGGTGGGGCTGGCCGAGGCGGTGCGCGGCGCTGATCTGGTGATTACCGGCGAAGGTCGCTTCGACGCCCAGACCCTGCGCGGCAAGACCCCGTTCGGCGTGGCGCGGATTGCCCGGGAGCAGGGCGTGCCGGTGATCGTGCTGGCAGGGACCCTCGGTGAAGGTTATGAGCAGATGTACGCCCATGGGGTCGACGCGGCCTTTGCCCTGGTGTCCGGGCCGATGAGCCTGGAGCAGGCCTGTCGTGACGCGCCACGGCTGTTGAGCGCGCGAGCCGGGGACATTGCCCGGGTCTGGAAGCTGGCGGCAGGGCCTGTCCGTGAAGAATGATAATGCGCGGTGTCTCCTCGGGCCATTCAGGGCTAAGCTTGCGATCAGTCCAGGTTTCGGACTTGTCTGCCCGGAGATGTTCAATGGCTCGTGCCCGCCCGCAACTGATCAGCGCAAAGCTTGCAAAACTGCACCCCACCCAAGTCACCGTCGGCCTGCAAGAGGTCGCCCTCAAGCAAGCCCAATGGCAGACCCTCAAGCGCAAGGAGCGCGAAGCCGCCCTCGATAATCACTGGTTTCCCTGCGTCCTCGGGCCTGAAGGCCGGCACTACATCGTCGATCACCACCACTTCGGCCTGGCGCTGATGCAGGAGGAGGTGAAGAAGGTCTCATTGGTGGTGCTCAAGGACCTCTCGTTCGTCGAACCCGCCAGCTTCTGGACCATCATGGACTTCCACCAGTGGGTCCATCCCTACGATGCCAAGGGCATTCGCCGCGGTTACGACAAAGTGCCCGGGTCTATCGGCGAACTGCAGGACGACCCCTATCGCAGCCTTGCCGGCGCCTTGCGCCGGGTCGGTGGGTTCGCCAAGGATGTCACGCCCTTCAGCGAGTTTCTCTGGGCCGACTTCTTCCGCACGCGGATCACCGTCGCTGAACTCAATGCGTCCAGCGAGCACCTGCAGGCAACCGCCCTCAAGCTGGCTCGCAGTCAGGCCGCGCGTTATCTGCCGGGTTGGAGTGGTCCGATCGATGCCTGAGCCGTCCGCACTGCCCACCCCGATGCCCGCCGCGCAACCGAAACGCGGCTGGGCGGATCTGATTGCCGGGCTGTCGATTGCCGGTTTGCTGTTACCCGAAGCGGTCGCCTATTCGAGCATCGCCAACGTGCCACCCCAGGCCGGGGTTATCGCGTTGTTTGCCGGGCTGTTCTGCTACGGCCTGTTCGGCACCAGCCGTTACGCCATCGTCTCCGCCACCTCCTCGTCGGCCGCGGTGCTGGCGGCGGCGACGGTCTCGGTGGCGGGGCCCGACATGGCGCTGCGCCTGACCATGGCCATCGGCCTGGTGATGATCACTGGCCTGATGTTCCTGCTCGCCGGTTTGTTCAAGCTGGGCAGCGTCACGTCCTTCATCGCCAAGCCGGTGCTACGCGGTTTTGCCTTCGGCCTGGCGGTGACCATCATCCTCAAGCAGGTCGCGAGCATCGTCCATGTGAGTCCCGCCCACAGCGACCTGATCCGCTTCGTGCCCGAATTGCTCAGCCAGTTGCCGCGCTGGAACTGGGCCGGGGTCGCGGTGGCGGTGGTCGCCCTGGTACTGCTCTCGGTACTGGGCCGCTACCGGCGCCTGCCGGGCGGCTTGCTGGTGGTGATGCTCGGTGTGGCTGCCGGCAAATGGCTGGATTTGCCCGGCTATGGCGTCGACCTGATCGGTGTGATCGACCTGCAACTGACGGTGCCGTCGCTGCCGCGCCTGGCGTTTTCCGACTGGCTGAAGCTGGTGGAACTGGGCTTTGCCATGGTGATGATCCTCTACGCCGAGTCCTATGGTTCCATCAGCGCCTTTGCCCTCAAGCACGGCGATCGGGTGAACTCCAACCGCGACCTGCTGGTACTGGGCGGCGCCAACCTGTTGTCCGGCCTGTTCCATGGCATGCCCGCCGGTGCCGGCTACTCGGCGACCTCGGCCAATGATGCGGCGGGTGCTACCTCACGGTTGGCCGGGGTGGTGGCGGCGTTGGTGGTGCTGGTGATCGTGCTGACCCTGTTGCCGCTGATCGCCCTGACGCCGGAGCCGGTGCTGGCGGCCATCGTTATTCATGCCTTGACCCGGGCCCTGAGCCTGGAGCCCTTGCATCGCTACTTCGTCTGGCGCCGCGACCGGGTCCTGGCGATCTGCGCGGTGGCCGCGGTGCTGCTGCTCGGGGTGCTGGACGGTCTGCTGGCGGCGGTGGCGATCAGCCTGATGCTGATGTTGAGGCAGATGTCTTCAGCCTCGGTCCAGGTGCTCGGGCATATTGCCGAGGGCCATGATTTCGTCGACTGCCAGCTGCATCCCCAGGCACGGGAAGTCCCCGGGGTGCTGATCGTGCGCCCGGGCGAGCCGTTGTTCTTCGCCAACGCCGAACGCATCCTTGGCAGCGTCTCGCGGCGGGTTCGCGAGCAAGGTGAGGCCGTGCATTCGGTGATTCTCAGCCTGGAGGAGTCACCGGACCTGGACGGCACCAGCCTCGAAGCCCTGCAGGACTTCATCATGCGTTTCCCGACCGAGGGCAAGCGGCTGCTGATCGCACGCTTGAAGCACGAGGCGCATCAGGCCCTGCTGGCGCTACCGAGCGAGACGCTGGCACAGGTGACGCTCAGTGACTTGAGCGTGTTTGCGGTGGTGCAATCGGTCATGGAGGAGGGCAATCAAGCCAAGGAAGTGGAAGCTCAATAGTTCAGGGGGGCTGTCACAGTTTGTGGGCGCCTACGTCGTGACAGCCCCTCTGATAGTTACTATGATCGTCGCACTTTATTGGATACCGGCTGATTGTGCCGGGCAAGCTGGAAACCCATCATGCAGATCAAGCGATTCACCCTCGTCAATTTTCGTGGGATCGAGCGTATCGAGCTCGACTTCAAGGAGCGAACGACTGCGCTTGTGGGGGTTAATGGTGTCGGCAAATCGTCGATTCTGGATGCGTTGGCTATTGCGCTTTCCAGCCTGACGTCCAGGATCATCGACCAAGCTTCAAAGTCTCGGTCTATATCTCAAGACGATATCCGCATAGGTTCAGAGTACACCCGCCTGAGCACTGTCACCCAATGGGACAGTCTGTCAGAGGAGCTGAGCTGGGCCATTGCATTAAATCGAAAATCAGGCAAACACCCGGAAGAGCGTAGCAGTGATCTGGCGCGTTTGAACTCAGCTGTGAATTCGTTGGCTAATGCAATAGCCCATTACGAACTCGTTGAGTCCAGCGAGATTCAAGCTCCCCTGGCTGTCTACTACGATGTACATCGTGCTGTTCTTGAGGTACCTCTTCGTGTTAGAGAACGATTGAATAACGCTATTGCCGAGGGGTATGAGGATGCGCTGGGTCATGGCGGAGCAGATTTTAAACGATTTTTTATCTGGTTTAGAAACCAGGAAGATCTGGAGAATGAAAAGCGTCGCGATGACTCGGACTTTCGTGATGTAGAGCTTTCTGCGGTTCGCGAAGCCATCGAGATATTCACAGGATTCAAGGATATCCGAATCAGACGTAAACCTTCTTTGCGGATGACCCTTCTTAAGGGGGATCGTGAGCTTAACATTTTGCAGCTCTCGGATGGTGAGCGTTGCCTGCTGGCAATGATAGGGGATTTGGCACGTCGGCTGACACTGTTGAATCCAGGAATCAAGGAGCCTTTGTTGGGACGAGGTGTGGTCTTGATTGATGAGTTGGATCTTCATCTTCATCCTGCATGGCAAAGGACCGTGGTATCCAATTTGGAAAGAACATTCCCTAATTGCCAGTTCATCATTACCACGCACTCACCGCAAATTCTTGGAGAGTTGCCAGCAACAGCAGTGATGCTTCTCAAGGAGGGCGGTTATATTGGCCATCCCGAACGATCGCTGGGATTGAGTAGCGGAGAGGTGCTTGAGGAGTTGATGGGAGGGAGGGCCCAAAGCCTGATAGCCAGTGGTCCTCTTAGTGTCATCAGGCGCTTGCTGGAGGACGACAAGTTCGATGAGGCCCAGGCGGGATTGGACGTATTACGCCACAAGGTCGGGGACATTCCTGACGTCCTGGAAATTCAGAGCAGTATTGATTCTCTGAGGTGGATTGAAGAGGACCGTCCATGAGGAGTATTCAAAAAGGAGTTGAACCCCCAGCGCTGACTGCCTGGAAACATGCCAATCGTCGCTCCCCCCAGAATCTGACTTATTCCGGCGGAGGTTTCCCGACAGAAGACGTGCGTCGTGCACTCCTGCTGGAGCAGTTTCATCTGTGTGCTTATACGATGCGGCGGTTGTTGACTCAGCAGAAATGTTCAACCAAAGTTGAGGTGGTTGCGGGTAAGGAGACGGCGCTCAGTTGTCATATTGAACATATCTATCCTCAGGCAGAGCATCAAAGTCGGAGCATTGATTATACGAATATGGTGGCGTGCTTCCCGCCCAGTCAGGGATCGACGGCTTGTGCGTTCGGGGCGGTTGAGAAAAAGAATTATGATCCTGCGCAAGAGCCTTTCGAATCGCCGCTCGGACAAAACGCGAGTACCCAGTTCTTTTTTCATGAGAGTGGTTTGGTAGAAGGACTTTCAGACCGAGCCAGGAAAACTGTAAAAGTGTTGAATTTAAATGCGTCAGTCTTGGTCAATGATCGCAAGGCCGTTATTCGGGGGGCAATAAAGCCTGGAGGTAAGTACCTTAGCTCAACGGCAGCGCTGCAAGTTGTCAGGAAAATGGGTATTCCCGACGCTCAACATTGCCTTCCTGCTTACTGTGAAGCCATCAGGCAGTTAGCCCAGCGTCTCGCCAAAAAGCAACAGGGGCGTGAAGCTGGGCTACGTAAGCAAGCCCGTAAGTGATAAAGCGCAAAATGGACGATGTAGCTACGCCAATGCCATCGAGTCGATGAGTTTCACCCCGGCGGTTTCCATCTCTCCCAGCGCACGTTGCAGTGAGCCGTCCAGGTCGATGGCCCGGCAGGCGTCGATGATCAGCAGGGTGCTGAAACCCGCCGTCCGTGCATCCAGGGCCGACCAGGCGACGCAGTAGTCCAACGCCAGGCCGACCAGATAGACCGTATCGATACCCCGTTCCTTCAGATAACCGGAAAGGCCGGTGGGCGTACGCCGGTCGGCTTCGACGAAGGCCGAATAACTGTCGATCTCGCGGTTGCAGCCCTTGCGCACGATCAATTGCGCATGGGGCAGGTCCAGGTCCGCATGCAGCTGCGCGCCGTGGCTGCCTTGCACGCAATGGTCCGGCCAGAGGGTTTGCGTGCCATAGGGTAGTTGCACGCTGTCGAAGGGCGCATGGCCCGGATGGCTGCTGGCGAACGAGACATGGCCGCGGGGATGCCAGTCCTGGGCGATGACCACATTGCGAAAGCGGGCGCCCAGGCGGTTGATCAGTGGCACGATCTCGTCGCCGCCCTGGACCGCCAGTTGGCCGCCGGGAATGAAGTCATTCTGCATATCGATCACGACCAGGGCGCAACGCGGGTCGTTCAGGGGCGGCAGGTTGTGAGACGGGGACATGGGACCTCCTTGGAAATTGGGTTCGGCCTCGAACAGTCTAGTCGTTGTGCTTGCGCCAGGCGCCGCCTCGGACCGTCGGTGGTCGGCCGCGAGACGGGTAGGTTATTGGCCTGGCAGGCGCCCGGCCACATCGCCTGGTTCAACTGGCGAAACGCTGCCTGAGCAGGTCGGCCATATTGTTCAGCTCCGCCACCGAGTTGCGCCCGATCAACATGTAGGCATAGGTCGGCCCGGACCAGAACACCACATTCATGCCATGGCGCACTTCCTGGGCCATGGCCCGGGTCCCGGTTTTCGAGTGGGTGATGCACAACGCCAGCGGCCCATGTTGCGGGTCCAGGTAGTTGATCTGGGCAATCGGTATATGTTCGTACTCGAGCATCTGCGCGCGTTTGAGTTGCACAACCGGCAGTTGCACCTGGGCGGGGTCAAGCGCCAGCCCGAGGTACTGCTGGACACTTTGCAACTGGGCCCGGTGAGTGGCGTCGTCGCCGGGCAGGTTCTCCAGGGTCTGTGCCGTGTACAGCGCCATATAGTCGGCCACCAGCCCACGCCAGCTGATTTCGCTCGACGGCGGGGGTGTCTGCCAGACCTGGAACAGTCGATCCGCGGCAATCCCCGCGACCATGAAGCTGGCGGCCACGGCGAGGAAACGGCGTCGACTCATCGGCGTCGCGGCCTTTTTTTCTGTCGGCAGGCTGTGCAGCATGGTCTCCAGTCGAGCCTGGGGCGCCTGTTCGAGCAGTTCGTCATAGGCTTGCTGGAACGGCAGTTCGCTGCGCATCAGCCACTCGAGACGCTCGGCCACGCTTTCGTCGCGGGCCAGCGCGGCCTCGATCCGGCTGCGTTCCTCGGCGTCCACTTCGTCGTCGAGAAAGGCCACCAACTGTTCATCGGTCGGGGTGTAGTGCGAGAGCTGGTCAGTCATCGCCGTTCTCCGCTGTTGGCGCTGGGCACGGCACGCAGGGGCGGATGTTCCGCCAACTTCACCCGTGCGGCGGCCAGCCGGCTCATGACCGTACCGATGGGTACTTCGAGCACCTGGGCCACTTCCTTGTAGGACAGACCTTCGACATAGGCGAGAAATACGGTTTCGCGCTGGGCGTCGGGCAGGGCGTCGACGCGCCGGATCACCTGGGAGGCCAGGACGTGGGTCTGCGCCACCTGTTCGCCGTCAAAGCTCAAGGCTTCGTCGGCATCCACCAGGCCCTGGCCGCGGCGAACCCGTTGGGAGCGCACTTCATTGAGCCAGATCGAATGCAGGATGCTCAGCAGCCAGCGGTCCATACGCGTGCCCGAGACGAACTGATCGCCTCGCTCCAGGGCGCGGACGCAGGTGGCCTGCACCAGGTCTTCGGCGATATGGCGTTGCCGGGACAGCACCAGCGCGTAACGCCACAGGCGCGGCAGGTGCTGTCCCATCTCGGTGCGTATTTCCTTGTCGCTGGCGATGACAACCTCCGCCTTTAACGGTGATCAGCTGGGAATCGGGTGCGCGATGGCGTCGGCCAGGTCTTCATATTCTTCGCAACCGGTGCCGCAGAGCGACTTGATGCTCTGCAACTGCACCTGGGCCAGGTCGAGGCGGCCCTTGATCACGTAGGCTTCACCGAGGTATTCGCGGACCTGGGCGTAGTTCGGGTCCAGCTCCAGGGCCTGCAGATAGTAGCCGATACCTTCGTCGGTACGGCCCAGCTTACGGGTGGCGTAACCGCGATAGTTCAGGGCCTTGGCGGTATTGGGTTGCTTGAGGGTGTCGAGCAGATCCAGGGCGGCTTGATAGTCCCCGTTCTTGGCCAGGCGGTAGGCGTAGTCGGTGCGGTCTTCGTCGGGAGTCAGGCTGCTGACAAACGGCACGCAGGCCTTTTTGGCTTTGTTCCACACCTGCCCCTTGGGGCAGGTCGGCGGCATCGATTCCGGTTTTTCGCCCGAGGCGAATGCCGGCGTGCTCAACAGGGCCGCGGCCATGCAACTGGCCATCAGGAAAGGAACCGCGAAGGTGGCTTTGATGCTCATCGGTAATGCTCCGGTATCTGTTGGCTAGTAAACACTGATGCGTCGGGTTTTATTCGTGGCCACTGAAATTTATTTGCGACGCCTGTCGATCGCAATGCTTGTTATGGATTGAACACCTGATGTTGGGAATTTATTCAAGGCTGCAGAAAAAAATCGCCCATCAGGCGATTTTTTGCAAAGGCGATCATTCCCACCCGGGGCGGGAATGATCGAGGGAGGGGTTACAGCCCCAGGTCGGAGAGGCTTGGATGATCGTCCGGGCGGCGCCCCAACGGCCAGTGGAACTTGCGCTCCTCGGCCTTGATCGGCATGTCGTTGATGCAGGCATGCCGGTTGGACATCAGGCCGTTCTGGTCGAATTCCCAGTTTTCGTTGCCGTAGGAACGGAACCAGTTGCCCGAGTCGTCATGCCACTCATAGGCATAACGTACGGCGATGCGGTTGTCGGTAAAGGCCCAGAGTTCCTTGATCAGGCGGTAATCCAGTTCCTTGGCCCATTTGCGGGTCAGGAACGCCTTGGCTTCCTCACGGTTGTGGGCGAACTCGGCACGGTTACGCCATTGGGTGTCCAGGGTGTAGGCCAGGGACACGCGCTGCGGGTCACGGGAGTTCCAGCCGTCTTCGGCCAGGCGGATCTTCTGGATCGCCGATTCACGGGTGAAGGGGGGAAGCGGCGGGCGAACGTCAGCGTCAGATGACATGGCAATGTCTCCAATTGAGTAGGGTTCAGACAAGTTGTCGCGCTTGGGTCAAGCGGTCGGTGGCCCGCCCGCCACTCGCTCATCCGGAGCGTAATGGCGGTTCGGGGCACGACTCAGAGCGCCAATAACGTTCGCGCCATGCATTGCGCATTATCGGCTGCACCGGGGTCGCCCATGACAAGTGCAACGGTAATGGCGCCGTCGATCAGGATCAGCAACTGTTTGCCAGTGGCCAGGGGATCGGCGATGCCATGTGCTTCACAGAGCTCGACCACATAGTCGAGCAACTTCTGTTTATGTTCCCGGGCCAATTGCCGCACCGGGTCCTTGGGGTCGCCGGTTTCGCCGGCGGTGTTGATAAAGGCGCAGCCGCGAAAGCCTTCGCTGGCGAACCAGCCGCCGAGCACGCTGAACAGGGCCAGCAGGCGGGCACCGGAGCTTTCGGCCTGGTCGACTTCACCGCGGTACCACTGCATCCAGCGGATATCCCGGCGGCGCAAGGCTTCCAGGGTCAGATCGTCCTTGGTGCCGAAGTACTTGTAGAGGCTTTTACGTGCCACCCCGGAAGTGCGCACCAGAAGATCGATGCCGGTGGCATGGATGCCACCTTGATAGATCAACTGCTCGGCGGTATCCAGCAGGTTTTCGCGGGTCTGGTTCGGAGTGATTTCGTTCATGGGAAAGAGAGTAGAACGATCGTTCTCCATGGTCAATCGTCTTTTTCAAATAAATCCATGGCGGGTGACAGGAGGACGGGCAGGGGGCGCATCGGGGAACGACTCCAGGTTGGCAGCAAAGCCCTCTTCGAAGGCGCGTCCGAGAGCGGCGCATGGTGTAGACTCAGCGATCCTTCGCATTCGACCCTAGCGAGCCCTATGCCGTCGCTCTTCAAACGCTCCCTGTTGCCCAAACTGCGCAGCTTCCCGCTGGCTGCCGAGGCTTTGACCATCCTGCCTTCGGCCGCCGAGTTCCGGCGTTGCCTGCTGGAGAAGATCGCCGGTGCCCGGCAGCGCATCACGCTGGTGGCGTTGTACCTGCAGGAAGACGAAGCCGGACAGGAAATCCTCGATGCCCTGCATGCGGCCAAGTCGGCCCATCCGCAGCTGGAGATTGTCGTCGTGGTCGACTGGCTACGGGCCCAGCGCGGTTTGATCGGTGCCGGCAAGCAGCCGGGCAACAGCGCCTGGTACCAGGCGCAAACCCGCGACCACACCACTGAAGTGCCGATCTACGGGGTGCCGGTGCAGACCCGCGAACTGTTCGGCGTGCTCCACCTCAAGGGTTTCGTGATCGACGACTGCGTGATCTACAGCGGCGCCAGCCTGAACAACGTCTACTTGCACAAGTTCGACAAATACCGCTTCGACCGTTACCACGTGCTGCAAAACGCCGCACTGGCCGACTCGATGCAGGGGTTGATACGCAACGAGCTGCTGGCCTCCCGGGCGGTGCGCCGCCTTGACGTGCCGGAGCTGCCGACGACCCGCAGCCTGCGCGGCGACATCGGCGATTTGCGCAGCCGCTTGAAGAAAGCCGGCTATGACACCACGGCCGGCAGTGAACCGACCTTCGGCCTGTCGGTCAGCCCGGTGATGGGCCTGGGCAAGAACAACCCGCTGAACCGCCTGGTCTGCGAACTGATCGCCTCCAGCCAGCAGCAACTGACTATCTGCACGCCCTATTTCAACATGCCGCTGGCGGTGACCCGGGAAATCAACCGGGCCCTGGAGCGTGGGGTGAAGATCGATATCATCGTCGGCGACAAGACCGCCAACGACTTCTATATCCCGCCGAGCCAGCCGTTCAAGGTGATCGCCGCCTTGCCCTATCTCTACGAGATCAGCCTGCGGCGTTTCGCCAAGCGTCACCAGCCGGTGATCGACAGCGGGCAGTTGAACCTGCACCTGTGGCGTGACGGTGACAACACCTATCACCTCAAGGGCATGTGGGTCGACGAGCGTTATACCTTGCTGACGGGGAACAACCTCAATCCACGGGCGTTCCGGCTGGATCTGGAGAATGCCTTGCTGATCGACGATCCACGTCGCGAGTTGTGCGAGGTGCGGGCCAAGGAGTTGGCGCTGATCATGGAAAACACCCAGCGGATCGACAGCTTCAAGAGCCTGGAAACCCTGGTGGACTATCCGGAAGCGGTGGGCAAGTTCCTGCGGCGGGTCAGTCGGGTGCGGATCGAGCGGTTGTTGTATCGGATGTTGTAAAGCGCGGATGAGGTCATCCCGGGCGATCGCAATCCCCCGGGATAACCACCGGCCTCAGTTCAGGCCCAGCTTGCCACGCAGGGTCGACAGGTCTTCAGCCAGGGTCGTGACCGGACCCACCAGGGCCTTGCGGTCGGCATCCTTGACCTTGTCATAGGTTTCGAAACCGCCATCCTTGGTCTTGTACTTGGCCAGGATCTTGTCCACGGCGGCGAAGTTCTTGTCCACCTTGGCGGCGAAAGCCTTGTCCTGCTTCTCGATCTGCGGCCGGAACAGGTCGACGATTTTCTTCGCGCCGTCGATGTTGCCCTGGAAGTCATACAGGTCGGTGTGGCTGTAACGGTCTTCTTCACCGGAGATCTTGGTCGCGGCGACTTCTTCCAGCAGCGCGGCGGCACCGCCGACGACTTTCTCAGGAGGGAAGGTCAGGCCGGCAACGCGGGTCTGCAGGTCCTTGACGTCCTTGTTCAGGCCGTCGGCCAGGGCGCCCAGGCCGTCGGTGGTGTTTTCCGAGAACAGGCTGTATTCGATGCGGTGGAAGCCGGTGAAGTCTTCAGCCTTCACGCCTTTTTCATGGTCGTTGACGCGGGAGTCGATGGCGCCGTCCAGGTCATTGAACAGCTCGGCGATCGGCTCGATCTTCTCGTAGTGCACGCGAGTCGGTGCGTAGAGCTTCTTGGCGGTGGCCAGGTCGCCTTTTTTCACCGCGTCGGTGAACTGCTGGGTCTTGCTGACCAGCTCATCGATCTCCGCGGTCACATAGATCTTGTAGTCGGACACCGGGCCCACCAGATCCAGCGGCGCGGTGGCCGCGAAAGCCGAAAGCGGCGTGTGGAGCAAGCCAAGGGCCAACAACAAAGCAAGAGGCGACTTCTTCATGGGGCGTTTCCTGGTGAGTTAAGGATTAAGCGGTGGTTTTTTGTTTTGCAGCTGAAAGCAGTGAGCGACCGATAAAGTCCTGATCGCCCGTGACCCCCGGCAAGGTGAAGAAATAACCGCCGCCGATAGGCTTGAGGTATTCCTCCAGGGGCTCACCGTTGAGCCGGGTTTGTACGGCGATAAAGCCTTGCGCCAGGTCCGCCTGGTAGCAGATGAACAGCAGGCCCATTTCCAGCTGGCCGTTCTTGCTCACGCCATTGGAGTAGTTGAATGGGCGACGCAGGATCAGGTTGCGTTGGGTTTCGGTGGTGCGCGGGTTGGCCAGGCGGATATGCGCATCGAGCTTGGTCAGCTTGCCTTCCGGGTCCTTGCTGTAGTCGGGGATATCGCTTTCCTTCTGGCCGCCCATGGGCGCGCCAGTCGCCTTGACCCGGCCGATGATGCTTTGCTGTTCCTGCAACGGCGTGCGGTCCCAGCGCTCCACCAGGTTGCGGATGATCCGCACCGCCTGGTAGCTGCCGGCCACGGCCCAGGCCGGTTCATTGGCTCCGGGCTGGACCCAGACGATACGGTCCATGGCGCTGCCATCGTTGGAGTCCGGGTTGGCCGAGCCGTCACGGAAACCGAGGAAGTTGCGTGCGCTCTGGGCCGGTTCGCCGGCCTTGAGCGGCGCCTGGGCCGGTACCGTGCCTTCCTGTTTCCAGCGCACCAGCAGCAGGTCCGGGGTGTTCTTGACGATATCGCGCAGGGCGTGAATGTTGGTGTCCGGGGTGTTCGAGCAGAACTGGATACTCAGGTCGCCGTGGCACAGTTCCGCTTGCAGCGCGTCGTTGGGGAAGCCGACCATGCGGATCAGGTGCTTGGGTTTTACGCCGGCCAGGCCGTAACGCTCGTCGAACAGCGACTCGCCTACCGCGACGGTGATGGTCAGGTTGTCCGGGGTGACCACCGGGCCGAGAATCCCGGAATCCAGGGGCGGCAGTTTTTCATCGACCTGTTTCACCGGGCCGCCGCTCATCAGGAACGCGATGCGCTTGTTCAGGGTGCGGAACAGGCGTTCGAGTTCCTCGCTGTCGCTGGCCAGGACGTCGAAGGAGACGATCATGCCGGCGGCCGGACGCGGGGTGACGATCCCGGTCTGGTGCTTGCCGTGGAAGTCGTGGCGGTCCTCGGTCTTGTCGCTGCTCGGGGCTTCGGTGACCTGGGCCTGGCTGGCGGCCATGGCCGGGCAGCTCAGGGCGCTGCCGGCGAGGGCGGCGCCGGCCACCCCCATGCCCAGCAGGACGCGACGGCGCTGGGCGGAGAATTCGGTGTTGTTGTGTTCTGAATCGCTCATGTTCGTATCGTCTGCTTGGTTACAGGCCGGAAAGGCCGAGGGCGGGATCGATTCCATCGAGTGCATCGGCCAGGTCCTTGGCCTTGTTGCTGATCTGCTGGCGTTGCGCGGCACTTACGGTGTCGTAGGTGACATAGCCGTCGGCGTTGCGCAGTCCGTTGAATTCGGCGTCGAGGGCCGTGGCGGCGCTGTCGATCTTCACCAATAGCTCGCCGGACGACTTGAGCAGCAGCGGTCGCATCAGGTCGATGACCTTTTGTGCGGCTTGCAGGTTGGCGGCGAAGCCGTCCAGGTCGACGTGGCTGTAGCGCTCTTCTTCGCCGCCGCTGGCGCGGGTATCGGCCATGCTGCGCAGGCTGCGCACGACGATGCTGACCAGTTGTTCCGGCGGCAGCGATTGGGCCAGCAGTTGCTGCTTGAGGTTGGCGACATCGGCTTGCAGGTGCTGGGCGACCGGCACCAGGCCGTCGACGCTGCGTTGCTGGAACAGGCCGTACTCGATACGGTGGAAGCCGCCGAAGCCGGGGTCCTGTTCGCGTTTTTCGTAATAGTCGGCGCGGGCATTGATCGCGTTATCCAGTTCGGCGAGCCGCTGGGCGGCCGGGGCCAGACGCTGATAGGCGGCACGGGCCGGGGCATAGAGCGCCTGGGCCTGGGTCAGGTCACCGGCGGTAATCGCCTGTTCCAGTGCATCGACGGCCTTGATCAGTGCGTTGCCCTGGCTGCTCAGGTAGACGCGGAACTCCGACAACGGCCCGATAAAGGCGGTCATTGACGGACGCGCCTTGGCCGCGGCCTCGGAAGCCGCCGTAGGCGTGACGTGCAGGGTGCCGCGCGGATTGCTCAGCAGGCCGCAGGTAATGGCGTAGTCGCCGGGTTGCAGGTTGGCATTGATCACCTGGCTCAGGCCCGGGGCGATGTTCTCGCGCTCCTCGAGCACCAGTACGCCGTCGAGGATCTCCCACTCGACCGCGCGTTGCGAACTGTTGAGGATGCGGAAGCTGTTCTGCCCAGCCGGCACGCTCAGGGCATTTGGCTCGCAGCCGTGGGCCTGGATGGTCACGGTGATTTCGTTGTGATGGGCCTGGCGTTTGCTCGCGGCCAGTTGCGAGGCGTAATAGAACAGTCCACCGGCCGCGATCATCACGATCACCGAGCCGGCTACCGCCCAGCGCAGGGCCTGGGGCGGTTTGCCAGTTGCAGGGTTGGACATGGGTAACCTTACTGGTTGGGAACGGAAGAAGTGTGCTTGGGTGCCGGTGCCGTGCTCGGCAGGAAGAACAGCACCAGGGTGAACGCCAGGTACAGCAGGTAGGCGCCGAGGACGCTGACCGTCGGCGCATCCTGGTAACCGAACATGCCGGCCAGGACCGAGCCCGCCGGGCCGTCCATCGGCAGCGTGGCGCTGATATCGAAGACCACGGTTTGCAGGTGGTTCCACAGGCCGGCTTCATGCAGGGCCTGGACCGAATTGGCGAGGATGCCGGCGGCGACCACCAGGATGAACAGGCCGGTCCAGCGGAAGAACAGACCCAGGTTCAGGCGCATGCTGCCGCTGTAGATGGCGAAACCGATGAAAATCGCCAGGATCAGGCCGAGCAGGGCGCCGATGGGCGCGCCCGGACCGTCACTCTGCTGGAACACCGCCAGCAGGAAGAACACGGTTTCCAGGCCTTCGCGGGCCACGGCGAAAAACACCATGGCAATCAGCGCCCAGACCTGATGTTTGGAACCGGCGAGTGCCTGGTCGAGGGATTCGTGCAGCGCGTGCTTGATGGAGCGGGCGACCTTGCGCATCCAGAACACCATCGAACTGAGGATGCCGACGGCGACCAGCCCGACCAGGCCTTCGAAGAGTTCCTGCTGTTTCTGCGGGAACTCGGCACTGACCAGCTCCAGGCCACCACCGACCAGCAGGGCAAGGGCGGCGGCGAGAAACACGCCGATCCACACCGCCGGCATCCACTGACCCCGGCCTGTCTGCTTGAGGTAACTGGCGATAATGCCAACGATAAGCGCGGCTTCAATGCCTTCGCGCAGCATGATCAGGAAGGGAACCAGCATTCGGCAACGCACCACTGTTAGAGAAGATGGTAATTTGTAACATAATGATACTCATTACTAAACAGTTTTGATTACCAATTGCTGAATGGTGTCTGAACGAGAGGGGTAGAAGAGGGAATGCCGTGTATGCAGCAAGTGATTGCTGTCCAGCGGTCGTGCCCTATGTCAGAGCAGGAGTTGACGCGACTCCGTGGGCCGGGCATGTCTGCGGAAGCGATTGCCTGGCGCCGCAGTCTATGGTGAATGGCCGTTTGCAGCGGTTCGCGGGCAAGCCCTGCTCCTACAGGCCTATGTCGGACACAAGCTTTGTATTCGACGTCGCACTGTAGGAGCAGGGCTTGCCCGCGAAGCTTGTGGCGTCTTCAAGGCCACCTTTGCAGGCGGAATCAGTTATTGAAGTTACAGGCGTCCGACAGCTTGAGGTAGCTGACGTTCTCGGGCTTGCCGGCAGTGTCGATGAACTTCATATCGGCGGTAACCACTTTGCAGTCCTGGCTCGGTTGCTCGGTCATCGAGGTGACCTTGGCGATGTTCAGGGGCATGCCGTAGTGATAAGGCACGGGTTGTCTGGTGCTGGAGGTGTCGGCCTGGGCCAGGCCGGCGAAGGTCGAGAGGGCCAGGGCACCCATCACCAACAGGGTTCGTAGTTTCATGGTGTTTCTCCTGAGCGGCTTGAGCGTTCACCCCGGCACCACGAGTGGCGCGGGGTATGCCGCGGAGGGCGTCAGGGCAAGCCTGCGCGAGCGCGGTCAATTTCACTTTCCGTCTGCAGGATTAACGCGGAATTAAGTGCTGGGCTTTCTATTAGCTTGCTAACGGAACTGCCAAAGGCCGCCCCCAAATCACCCACCCCCGCACCGCCTTGGGGCCTTCACACCCACACCCTCGTAGCCTTCCGTAGCACCATGCTGTGCTACCGCCTGTGACATTGCTTTTTCGGAAAATTTTATCTCATTGATTTTTATTGAGTTTATAGCCTCGATTGCAGTGCGCTGAATCTGCTGGCACAGATTCTGCTGTCTATTCCGTTGTTACATACTAGGTTCCGTTATAGCGGAATACACATCATCGGAGTGCAACGTCATGCAGCGTGGACTTTCCTTGTTTAAAGCCTGTGTTTTTCTTCTGGCGGCTTCGGCGGCGGTTGCTGCGCAAGCGGCGGACAGCAAGCTCGATAGCGTGCTCAAACGCGGTCACTTGATTGTAGGCACCGGCAGCACCAACGCGCCGTGGCACTTCCAGGGCGCCGACGGCAAGTTGCAGGGGTTCGATATCGATATCGGCGGCATGATCGCCAAGGGGCTGTTCAACGACGCCAGCAAAGTCGAATACGTGGTGCAGTCTTCCGATGCGCGGATTCCCAACCTGCTGACCGACAAGGTCGATATCAGCTGCCAGTTCATCACCGTCACCGCCAGCCGTGCCCAGCAGGTTGCTTTCACCCTGCCGTACTACCGCGAGGGTGTCGCGCTGCTGCTGCCAGCCAATAGCAAGTACAAGGAAATCGACAGCCTGCGTGCCGCCGGCGACGGCGTTACCGTGGCCGTGCTGCAGAATGTCTACGCCGAGGAACTGGTGCACCAGGCACTGCCCAAGGCCAAGGTCGACCAGTACGACAGCGTTGACCTGATGTACCAGGCCATGAGCACCGGTCGCGCCGATGCCGCCGCCACCGACCAGTCCTCGGTCAAGTACCTGATGGTGCAGAAACCTGGCATGTACCGCAGCCCGGCCTTTGCCTGGAGCCCACAGACCTATGCCTGCGCGGTCAAGCGCGGCGACCAGGACTGGCTGAACTTCGTCAACACCGCGCTGCATGAAGCCATGACCGGCGTCGAGTTCCCCACCTACGCAGCCTCCTTCAAGAAATGGTTCGGCGTCGATCTTCCTTCGCCGGAAATCGGTTTCCCTGTCGAATTCAAGTGATCCGTTAAGGGCAGGGCGCCGCACTCGGCGCCCCGTCGAAGGTACTGCGAACCATGAACTATCAGTTGAACTTTGCCGCCGTCTGGCGCGATTTCGACACCTTGCTGGCGGGACTGGGCCTGGGCCTGGAACTGGCCCTGGTGTCCATCGCCATCGGTTGTGTGATCGGCCTGATGATGGCGTTTGCCTTGCTCAGCAAGCATCGCGCATTGCGGGCACTGGCCTCGGTGTATGTGACGGTGATCCGTAATACGCCGATCCTGGTGTTGATCCTGTTGATCTACTTCGCCATGCCGAGCCTGGGCATCCGGCTGGACAAGATTCCCTCGTTTATCGTCACGCTGTCGCTGTATGCCGGGGCCTATCTGACCGAGGTGTTCCGCGCCGGCCTGCTGAGCATTCCCAAGGGCCAGCGCGAAGCCGGGCTGGCCATCGGCCTCGGCGAATGGCAGGTGCGGGCCTATGTCACCGTGCCGGTGATGTTGCGCAACGTGCTGCCGGCGCTGTCCAACAACTTTATTTCCCTGTTCAAGGACACCTCCCTGGCGGCGGCCATCGCCGTGCCGGAGCTGACCTATCACGCCCGCAAGATCAACGTGGAAAGCTACCGGGTGATCGAAACCTGGATGGTCACCACGGCGCTCTATGTGGTCGCTTGTTACCTCATTGCCCTGATGCTGCGTTACCTCGAGCAGCGTCTGGCGATCCGCCGATAGGAGACACTCATGTACGAATCGCAAAGTTGGTGGCATGAGTTGTGGATCGCCCGGGAAACCCTCTGGGAGGGATTCCAGACCAGTGTCGCGGTCTCGCTCCTGGCGATTGTCTGCGGCACCCTGATCGGCATTGTCGCCGGGCTGGTGCTGACCTACGGCAAGTTCTGGATGCGCGCGCCGTTTCGTCTGTATGTCGACCTGATCCGTGGCACCCCGGTGTTCGTCCTGGTCCTCGCCTGCTTCTACATGGCCCCGGCCCTGGGCTGGCAGATCAGCGCCTTCCAGGCCGGTGCCCTGGGCCTGACGCTGTTCTGTGGTTCCCACGTGGCGGAGATCGTGCGCGGCTCGATGCAGGCCATCCCCCGGGGGCAGATGGAAGCGAGCAAGGCCATCGGCCTGACCTTCCACCAGGCCCTGGGTTATGTGCTGCTACCCCAGGCGCTGCGGCAGATCCTGCCGACCTGGGTCAACTCGTCCACCGAGATCGTCAAGGCTTCGACCCTGCTTTCGGTGATCGGTGTCGCCGAGCTGCTGCTCAGCACCCAGCAGGTGATCGCCCGGACCTTCATGACCCTGGAGTTCTATCTGTTCGCCGGTTTCTTGTTCTTCATCATCAACTACTCGATCGAGTTGCTCGGTCGGCATATTGAAAAGCGGGTGGCCTTGCCATGACGACTGATTCCCAAGCACTGCTCAGCATTCGCGGGCTGCACAAACAATACGGCAAGCTCGAAGTGCTCAAGGGCGTCGACCTGGACATGCAGCGCGGCAACGTGGTCACGCTGATCGGCTCCAGCGGCTCGGGCAAGACCACGCTGCTGCGCTGCGTAAACCTGCTGGAAGAGTTCCAGGGCGGCCAGATCACCCTGGACGGCGAGTCCATCGGCTACAGCGAAGTGAACGGCAAGCGTGTCCGTCACCCGGAAAAAGTCATTGCCCAGCACCGGGCCATGACCGGCATGGCGTTCCAGCAGTTCAACCTGTTTCCGCACCTGACGGCCTTGCAGAACGTGACCCTGGGCCTGCTCAAGGTCAAGAAGCTGCCCAAGGACCAGGCCGTCGCGCTGGCGGAGAAGTGGCTGGAGCGGGTCGGCCTGCTGGAGCGGCGTAATCACTTTCCGGGGCAGTTGTCCGGCGGACAGCAGCAGCGGGTGGCGATTGCCCGGGCCATTGCGATGAACCCCAGCCTGATGCTGTTCGACGAAGTGACTTCGGCCCTCGACCCGGAGCTGGTGGGTGAGGTGCTGGCGGTGATCAAGGGCCTGGCGGAAGAGGGCATGACCATGTTGCTGGTCACCCACGAGATGCGCTTTGCCTTTGAGGTCTCGGACAAGATCGTATTCATGAACCAGGGGCGTATTGAAGAACAGGGGCCACCCAAAGAACTGTTCGAACGCCCGCAGTCGCCGCGTCTCGCGGAATTTCTGAAAAACACCCGCTTTTAATTTTTTATTCAAGGAGAACAGTATGAGCATTACTCGTTATGGCACCGGCAGCACCGCGGGTGGCGGTCAGCCGCGTCCTTTCGCCCGGGCCGTCGAAGCCGACGGTTGGTTGCATGTGTCCGGCCAGGTGCCGGCGCTGGATGGCGAAATCATTGTTGGCGGTATCGTCGAGCAGACTCACCAGACCATGAAGAACCTGATCGCGATTCTCGAAGAGGCCGGTTATGGCCTGGAAGATGTGGTCCGCGCCGGTGTCTGGCTGGAAGATCCGCGGGATTTCTGGAGCTTCAACAAGGTGTTTTCCGAGTACTTCACGCCCGAGCACGCTCCGGCGCGGGCCTGTGTCCAGGCGAATATGATGGTCGACTGCAAGGTCGAGATCGATTGCATCGCGTACAAGAAGAAGTGATGAAACCTTGAGGGCCTCTTCGCGGGCAAGCCCTGCTCCTACAAATTTTTGTCGAACACTCATTTTGTACACGACACAACACTGTAGGAGCAGGGCTTGCCCGCGAAAGCGATCTAACAGTCGCCGCAGGACTCTGGGTAAACTCCCCGGCAATTTTTCCAATGGGATGGCACTGACATGACCGAAGACACCATCAAGCGCCGGGCCAAAGGGCTGGACCGGGCGTTCGATATCCTCGATTACCTCAAGGAGGTCGGCCAGCCGCTGCGTCCCAACGACATTGCCAGCGGTATCGGCAGCCCCAAATCCACGGTCTACGAGCTGGTGGCATCACTGCTGGAGCGGCGCATCCTCGAGTCGGTCGGCAAGGAGGGCCATGTCTACCTGGGCCGCCAGCTGTATTTTCTCGGCCAGGCGCACCTGCGGCACTTCGACCTGACCCGCGAGGCCGACCACGCCTTGCAGGAGATCGTCAGCCAGACCCGGGAAACCGCGCAGATGTGCCTGCTCAACGGGCGCAAATACACCGTGGCGCTGATGAAGGAAGGTGAGCGGCATTTCCGGATTTCCTCGGATATCGGCGAAAACGCGCCGATCCCCTGGACCGCTTCCGGGCGCCTGCTGCTGGCGCACCTGAGCGACCAGCAGATCATCGACCTGATCGACCAGGATGACTTTATCCTGCCGGACGGCCAGCGCCTGCCGCTGGAGGTATTCCTCAAGGAAATCCGCCAGGCCGGGATCGACGGGTTCTTTTCCTTCGACAGCGTCGCCGACACCTTTACTCATTGCTTCGCCGCGCCCGTCAAGGACGAGCGGGGCATTTGCATCGCCACCCTGTGCATCGTTGCCCCACGGGCCGATGCCAAGACCAACTACAACGACTATCGCCGGGTGCTGATCGAGAGCGCGAACAACCTGGCCCGTCGCATCAACGACTAGCGCGGCCGCCAAGGGCGCCGCCGATAAGGAGTTTGGAATGTCTACTGCCTTGAACTTCGCCGCCGTGGAAAAAGGCGCCGCCAACGTCGGCGCGCAACTGGTGAGCGATGTCAGCCTGCCGGCGCTGGTGCTCCACCGCGACGCCCTGGAGCACAATATCCGCTGGATGCAGGACTTCGTCAGCCGTAGCGGTGCCGAACTGGCGCCCCATGGCAAGACCAGCATGGTCCCGGCGCTGTTCGCTCGGCAACTGGCCGCCGGGGCCTGGGGCATCACCCTGGCGACCGCCGTGCAGACCCGTGCCGCCTACGCGGCGGGTGTCCGCCGGGTGCTGATGGCCAACCAACTGGTGGGCGCGCCGAACATGGCGCTGATCGCCGAGTTGTTGGCCGATGCCCAGTTCGAGTTTTACTGCATGGTCGATCACCCGGACAACGTTGCGGCCCTGGGGGCTTTCTTCGCCGAACGCGGCCTGCGTTTGAACGTGATGATCGAGTATGGCGTGGTCGGCGGTCGTTGCGGTTGCCGCAGCGAACAGGAGGTGCTGGACCTGGCCCGGGCGATCAAGGCCCAGCCGGCACTGGCCCTGACCGGTATCGAAGGTTACGAAGGGGTGATTCACGGCGATCAGGCCGAGAGCGGGATCCGCGCCTTCGCCGGTTCCCTGGTGCGGCTGGCGGTGGACCTGCAGAACAGCGGCGCGTTTGATATCGGCAAGCCGATCATCACCGCCTCGGGGTCGGCCTGGTATGACCTGATCGCCGAGGAATTCGAGGCCCAGGACGCTGACGGACGTTTTCTCAGTGTGTTGCGCCCGGGCAGTTATGTCGCCCACGACCATGGTATCTACAAGGACGCCCAGTGCTGCGTGTTGCATCGTCGGGGGGATCTGAGCGAAGGCTTGCGTCCGGCGCTGGAGGTCTGGGCCCATGTGCAATCGATGCCGGAACCGGGGTTTGCGGTGATCGCCCTGGGCAAGCGCGATGTGGCATTCGATGCCGGGTTGCCGGTGTCGTTGCTGCGTTATCAGCCGGGGGTGTTGCCAGCGGTGGGCGAGGATCTCAGCGCCTGCAAGGTCACGGCGGTGATGGACCAGCATGCGTTCATGACGGTGGCGCCGGGTTGTGAGTTGAAGGTCGGGGATATCGTCTCGTTTGGTACTTCGCATCCGTGCCTGACCTTCGACAAGTGGCGGGTCGGTTGCATTGTCGATGAACAGTTGAGCGTGATTGAAACCTTCGAGACCTGTTTCTAAGCGGATATTGCTTTCGCGGGCAAGCCCTGCTCCCACAGGTTTTCGGTTGTTCGCAACATTGCGGTTCAACCTGGATTTAATGTGGGAGCGGAGCTTGCCCGCGAAGAGGCCCGCCCTGACACCACGAGACTTTCCGAATGATCCCCCTGAACCTGCCCCCACCGCGCATCGCCCTGATCGGCGAATGCATGATCGAACTGCAACAACACACCGACGGCAGCCTGCACCAGAGCTTCGGCGGCGACACCCTGAACACCGCCGTCTACCTGTCCCGCGAACTGGGCGGACGGGCTTCGGTGGACTATGTCACCGCCCTGGGCGATGACAGCTTCAGCGACAGCATGTGCCGGATCTGGCGCGAGGAAGGCATCGGCCTGGACCTGGTGCAACGCCTGCCGGGGCGCTTGCCCGGGTTGTATTGCATCCAGACCGACGCCAAGGGCGAGCGACGCTTTCTCTACTGGCGCAACGAAGCGGCCGTGCGCGACTGCTTCACCGCGCCGACAGCCGCGCCGGTGCTGGCGGCTTTGCCGGATTACGACGTGCTGTATTTCAGCGGCATCACCCTGGCGGTGCTGGGCGAGCTCGGGCGGGAAAAGCTGATTGCCGTGCTGCAGGAGGCCCGCCGGGGCGATACCCGGGTGGTTTTCGACAACAACTACCGGCCGCGTCTCTGGGCGGATGTCGAGCAGGCGCGCGAGGCGTATCGCTCGGTATTGCCCTATGTCGACCTGGCCTTGTTGACCCTGGAAGACGAGCAGGCGCTGTTCGATTATGCCGATGGCGAGGCGGTGTTCCGTGCCTATGAGGATATCGGCATCCCGGAAGTGGTGATCAAGCGGGGGGCGGAGAGTTGCCTGATTCACTGCGAGGGCGCGGCGTTCGAGGTGCCGTCGCAGAAGGTCGAGACGGTGGTCGATACCACGGCGGCGGGGGATTCGTTCAGTGCGGCGTATCTGGCCAGTCGCCTGACGGGCAGTGATCCACAAGAGGCGGCCTTGGCCGGGCATCGGCTGGCGAGTCGGGTGATTCAGGTGCGTGGGGCGCTGATTCCGCGAGACTGATCGGGAAAATACAGTGTTCTTGCGGGCCTCTTCGCGGGCAAGCCCTGCTCCTACAGGTTGGTGTCGTACACAAAGTTTGTGATCGACACAGTGCTGTAGGAGCAGGGCTTGTCGGATCGCCGCACCGCCGCGAAGAACGATAACGCGGTCCCCCGGTTCAATCGCGATAGAAAACCTGCACCAGGTGATACCCGAACTTGCTCTTGATCGGCCCATGCACGGTACGCAGCGGTTTCTTGAAAATCACCTGGTCGATAGCCCCGACCATCTGCCCCGGACGGACTTCCCCCAGATCCCCACCGCGCTTGCCGGACGGGCAGGTGGAGTACTTCTTGGCCAGCACATCAAAGGCTTCGCCCTTGACGATACGTAGCCTGAGTTGTTCGGCTTCCTCGGCGGTCTTGACCAGGATATGACGGGCTTGGGCTTTCATCGATTCGTTACCTTGAAACCTTGGGGCATGCGACGGGCGCGGGATTATGCCCGAAGATCAGGACGTTTGCCCGATCATGTCGCGCACCCGGTTCGCCAGTGCATCCAGGGTAAAAGGCTTGGCGATCAGATCCATGCCCGGTTCAAGAAAACCCTGGCGCTCGGCGGCCTTCTCGGCATAACCGGTCATAAACAACACCTTGAGCCCCGGACGGTGCTGACGGGCAACTTCCGCCAATTGCCGGCCGTTCATCCCCGGCAGGCCGACATCGGTCACCAGCAGGTCGATGCGCAAGCTCGACTCCAGCAGCGGCAAGGCGGTCCGCGCGTCCGCCGCCGGGTGCACGGTATAACCCAGCTCGTCGAGGACATTGAGCACCAGCATCCGTACCGCCGGATCATCCTCCACCACCATCACCGACTCGTCGACCTCGGCCAGCGGCGATTCCGCGGGTTGCAGCGCCGGTCGCGGCGTCTCGGTTTGCGGCGCGTGATAGCGCGGCAGGTACAAGCGTACGCAGGTGCCTTTGCCCGGCTCGCTTTCCAGGGTGACGTGACCGCCGGACTGCTGGGCAAAGCCATAGATCATCGACAAACCCAGGCCCGTGCCCTGGCCGATGGGTTTGGTGGTGAAGAACGGGTCGAACGCCTTGGCCAGGATCAACGGGCTCATGCCGGTGCCGTTGTCGCTGACGCCGATCATCACATAGTCACCGGCCTTGACCGGTTCCAGGGTGCTGATATCGCCGCCATCGAGGTAGCTGTTGCTGGTCACGACGCGCAGCTCGCCGCCGTCGGGCATGGCGTCGCGGGCATTGATCACCAGGTTGAGCAGGGCGCTTTCCAGTTGCCCGGTGTCGGTGTTGACCGGCCACACGTCCTGGCCCAACTCGACTTTCAGGGTGATATGGGCCCCTTTGGTACGACTGAACAGCTCTTCCAGCGAGCGCACCAGTTGGTTGGGGTCGATACGTTTGCGGTCCAGCGATTGCCGCCGGGAAAACGCCAGCAGCCGGTGGGTGAGGGCCGCGGCCCGTTGCGCCGAGCTCACGGCGGCGTCGGCAAAACGGCCGATTTCGTCGCTACGTCCGGCGGCGATGTAACGTTGCATCAGGTCCAGGCTGCCGATTATGCCGGTGAGCATATTGTTGAAATCATGGGCGATGCCGCCGGTGAGTTGTCCCACCGCTTCCATTTTCTGCGCATGACGCAAGGCTTCTTCGGCCCGCTCGCGCTCGAACATCTCGTTCTGCAAGCGCTGGTTGGACTCGGCCAGCGCCCGGGTGCGCTGGGCGACGCGCTCTTCCAGGGTCTCGTTGAGATTGCGCAGGGCCTCTTCGGTGCGTTTGTGTTCGGTGATATCCAGCGCGGCACCGACAAAGCGCTGTGCCCGACCATGGGGGTCGAGGTGGCAGCGGCCCCGGGCAAAGACCCAGCGCACCTGGCCGTCGGCCTGCAATACCCGGTATTCTTCAGCGTGCTCGGTGTGCTGCTCCAGGCACTGCTTGATGCCGTGGGCCACCAGGGCACGGTCCTCAGGGTGCACACTGTCCAAGTAGACATTGATGGGCGTCTGGCTGGCCAGCGCCGGGTCGACTCCGTGCAATTGGGCGAAGTGGGCATCGGCGACAAAAAGATCCTGGTCGATATCCCAGTCCCAGGTACCGAGTCGGGTGGCGGTGTCGCCTTGAGATCCGTTCATAAACCTGCCTTGAAGGTGAAGCTTTGGGTTGCGCCGCGGCTTATTATCC
The DNA here is from genome assembly GCF_023242525.1 of Pseudomonas sp. MWU12-2319. Classification (NCBI taxonomy): domain Bacteria; kingdom Pseudomonadati; phylum Pseudomonadota; class Gammaproteobacteria; order Pseudomonadales; family Pseudomonadaceae; genus Pseudomonas; species Pseudomonas sp. MWU12-2319. Next base: position 143,275 of record NZ_JALJES010000006.1, read on the forward strand.
CGCCAAGCTGTAGACATTCGTCACATTGAAATGACACAAGCTTAATCGCTAAACCTCTTTTTGACTGTATTGCGGACACCTTTGCCATGGATATCCACGCACTGCTGAAAACCCTGGCCGCCCAGGACGGTTCGGACCTGTACCTGTCCACCGGTGCGCCGCCCTGCGCCAAATTCAACGGCGTGCTCAAGCCGCTGGGCGGTGAATCGCTGAAACTCGGGGAAGTGGCGGCCATTGCCGACGGTATCATGGACGCCGAACAACGCCTGCAGTTCGAGCGCGAACTGGAAATGAACCTGGCGCTGTCCTTGCCGGGTGTCGGCCGTTTCCGGATCAATATCTTCAAGCAACGCAACGAAGTGTCCATCGTCGCGCGCAATATCAAGCTGGAAATCCCTCGTTTCGAAGACCTCAAGCTGCCGCCGATCCTGCTCGATACCATCATGGAAAAACGCGGGTTGGTGCTGTTCGTCGGCGCCACCGGTTCGGGCAAGTCGACGTCGCTGGCGGCGTTGATCGATTACCGCAACCGCCACAGCAGTGGCCATATCATCACCATCGAAGACCCGGTGGAGTATATCCATCGGCACAAGAAGTCGATCATCAACCAGCGCGAAGTCGGGGTCGACACCCGCAGTTTCCACGCGGCGCTGAAAAATACCCTGCGCCAGGCCCCGGACGTGATCCTGATCGGCGAGATCCGCGACCGCGAAACCATGGAGCACGCCCTGGCCTTCGCCGATACCGGGCACCTGGCGATCTCCACCCTGCACGCCAACAACGCCAACCAGGCGCTGGACCGCATCATCAACTTCTTCCCGGAAGACCGCCGGCCGCAGTTGCTCAACGACCTGGGCAACAACCTCAAGGCCTTCGTTTCACAGCGTCTGGTCGCGACCCTGGACGGCAAGCGCCGGGCGGCGGTGGAAGTGATGCTGGGCACGCCGACGGTGCGTGATTTTATCAAGCGCAACGAGTTCTCCGAGCTCAAGGGCATCATGGAGAAGTCCGAGCTGATCGGCATGCGTACCTTCGATACGGCGCTGTTCGAGCTGGTGGTAGAGGGCGCGATCGACGAGGAAGAGGCGCTGAAGAACGCCGACTCGGTGAACAACCTGCGCCTGCGCCTGAAACTGCATCAGGATACCGCGGCCCTCACCGTGCAGAAGACGCCTCCCGCGCCGCCGGTCGCGGCGAAGGAGCTGGACGCCAAGGATTGGGGGTTGGTGGAGGATGGCAACTCTCCGCGCGGTTGAATCTGTTGCCGGATTGGAATGCTTTGTCCCGACGTGACTGACAGGTTTCGGCAGCCCCCGTTATTGCTGGTCACGAGGGCGGCAGTCTTGGGCAGGGGCGTTGTTACACCACCTGATGGCGATAGGGCAGGTCGGGCCCGGTTCGGCTGCAGGTGATCGCCGCGGCACTGACGGCGAAATTCAGCATCGCGTCGATCTGGGGCTTGTCCAGGCGTTCCAGACCTTGCACCGAGTCCAACTGCTGCTCGGTCAACCAGGCGATCAGGGCCGCCTGGAAGGTATCGCCGGCACCGACGGTATCGGCGGTGACGACTTCACGGGCCGGCACCGACCAGTGACCATGCCGGCGACTGTAGACGCTGGCGCCCTGGGTGCCACGGGTCAGGAACACCAGTTGGCAGCGCTGGGCCAGCCATTCCTGGGCGATGCTCTGCGGGTCGCGATCTGGATAGAGCAGGCTCAGGTCCTCGTCGCTGACCTTGATCATGTCGGCATGTTCGGCCAGGGTCGCGATACGTTGGCGCCACAGTTCGATATTCGGTTCCGGGTTGAGCCTGACATTGGGATCGAGGGTGATCAGCCGGCGCCCGCTTTCCCGGCGTACCAGGGTCAGCAGGGTGTCGGCAATCGGTTGCACCACCAGGGAGAACGAGCCGATATGCAACCCACGCACCTCGTCGCCGAGTTTCGGCAGGTGGCCCGGTAGCAACTGGCGGTCGGCGCAGCCCTCACCACGGAAACTGTAATGGGGCGAGCCGTCGGCGCCCACGGCGACCATCGCCAGGGTGGTGGGGGCGTCGAAGTCCAGCAGGTAATCCGCGCGTACACCTTCTTCCTGCAGGACTTGCTGCAGGCGGCGCCCGAGGTAGTCGGTGGACAGCCCGGCAAACAATGCCGCATCGACCCCCAGACGGCGCAGGCCGACCGCAACGTTGAACGGCGAACCGCCGGCAATCGCCTTGAAATTCACTTTCGAGGCTTGCCCGCTCGCATCAGGCTCACTAAAAAAATCGAACAGCGCTTCACCACAGACCAGATACATGGGTACTCACTCTTGAAGGGCCGCTACCTGTTGGCGGTAGTGCTGATAAACGGGTTGGTAGGCGGCGACGTTGGCCGCGATTGGCCGGGTTTCGCTCGTCAGATCGAGACTGACGCAACGTTCGCACAGTTCGGCCAGATTTTGCACGCCGGCGGACTCGCACCAGGCCGCCTGGATCGCCGCACCGAGGGCCGCGGCTTCACTCTGGCGGGTGCAGACCACCGGGGTGTCCATGATATCGGCGACCATCTGCCGCCACACCGGACTTTTCGAACCGCCACCGGTCAGGCGGATACCGTGGCTCCGCAGGCCGGCTTCGCGTAGCAGGTCCAATCCGTAACGCAGGCCGAAGGTGGTGCCCTCGACCACCGCGCGACAGAGATTGGCCTGGGTCAGGTTGGTCAGGGTCAGGCCTGACAGGCTGCCCGTGGCCTGGGGCAGGGCGGGGACTCGTTCGCCGTTGAGAAACGGCAGCATGCTGACCCCTTCGGCGCCGATCGGAGCTTGCTCGACCCGGGCATTGAAGTCGTCGAGCCCGATATCGAACAGCCCACGCACGGCGCCGGTGGCGTTGGTCAGGTTCATGGTGCAGATCAGCGGCAGCCAGCCGCCGCTGGAGGAGCAGAAGGCCGCGACCGAGGCGTGGGGGCTGATCAGCGGCTGGTCGGCATAGGCATAGACCGTACCGGACGAGCCCAGGCTCATGGTGATGATCCCGGCCTGGATATTGCCGGTGCCGATGGCGCCCATCATGTTGTCGCCACCACCGCTGGAGACCAGGGCGTTGGGGTTGATGCCCAGCAGCCCGGCGATCCCAGGAAGGATCCGGCCCACCGGCTGATGGGCTTCGATCAGCTCCGGCAAGGCCGCTTGCAGGCGCCCGCTGGGGTCGATCTCGCGCAGCAGCGGGAGGTCCCAGCAGCGCTTGCGCACATCGAAATAGCCGCTGCCCGAGGCGTCGCCGTATTCCGCGCAGCTACGGCCGGTAAGCCAGTAGTTGAGGTAATCGTGGGGCAGCAGGATATGGGCGATCCGGGCGAACAGGTCCGGGTGCTGCTCTTGGGTCCAGAGCAACTTGGATACGGTATAACCAGGAGCGATGACCAGGCCTAGGCGTTCGAGTGAACCCTGTTCGCCTCCCAACTGTTCCAGAAGACGCTGGTTTTCCGGGGTGGTTTCGGTGTCGCACCAGAGCTTGGCCGGGCGCAGGACCTGGCCTTGTTCATCGAGCAGGACCAGGCCGTGTTGCTGGCCGGAGACGCCGATAGCGAGGATCGCCTGGCCGTCGACGCTGGCCGCGGCCAGTGCTTGCCGGGTGGATTGGACGAAAGCGTCCAGCCATTGCCCGGTGTCCTGTTCACGGCGGCCGTTGGCACCGCTGATCATCGTATGAGGTGCCGAGCCCTGGCCCAGCACCTGACCGCTGACGCTGTCGAGGACGATGGCCTTGGTGCCTTGGGTACCGCAATCGATACCGAGATAGAGTTTCTGATTCATGACGGTGCCCGGAGTTGGAACTGGATCACTGCATCGTTGTGGGAGCTGAGCTTGCTCGCGAAGGCGTCCGTGAGACCGCCAAAAGCTTCGCGGGCAAGCTCCGCTCCCACAGGTTCATGTTTCGATCTCTAGGCCGTAATCTTGGCCAACAAACGCTCCAGCGTCTTGCTCACGCCCACTTCCCGCAAGCTGTTGAAGCAGCGTTCGAAAGCGGCGATAAACTCGGCGGACTGGGGAATCGCGGTGCCGAAAATCTCCTCGACAGCGAACAGCCGCTGCACGATCAAGGTGTCATCCGCCACCAGCGCCTGGCAGAATTCGGCCCGTGGGTCCGGAATGCTGTAGGTCGTGCCGTTTTCATCGACACCCTTGAGGTACAGGGCCCAGGCCGCCACAACCAGCGCCGCGCGCTCGGTCTCGCGACCGTCGGCGATCAGCCGGTTGATGGTCGGGACAGTGAATTTGGGAAACTTCGACGAGCCATCGGAGCAGACCCGCTCCAACTGGTCGGCAATCGCCTGGTTGGAGAAGCGCTGCACCAGGGTGTCCTTGTACTCGGTCAGGTCGATACCCGGCACCGGCGCCAGCTGCGGGGTAACGTCCAGGTCCATGTAGGCACGCATGTACTTGACGAACAGCGGGTCGTTCATGGTCTCGTGGACAAACCGGTAACCCTTGAGGAAACCCAGGTAGGTCAGGGCCAGGTGGCTGCCGTTGAGCAGCTTGATCTTCATCTCTTCATAGGGCGTGACGTCGCCGGTGAACTGCACGCCAACCTTTTCCCAGGCCGGGCGGCCGTTGACGAACTTGTCTTCCAGCACCCATTGCACAAAAGGTTCGCAAACTACCGGCCAGGCGTCGTCGACGGCGTGTTCGTCGTGCAGTTGCAGGCGGTGGGCGGTGCTGGTCATCGGCGTGATGCGATCGACCATGGCATTGGGAAAGCTCACATGGGTGGCGATCCAGTCATGCAGGTCGGCGTCGCGCAAGGCGGCGAAGGCCAGCAGGGCCTTGCGGGCCACCGCGCCGTTGTGGGGCAGGTTGTCGCAGGACATCAGGGTGAAGGCCGGGATACCGGCGGCCCGGCGCTTGGCCAGGGCCGCGCAGAGAAAGCCGAAGACGGTCTGCGGCGCCTCGGGGTGGCTGAGGTCGTGCTGGATCTGCGGCAGGTGCGTCATGAACTCGCCGTTGCTGTCGTCGATGCAGTAACCACCTTCGGTGATGGTCAGCGAAACGATGCGGATCTCTGCCGAGGCCAGCTTGTCGATCAGCGCCTGGCGGTCGTCCTCGGCCAGCAGCATATCGCTGATGGCGCCGATCACCCGGACTTCGGTGTCGTCGCTGTCGCCCAGCTCAAACAAGGTGAAGAGGTAGTCCTGCCCGGCCAGGTCATCCCGGGCGCGGCGGTCTTCGCTGCGCAGGCCGGCCCCGCAGATGGCCCAGTCCAGGCCCTCGCCGGTGTTCATCAGGGCATCGGTGTAGTACGCCTGGTGGGCGCGATGGAAACCGCCGACGCCGATATGGACGATGCCCTGGCGGGTATCGGCCAGGTTGTAGAGGGGCAGGCGCACTTCAGGGGCCAGTCGATGCAGATTCTGCTTGTTCAGTTTCATGGCTAAGGCTCTCGGCAATCAGGCGGCAGCGCGCAACGGACGGGCGACCGCTACACCGTTGGCATCGAATAAATGGCAGTGGCTGCTGTCCAGGTGCAGCTTGAGGGTTTCCCCGTACTGGCTGGCCATGTCCCCGCGGATACGCATGGTCAGGGCTTCGCCGGAGGCGGTGCGCACATGGCAGAAGGTGTCGCTGCCCAGGCGCTCGCCGACATCGGCGGTGACCTGCAAGGTGCAGTCGCCGGGCTTGGCGAGTTCCAGGTGCTCCGGGCGAATCCCCAGGGTCACCGGGCTGCCGACGCTGAGGCCGGGGTCGCTCAGCGGCAGGCTGATGCGGGTGCCGGCCTCCAGTTCGACTTCACAGCCCTGGCCGTCGAGGCGACTGACCTTGCCCTTGAGAAAGCCCATTTTCGGCGTGCCGAGGAAGCCGGCGACAAACAGGTTGGCCGGTGCGTGATAGAGCTCCAGGGGCGAACCGACCTGCTCGACGCGCCCGGCATTGAGCACCACCACCTTGTCGGCCAGGGTCATGGCTTCGACCTGGTCGTGGGTCACGTAGATCATGGTGGCCTGCAACTCTTTGTGCAGGCGCGCCAGTTCCAGGCGCATCTGCACCCGCAGGGCGGCGTCGAGGTTGGACAGCGGTTCGTCGAACAGGAAAATCTTCGGGTTGCGCACAATGGCGCGGCCGATGGCGACGCGCTGGCGCTGGCCGCCGGAGAGTTGCTTGGGCTTGCGCTCCAGCAGCGGGCCGAGCTCCAGGATCCGCGCGGCTTCATTGACCTTGCGTTCCACCTCGGTCTTGGCCTCGCCGGCCAGGTCGAGGGCGAAGGACATGTTCTTGCGTACGCTCATATGCGGGTATAGGGCGTAGGTCTGGAACACCATCGCCAGGTCGCGCTTGGCCGGGCTGACTTCGGTGATATCGCGACCGTCCAGCTCGATGGTGCCGGAGGTGACCTCCTCGAGCCCCGCGATCAGTCGTAGCAGGGTCGATTTACCGCAGCCCGACGGGCCGACGAAGACCACGAACTCGCGGTCGTTCACTTGCAGGTCGATGCCCTTGATGATGGACAGGCCTTCGAAGCCCTTTTGCAGATTCTTGATTTTCAGGTTGGCCATGGTGAGGCTCCTTTTAAGTATTTATTTCACAGCGCCGAAGGACAAACCGCGCACCAATTGCTTCTGGCTGATCCAGCCGAAGATCAGGATCGGCGCACAGGCCAGGGTCGAAACGGCCGATAATTTGGCCCAGAACAAACCTTCGGGGCTTGAGTAGGAGGCGATCAATGCGGTCAGCGGCGCGGCCTGGGAGGAGGTCAGGTTCAATGACCAGAAAGCCTCGTTCCAGCACAGGATCAGCGACAGCAGCAGGGTCGAGGCCAGCCCGCCCTTGCTGATCGGCAGCAGCACCCGGACCATTTCCTGCCACAGGGTCGCGCCGTCGAGGCGGGCCGCCTCGAGGATGTCCTTGGGGATGTCCTTGAAGTAGGTGTAAATCATCCAGACCACGATCGGCAGGTTGATCAGGGTGTAGATCACGATCAGCGCCAGGCGCGTGTCCAACAGGCCGAAGGATTTGGCCAGCAGGTAGATCGGCATCAGCACGCCCACCGGCGGCAGCATCTTGGTGGAGAGCATCCACAGCAGGGTGCGTTTGGTCCTTTGGGTTTCATAGAACGCCATGGAGTAGGCCGCCGGCACCGCGATCAGCATGCACAGCAAGGTGGCGCTGAAGGAGATCACCACCGAGTTCCAGGCGAAGTGGAAGTAGTCGCTGCGCTCCTGGATATGCAGGTAGTTTTCCAGCGTCGGGGTGAAGAAGAACTGCGGCGGCGTGGCGAACGCGTCGATCTCGGTCTTGAAGCTGGTCAGCACCATCCAGAAGATCGGGAAGAAGATCAGGATCGCGATGGCCCAGGCCAGGGTGCCGAGCAGAACGCTTTGCAGGCGCCGGGATTGTTTGAGTGTGAGGGTCATGGCGCGGGCCTCAAGGCTTGTCTGTCAGGTTTTTGCCGATCATCCGGACCAGGATGATCGCGGCGATATTGGCAATGATCACCGCGATCAGGCCGCCGGCCGAAGCCATGCCGACATCGAACTGCACCAGGGCCTGGTTGTAGATCAGGTAGGCCAGGTTGGTCGAGGCGTAGCCCGGACCACCGTTGGTGGTGGTGAAAATCTCCGCGAACACCGAGAGCAGGAAGATGGTTTCGATCATCACCACCACGGCAATCGGCCGGGCCAGGTGCGGCAGGGTCAGGTGCCAGAAGATCGCCACCGGACCTGCTCCGTCGAGGCGCGCGGCTTCTTTCTGTTCCTGATCGAGGGACTGCATGGCGGTCATCAGGATCAGGATGGCGAAGGGCAGCCACTGCCAGGAGACGATGATGATGATCGACAGCAGCGGGTAATGGGCCAGCCAGTCCACCGGCTGTGCGCCGAATACTCGCCACAGCGCGGCGAGAATCCCCGAGACCGGGTGGAAAATCAGGTTTTTCCAGATCAGCGCACCGACGGTGGGCATGATGAAGAAGGGCGAAATCAACAGGACCCGGACAATGCCGCGGCCGAAGAACTCACTGGCTTCCAGCAGCGCCGAGATCAGCACGCCGAACACCACGCTGATCAGCAGCACGCTGCCCACCAGGAGCAGGGTGTTGGTGGCGCCCGGGAGAAAGCCCGAGTCGGTCAGGAAGTAGGTGTAGTTTTCCAGGCCGACAAACTGGTTCTCGCCCGGATAGAGCAGGTTGTAGCGGATCAGCGAAAAGTAAACGGTCATGCCCAGGGGCACGATCATCCACAGCAGCAACAGGCCGACTGATGGTGAGACCAGAAACCAGCCGGGGTTGCGCAAACGGCTTTTGCGCAGCGGCTGGGGTATATCCATATGGGCTTTGGCAGTGGAGGTATTCATGGTGATCAGAACCAATGGAAGGCAAATAGCGAACAGGTATTGCGCGGGTTCGGGAGGACGGGCTTGCTGGCGATGACGGCTTTGAGGCCGTCAAAAGCTTCGCGAGCAAGCTCTGCTCCTACAGGGACGGTGTGTTGTCCCTGAATGGGGTTACTTCGGATAACCCGCGCGTTTCATTTCGCGTTCGGTGAAGGTCTGGGCATCGGCCAGGGCCTTGTCGACGGTGGTCTGGCCGGTCAGTGCGGCGGAGAACTGCTTGCCGACCTGGGTGCCGATGGCCTGGAACTCGGGAATGGTCACCAGCTGGATCCCGACATAAGGCACGGGCTTGGCGCTCGGGTCTTTCGGGTTGGCAGCCTTCAGTGATTCCAGAGTGATCTTGGCGAACGGCGCGGCCTTCATGTAGGCATCGCTGTAGGTCGAGGCGCGAGTGCCTGGCGGTACGTTGGCAATGCCGTCTTCCTTGGCCACCAGCGCGCCGTATTCCTTGGAGGTGGCCCAGCTGCTGAAGACTTTCGCCGCGTCCTTGGCCTTGGAACTGGTCGGGATCGCCAGGGCCCAGGAGTAGAGCCAGGCCGAGCCTTTCTCGGTGACCTGATGCGGCGCGTAGGTAAAGCCGACGTGGTCGGCGACCTTGCTCTGGGTCTTGTCGGTGACGAAGGAACCGGCCACGCTGGCGTCGACCCACATGGCGCACTTGCCGCTGTTGAACAGCGCCAGGTTTTCGTTGAAACCGTTACTCGAAGCGCCCGGCGGGCCGGCTTTTTTCATGGTGTCGACGTAGAAGTTCAGGGCGTTCTTCCACTCCGGACCGTTGAATTCCGGCTGCCACTTCTCATCGAACCAGCGCGCGCCGTAGGCATTGGCCACGGTGGTGATCAGGGCCATGTTCTCGCCCCAGCCGGCCTTGCCCCGCAGGCAGATACCGTATTGCTCCTTGTCGGGGTGGTTGAGCTTGCCGGCGAACTCGCCGATCTGTTCCCAGGTCGGGCGCTCGGGCATGGTCAGGCCGGCGTCCTTGAACAGGTCGGTGCGGTAGTAGGTCATGGAGCTTTCGGCGTAGAACGGCAGGGCGAACAGGGTGCCCTTGACGGAAAGGCCATCACGCACCGACGGGAATACGTCATCGATATCGTAGGCGGCAGGCAGGTTGTTCATCGGTTCCAGCCAGCCTTTGGCGCCCCAGAGTGCAGCTTCGTACATGCCGATGGTCAGCACGTCGAACTGGCCGCCCTGGGTGGCGATATCGGTGGTCAGGCGTTGGCGCAGGACGTTTTCTTCCAGAACCACCCAGTTGAGCTTGATGTCCGGGTGCTCGGCTTCGAAGGTTTTCGACAGCTTCTGCATGCGAATCATGTCGCTGTTGTTGACGGTGGCGATGGTCAGGGTCTGGGCGGCAAGACTGACGCCGCTGAGGGTGAGACCGGTGGTGACAAGCAGTGCGGTGGCAATGGCTTTCATCGAACACTCCTCTTCATTGCGCACGGAGGCGCTGAAGGTCAGTTTATTGTTGTTGTGTCTTCCGGTGTCCAGGAAGAATCTGGCATTGATTACAGCCTTCAAACGCCGTCCTGACAAATCCTTGACGACACTTCGTTCGGTACTTTTTTGCACTGGGGCAGAATGTCGCAGGTCGGCGAAACCGCTGATCGAGATAGGGGAGTGGGGATTTATGGGGGGATGAGGGGGTGAATCCGTATAGATTCGCGAGGATACGGCTTCTTGTTGAGGCCGTATCGCCAGTCGGGCTACAGGGGGGCGTGAAGCTCTTTCAGTGCGGTTTCGGATTCAGCCAGCTTGCGTTCAAGCGCTTGACTTCGTCCCTGCTGATCAGTCAGTTCAAGCTTAAGCGACTCACTTTCCGCCAAGGCCACCCGCAGGCGCTCCTGGAGCAGGGTGCTGGCATTCTCCAGCGTTCGTGCGTGCTGAATCTGGTGCTCTGTGCGCAGCCGTTCCTTTTCCAGTTGCTCCTGCGCCAGTTTGAGCGCCTTCGCGCTTCCTCGGCTTTCCGCCAGCAGCCGCTCATTGTCACGGTGCAACTGGGTGATTTCGTCCTGGCGTACCAGCGCGCCCTGCTGAGCCTGGCGTAACTCCATCTGTACCTGTTGGATCTGCGTCTCATGTCGGCGCTGTTCCTGGTCGCGCTGATCGCGGGCTGCACTGCGGAAGTGCTCCAGTGCTTCGCGGGCGTGCAGATGCTTGTCCTCCAGCGAGCGGATCTGCTGGTCCTTGTCCTTGAGGCGCAATTCGTAATCGCTACAGGCCTGGCTCAGCCCGGCGTTGCGGGTCTGTTCGGTCTGCAGCATCGAGCGGGTGGTTTGCAGGTTGCGCGACTCATCGGCCAGGGCCACGGCCTGGATCTCGAACTGGCGCTGCTGTTGCTCCATCTGCCGGGCCATCTCGGCCAATTGCGCCTGCCATTCGGCTTTTTCCGCCGCCAGTTGTGCCCGGGCCTGCTCGACAGGTTCCCGAGCCTGTTCCTGGAGGCGTTGTGCCAGGCGCGAAACCAGCTCGCCCAGCTCTTCGTCGAGTGACTCCGTGGGCGCCACACGGCGCAGATCACTGTCATCCAGCTCCTTGAGATAGCGATGGATGGTGGTTTTGGACCCGGTATTGCCCATTTCGATACGTACCGCATCGATGCTCGGGTGCTCGCCGCGGGCGAGGATCGCCAAGCGTGCCGTTTGCACCACTGCCTTGTTTACGCCGCCGCGAGCCATGTTCTCTCCTACGATTTCGTACTGTGGTACGTACCATGTATTTACATAGCATATAGATAAAAGTGAAAAGCCGATATTTGAAATTATTGACACGGGATATACTGGTATTACCCCATGTGATAAGCCGCTTTCGCGATTTTGCCCGGGGAATCAGTACGAATGTCGGGAATCGAGGTCATGAACGAGCTGGACCGCTACCTGCAGGCGGCGACGCGGGACAACACCCGTCGCAGCTATCAGGCCGCCATAGAACATTTCGAAGTGAGTTGGGGCGGTTTCCTGCCGGCCACCAGTGACAGCGTGGTGCGCTACCTGATGGCCCATGCCGGCGTACTGTCGATCAACACGTTGAAGCTGCGGCTGTCAGCCCTGGCGCAATGGCACAACAGCCAGGGTTTCGCCGATCCGACCAAGGCGCCTCTGGTGCGCAAGGTGTTCAAGGGCATTCGCGCCCTGCACCCGGCGCGGGAGAAACAGGCCGAACCGCTGCAGTTGCAGCATCTGGAGCAAGTCGTCGCCAGTCTTGATGGGCAAGCGACCCTGGCCCTGGCCGCCGATGATCGACCGATGCTGCTGCGCGCCCGACGAGACAAGGCGCTGATCCTGCTGGGCTTCTGGCGGGGCTTTCGCAGCGACGAGCTCTGTCGCCTGGAAATCGAGCATGTCCGAGCTGTCGCAGGCTCCGGCATGACGCTGTATTTGCCGCGCAGCAAAAGCGACCGCGACAACCTCGGCCAGACCTACCAGGCCCCGGCCTTGCAGCGCCTGTGCCCGGTGCAGGCCTATATCGACTGGATCAACAGCGCCGCGCTGGTGCGTGGCCCGGTGTTTCGCGCCATTGACCGTTGGGGGCACCTGGGCGAGGAGGGCTTGCACGCCAATAGCATCATCCCCTTGCTGCGCCAGGCCCTGGAGCGCGCCGGGATTGCCGCCGAGCACTACACCAGCCATTCCTTGCGCCGTGGCTTCGCCACCTGGGCCCATCGCAGCGGCTGGGACCTGAAGTCGCTGATGAGTTATGTCGGTTGGAAGGACATGAAATCGGCCATGCGTTATATAGAGGCCAGCCCGTTTCCGGGCATGGGGCTCATCGTCGAAAAGCCGGTGGATCAAGGAGCATAAGATTTCTTCTATTAATAGTGTCTGCTCATAGCGAAAACCAATCGCGAGCATCAGCTTTGCCAATGAGCCAGAACGCAAAAGAATGGCTAGGATTCTCCCATCAACTTCTTAACCCCTGACGGAGAGTCAACGATGCCTATCATCAACAGCCAAGTTAAACCGTTCAAAGCAACCGCTTTCAAAAACGGCGCATTCGTCGAAGTCTCGGACGCTGACCTGAAAGGCAAGTGGTCGGTCGTGTTCTTCTACCCAGCTGACTTCACCTTCGTTTGCCCAACCGAACTGGAAGACCTGGCTGACAACTACGCCGAGTTCCAGAAACTGGGTGTTGAAATCTACAGCGTGTCGACCGACACCCACTTTGCCCACGCTGCCTGGCACAACACTTCGCCAGCCATCGGCAAAATCCAGTACACCATGATCGGCGACCCGACCCTGACCATCTCCCGCAACTTCGACGTACTGATCGAAGAAGCTGGCCTGGCCGACCGCGGTACTTTCGTGATCAACCCGGAAGGCCAGATTAAAATCGTTGAACTCAACGATGGCGGTGTCGGCCGTGACGCTTCCGAGCTGCTGCGCAAGATCAAGGCCGCTCAGTACGTTGCCGCTCACCCAGGCGAAGTCTGCCCAGCCAAGTGGAAAGAAGGCGAGGCCACCCTGGCTCCGTCCCTGGACCTGGTCGGCAAGATCTAAGTCCGTGAGTCATTCAAGGGCGGTCATCCGCACTTCATAAGTCAGCCGCACCGCCCCATAACGCCCGGGTGGTAATCACCTGGGCGTTGTTATTTCTACAGTATTGAAAAAGGGAAATCGCCCGCATGTTGGACGCCAATCTTAAAGCCCAGTTGAAGTCGTACCTGGAACGGGTTACGCAACCGATCGAGATCGTCGCCTCCCTTGATGACGGCGCGAAATCTCAGGAAATGCTCGCACTGCTCAAAGAAGTCGCCAGCCTTTCCACCCAGATCACCTTGTTGGACAACGGCCTTGATGCGCGCAAGCCATCGTTCTCGTTGAATCGCCCGGGAGCCGATATCAGCCTGCGTTTCGCCGGTATCCCCATGGGCCACGAATTCACTTCGCTGGTGCTGGCCCTGCTGCAAGTCGGCGGCCACCCTTCGAAGGCCAGTGTCGAAGTGATCGAACAGATCCGCTCGCTCAAGGGTGAGTTCAACTTCGAGACTTACTTCTCGCTGTCCTGCCAGAACTGCCCGGACGTGGTCCAGGCGCTGAACCTGATGGCGGTGCTGAACCCGAACATCCGCCACGTCGCCATCGACGGCGCGCTGTTCCAGGACGAAGTCAATGATCGCAAGATCATGGCTGTACCCAGTGTCTACCTCAACGGTGTGAACTTCGGCCAGGGCCGCATGGGCCTCGAGGAAATCCTCGGCAAGCTCGACACCGGCGCCATCGAGAAACAGGCGGAAAAAATCAGCGCCAAGGACGCCTTTGATGTCCTGGTGGTCGGCGGTGGCCCGGCCGGTGCCGCGGCGGCGATCTACGCTGCGCGCAAAGGTATTCGTACCGGTGTCGCGGCGGAGCGTTTCGGTGGCCAGGTGCTGGACACCATGGCGATCGAGAACTTTATCTCGGTCCAGGAAACCGAAGGGCCGAAACTGGCCAGCGCCCTGGAAGAGCATGTTCGCCAGTACGATGTCGATATCATGAACCTGCAACGGGCCAGTGCCCTGGTGCCGGCGAAGAATGCCGGTGAACTGCACGAGGTGCGTTTTGAAAGCGGTGCCAGCCTCAAGGCCAAGACCGTGATCCTTGCCACCGGCGCCCGCTGGCGAGAAATGGGGGTGCCGGGCGAGCAGGAATACAAGGCCAAGGGCGTGTGCTTCTGCCCGCACTGTGACGGCCCGCTGTTCAAGGGCAAGCGTGTCGCGGTGATCGGTGGCGGCAACTCCGGTGTCGAGGCGGCCATCGACCTGGCCGGTATCGTCAGCCATGTAACGCTGCTGGAGTTCGACAGCAAGCTGCGCGCCGATGCCGTGCTGCAACGCAAGCTCTACAGCCTGCCGAATGTCAACGTCGTGACCAGCGCGCTGACCAGTGAAGTCAAGGGCGACGGGCAGAAGGTCACCGGCCTGGTCTACAAGGACCGTGATTCGGGTGAGTTCCACACCGTCGAGCTGGAAGGCATTTTTGTGCAGATCGGCCTGTTGCCGAACACCGACTGGCTCAAGGGCAGTGTCGAGCTGTCGCCGCGCGGCGAGATCATCGTCGATGCCCGTGGTGAAACCTCGTTGCCTGGCATTTTCGCGGCCGGTGACGTGACTACGGTGCCGTACAAACAGATCGTGATCGCGGTGGGCGAGGGTGCCAAGGCCTCCCTGAGCGCCTTTGACCATCTGATCCGCAGCTCCGCTCCGGCTTGATATGGAAGCGTATTAAAAAGCCCCATGAATCCCTGATTCATGGGGCTTTTTCTTGACCGGGCGCTATCAGATGTCTTGCAACGGCGCCGGCTGGATGATTTCTACCCAGTAGGCGTCCGGGTCCTTGACGAAGGCCAGGCTTTTCATGCGACCGTCGGTCAGGCGTTTCTGGAATTCGACGCCCAGCTCTTCGAAGCGCGCGCAGGCCGCACGAATATCCGGCACCGAAATGCAGATATGGCCGAAGCCCCGTGGATCGGTATTGCCGTTGTGGTAGGCAAAATCAGGATCGCTTTCGGTGCCGTGGTTGTGGGTCAGTTCCAGGATGCCGGGAATCGACTTCATCCACTGGGTCCGTTCGGCAGCGTCGGCCGGGATCTGCGCCTTGTCCACCAGGGCAAGGAAATACAGGCTGAATTCGGCTTCCGGGAAATCACGTTTCTCCACCAGGGAGAAACCCAGCACGCGGGTGTAGAAGTCCAGGGACCGGGTGGCATCCTTGACCCGCAGCATGGTGTGGTTGAACACGAAGCCCTGGGTGGCGGCGTCGGGTTGGGCGGTAACGCCGGGGAAGGTGTTCAGGTCTTGCAGGCTCATGGGCTCTCCGCAAAGCAGGTGAAAAAAAGCGGGCGATCATGGACGCGGCAGGCAGACTCGCCGATTCCGATCCTGTGGGACAGGATCATACTGAAGCGGGGCGCGGGCGCCAAATTCGGACGGGCGGATTTTAGACTCGGGCACAGATATGCCGGGTAATAGCGGGCTACTTCGATTTTGTCGGGAAGTTATAGCGAAGTGTATAAAACTTGCCGAAGAGGCATAAAGAAGCCCGCCGAAGCGGGCATGGGGCGCTAATCCTTTAGCAGTCTGCATCCTGTAAGAATCGATGTGAAAAATGTGTGAAGAACGTGAATGGCTTGTTTTTCATCCGACAGACGTAATAGAGGTAGCGCATTCCCTCCGCTGGCTGTGAGAGATTTTTTACATGCAATTAAGAACAGTCGGAACGCTTGGGGTCGGTGAATAACGGGCGCGGTGTCGTTTTTGAGTGCTGCATTTCCGACGTTTGTCGCCGAGTAGGAACTCTTGCCTGAAAGAGTTGTCCCCGACAGACGCCGATTGTCGCCATCATGATACCGGGCGGTATGATTTTTGGGCTGCAAGGAAAAGCCCTGCCTGGGCAGGGCTTTTGCGTTCAAGCGTGAAGTCAGCCGCGCAGCCAGGAATCAACGGTCGCTGCCCCGTATTGTTCTTTCCAGGCTTTCAGGCCACGGTGATTGCCGCCCTTGGTCTCGATCAGTTCGCCAGTGTGAGGGTTCTGGTAAACCTTGACCACGCGGGCGCGCCGCTGTTTGGGCGCCGCGGCGCCAGTTCTGCTTGGGTTCGGGTCGAGGATCGCGACGATGTCGCGCAGGCTCTTGTCGTAGGTTTTCATCAGGCCCTTGAGTTTTTCCTCGAACTCGATCTCCTTTTTGAGTCCGGCGTCATTCTTCAGGGCTTCCAGCTGGGCGAGTTGTTCTTTAAGGGCCTGTTCTGCGGCACGAAATACGGCGAGTTTGGACAAGATGTTTATCTCCACGAGTTGTATTCGGCTGCCATCCACCTAAAACAAAACGACAAGCCAATGCTTGCAACGGCTTTCGTCACGCGTATGCACCTGGGTGTGGCAGTGCGGAAAGTTACTTATAAGCCTGGGGGCTTCCTATCAAATTACTGCAGGCATGAAAAAGTGTAGTAGTTATCAGGCCAAGAGTAAATAACGTGGGTTAGACGTTGAAGAAATACCGATAGACAAGTGTCAGTGTCTTATTCTGACAGCACGACTTTATCCTCTTGCACGCTGATCTGTCGTTTGAAATTGTTAAGAAAGTCTTCCGCCGGCAATGGTTTACCAAACAAGTAGCCCTGGAGAAACTCGACGCCTCGGGCGCTCAGGTAGTCGCGTTGTAGTGGCGTTTCGACACCTTCGGCAACGATGCCCAGTTCGAGCTTGGCGCTCAATTCGATAATGCTCTCCAGGATATGCCCGGACAAGGCGTCGGCGCCGATCATGGCGACGAAGCTCTGGTCGATTTTCAGGTAGTCGACGTTGAACTGGCGCAAATAACTGAGGCTTGAATGCCCGGTGCCGAAGTCGTCAATGGCAATCATCACGCCCATCTCGCGCAACTGGGCGAACAATTGCCGGGCAACGGCGCTGGGTTCGATCAGTTCCCGTTCCGTCAATTCCAATACCAGGCGCACCTGGCCCGGAGCAAAGGCGGCAAGAAAGTCACGGCAGTCGTCCAGCAGTGCGAGATCCTGGCAATGTCGGGCGGTGATATTCACGCCGACGTGAAAGCCGGGTTCAAAGGCCGCCGCGTGCGGGGCGAGGAGGGTGGCGGTCTGTTGCAGCAATGAACGGGTCATCGGTACGATCAGGCCGGAGTCTTCGGCCAGGGGAATGAACAGGTCCGGGCGCACCAACCCCTCACGGGGATGCTGCCAGCGCATCAGCACTTCCGCCCCGGCCCATTGGCGGCTATCGCTGCGCACCACCGGCTGGAAATAAGGAATGAATTCGCGGGCTTCGAGGGCTCGCCGCAGCTCGTGGGTCGGTGCGTTGGAGCGATTTTGCAACCAGCGCGTCGTGGCCGCGGCCAGCACTCCAAATACCAGCAGCAAGGCCATCAGGGCCGGGTATTCCTTGCCGACGTAACGCCAGGCTTCTCCCGCCGGGAAGCCTGAACTGACGCTGAAGGGGAAGCGACTGGAGGACAAGCTCGCCTGACCGACGGCAAACCCGGGGGCTTCACCCTCGCGTACCTGGCCCTGGCCGGAGATCCAGACATTGCCGACCTGCAGGCGCAAGCCGGCCTCACGCCCGATCAGGCGCAGGATATTGGCCAGGTGATAACCGTCGATACTGACCATGGCAGCGCCTTTGCCGTCCTGCAGGCGGTAGACCAGCAGTGAGGACTTGGGGGTGACCGGATTACCGTTCATCAACCAGAGCGTGCCGTCGACATAGTCCGCCGGGTCGACCGCTTCCTGATAAGGCCCGAACAAGGAAGTGCAATACAGGTTGTTGTTCCAGGCCAGGTTCGCGGCCCGGACAAAGGGCCGCCGGGTGACCTGTTCGCGCAGGGCCAGTTTGACGTCGTCGCAGGGCTGGCCGGCCAGGGGCAGGATGACATTGGCGGACTCGGCGGCATTGTCGAGCATCAGGTCGAACTGCTTCAGGGCCTCGCCGGCGGTTTTCCCGGCGTTCTGGCTCAAGGTCCGACCGGCTTGCCAATGCAGGATGGCGATCCCGGAGAGAATCGGCAGCAGGCCGATCAGCAGGCTCAAGGCGTAACGGGCGATCCAGGAGCGAGAACCTTTGGCGGTCAATGGCATTGAAGGGAACCTGTAGGGGCAAGGGCGCCTGGAAGAGTAATGCTGCTCACTTACTTAATCTTGATTACCTACCTTGTGGGAGCTGGCTTGCCGGCGATGGCGTCCGTAAGAGCGCCAAAAGCTTCGCAGACAAGCACCGCTCCCACAGGCTATCTATATTCGAATCGACTGGCCAGGTCGATAAAAGCCTGGGTTGCCGGTGAGACCTGGCGTCGGTCGAGCACGGCGATCCCGATCTGGCGTATGACCGGCGGCGACAACGGCCGGCTGACGTAACCGGGGGCCGGGTGTTCCGGCAGGGATTGTTCGGCCACCACGGTCACGCCTTCACCACGGGCAACGGTCGCCAGGGTGCTGAGCAGTTGCGCGGTACGGTAGCGAATGTCCGGAACCAGTCGCTGGGCCGCGAACAGCTGGGACACCAACTCCCCGGAACCGGCTCCGGTGAGAATGAACGGATCCTGGCACAGCGCCTTGAGTTCAATGGCCGGCTGCTCGCACAACGGGTGGCCGACGGGGAGCAGGGCGACCATCTGGTCTTCCACCAGGGCAAAGGTGTCGAAGCGCTCCTGCGGCAGCACCACGAAACCCACGTCGATCCGCCGCTCTTCCAGCCATTGCAGTACCTGTCGATCAGGACCTTCGTCGACCTGCACCTGGATACCCGGATGTGCCTGCCGGTAGCGGGCCAGCAGCGTCGGCAGCAGCTTGGTCGAGGAAGTGGGCCCGAACGAGCCGATACGCAGGGTCCCGCGTTTCATGCCTCGGGCATCGGCGGCCTCCTGGCGCAAGGTGTCCGCCAGGCCCAGCATGGCCCGGGCCCGTTGCAGCAACTGTGCGCCGATATCCGTCAGTTCCACCTGGCCCTGGTGCCGACGCAGCAACTCGACACCCAACTCCTGCTCAAGCCCCTTGAGGGCATGGGAAACCGCCGACTGGCTGATCCCCAGGCGCAGGGCCGCACTGGTAAAGCCGCGCAGTTCGGCGACCTGGGAAAACACTTCCAGCTGGGTCAGGGTCATGAGCTTTTACTCATTTCACGATGAGTCGACATAAATAAAATAATGCAGCCAGTTTGACAACCCTCGTAATCGATCAGCAGGAGAAACCATGCACACACAGGTGTCCACCTTCGCCGCAGGCAGCGACCTGCGGGTCTACTTCAAGCTTGCCGGAGTCTCGATGATCTGGGGCGGGACCTTTGTCGCCGGGCGCTTCCTGTCCAGCGATATCGCGCCGTTGTTGCTGGCCAGCCTGCGCTTTCTCCTGGCCAGTGTGATCCTGCTGGTGTTTATCGTGGCGACGCGTATTACGCTGGTGCTGCCGGACAGGAAGCAATTGGCTCAATTGGCGCTGCTGGGATTTTTCGGCATTTTTCTCTACAACCTCTGCTTCTTTTATGGCCTGCACTACATCAATGCTTCGCGGGCGTCATTGATCGTCGTGCTGAATCCGGCGGTATTCGGGCTGGCTTCA
This sequence comes from Pseudomonas sp. MWU12-2319, assembly GCF_023242525.1. Taxonomy (NCBI): domain Bacteria; kingdom Pseudomonadati; phylum Pseudomonadota; class Gammaproteobacteria; order Pseudomonadales; family Pseudomonadaceae; genus Pseudomonas; species Pseudomonas sp. MWU12-2319. Next base: position 162,683 of record NZ_JALJES010000006.1, read on the forward strand.
TGGCTGTTCTTCAAGGAGCGGCTGAACGTAGCGAAGGTGCTCGGCATCCTGGTCTGCATGGGCGGTGCGGGGCTGGTGATTATCAGCGGCAACCGCAGCCTGTTCGACGGAGCGGCCCAGACCTGGATCGGTGACCTGCTGATCTTCGGCTGCGTGCTGTCCTGGGCGGTCTACTCGCTGTTCTCCCGTAACCTGACCCGGGTGCTGGGCCCGCTGACCACCGTGACCTATTCGATCTGGCTTGGTACGGCCATGCTCTGGCTGGCCACCTGGCTGCGCGGGGAGGCGAGTCTTGCGCTCATCGAAACCTTGAATCCACAACAGATGATGAGCCTGGTCTACCTCGGCGGCCTAGGTTCGGCGCTGGCCTATATCTGGTATTACGATGGCATCCAGCATATCGGTGCAACGCGTGCTGGCGTGTTTATCGGCCTCAATCCGTTGACCGCGGTGATCTGTGGCGCGCTATTGCTGGGCGAGCAGTTGACGCTGATCATGTGCCTGGGCGGCGGGTTGATCCTGGCCGGCATCTACCTGTGCAACCGACCGGCTTTGCGGCTGCCCGGGTCGAAATAAAAAAGGGATACGGACAAACCGGGTTACGCCATGTAGAATCTGGTTACGCATATAAGAATAACGTCTTCTGGCAGCAGAAGCCTCGCCCTGAGAGACTGGGTCGACATGAAGATATTTGGGTTCCAACTGATCTACGGCGATTTCCTGGCCCGCAGTGTGCGGGGCATCTCCTGTGCGCCACCCGCCAACGTCCGCATTGATAGCAACTAACTGACCGTTACTTGATAAAAATGATGAGGCGTCACCATGACCGATATCTTCGAAAACCCGATGGGCCTGATGGGCTTCGAGTTCATTGAATTCGCATCGCCGACCCCGAACACCCTGGAGCCGATCTTCGAGATCATGGGCTTCAGCAAGGTCGCGACCCACCGCTCCAAGAACGTGCACCTGTATCGCCAGGGCGCTATCAACCTGATCCTCAACAACGAACCCCACAGCGTGGCGTCGTACTTTGCCGCCGAGCACGGTCCTTCGGTGTGTGGCATGGCCTTCCGCGTGAAAAACGCCCAGCAAGCCTATGCCCGTGCCCTGGAGCTGGGTGCCCAGCCGATCCATATCGCCACCGGCCCGATGGAGCTGAACCTGCCGGCGATCAAGGGCATCGGCGGCGCGCCGCTGTACCTGATCGACCGTTACGGCGAAGGCAGCTCGATCTATGACATCGACTTCGTCTACCTTGATGGCGTCGACCGCAATCCTCCAGGCGCGGGCCTGAAGATCATCGACCACCTGACCCACAACGTCTATCGCGGGCGCATGGCCTACTGGGCGAACTTCTACGAGAAACTGTTCAACTTCCGCGAGATCCGTTACTTCGATATCAAGGGCGAATACACCGGCCTGACCTCAAAGGCCATGACCGCGCCGGACGGCATGATCCGCATCCCGTTGAACGAAGAATCGTCCAAGGGCGCGGGCCAGATCGAAGAGTTCCTGATGCAGTTCAACGGCGAGGGCATCCAGCACGTGGCCTTCCTCACCGACGACCTGGTCAAGACCTGGGATCAGTTGAAGAAGATCGGCATGCGCTTCATGACCGCGCCGCCGGAGACTTACTACGAGATGCTCGAAGGCCGTCTGCCGAACCATGGCGAACCGGTCGACGAACTGAAATCGCGCGGGATCCTGCTGGACGGTTCTTCCCAGGAAGGCGACAAGCGCCTGCTGCTGCAGATCTTCTCGGAAACCCTGATGGGGCCGGTGTTCTTCGAATTCATCCAGCGTAAAGGCGACGATGGTTTCGGCGAGGGCAACTTCAAGGCGCTGTTCGAGTCGATCGAGCGAGACCAGGTTCGCCGTGGTGTACTCGCGACCGAGTAACGCCCCGTTTTCTAAAGGCATACGCAACCCCTGTAGGAGCAGGGCTTGCCCGCGAAGGCGTTCTCAAGGACGCCAAAAGCTTCGCGGGCAAGCCCAGCTCCTACAGGACGGTGTGTTCTGGCTCAGCCAAACAACCCCGCCGCAATATTGATCGAAAACCCCAGAATCGCCGTATTGAACAGAAAGCCGATCAACGATTGCGCCAGCACCACCTTGCGCAATGCCTTGGTGGCTACGCCCACGTCCGAAGTCTGTACCGCCACGCTGATGGTGAAAGAGAAGTACAGGAAGTCCCAATAGTCCGGATGTTTCTCGCCATCGGCAAAGCGCAGGGGCGATTCTTCAGGCTCTCCCAGATAAAACTGCCGCGCATAGTGCACGCTGAAGATCACCCCGATCAGCAGCCACGAGCCCATCACCGTCAGCCCGGTAAAGCCGTAATGCAGCAGGCGCGTGTGCATCTCCAGGTCCTTGCTGCCCGCCAGTTCGACGGTGATCGCCGCCAGGCTGGCAATCGCGGCAATCGACACCATCAGCAAGACTGTCCCGGCATTTTCGTCTTCGCGTTCGACGAAGCGTTGCACATTTTCGGGTCGGGAGCGCACGGTCAGCCACAGCATCATGGCCAGGTAGGCCCAGACGCCGGCATTCCAGCCGATCAGGATCTTGGTCAGTACCGGACTGACCGGAGCCAGTGCACCGACGGCCAGGCCGAGGAGGGCGGAGAGGGTCAAGCGTGGATGGGTTCGGGCGAGATGGGGCATTGGCGCGCTCTGTTTTCAAGTATTCGCGCACCTTAACATGGACCTCGTCATACAGAATCGCCGCGCCCCCCGTGCAGTGAGTTCGAAGAGCTCGGGTTCCTCGTTCTGTCATATCCCGGCGACCCGGCCCGTGTCTCGCCGCCTCCAGCGCAAGGCTCTTTGCCACTCCCGTAAAAGTGCCGGTATTACGTGGTGAAAGCGTCGCGAACACCCGAGAATTTATTTAAAAATCAATAAGATTCACCCGAGGTTTTTTCCTTTATCTGTCACCGGAACTTGAGAAGTTCTCATTCATGGCCTCACCCCTCAAGTCGTCTGGAACTAAGGCGACGCCTCGAGCGCCATGGCGTCAAGAACGAGCAAGTCACTCAACGTACGAACACGACGAAAGGAGATTCTTCATGTTTAAGCGCAATGTTCTCGCGGTATCCCTGACCCTCGCTGCCCTGTGCTCCGCCCAGGCAGCCATGGCCGCTGTCAACGGCGGTGGCGGTACCCTCGCGGCTCCGTTCTACAACACTTCCGGTGTTCTGCCTTCTGGTTTTGCTGCTTATATCGGTGTTGGCAGCGGCGCGGGCAAACTCGCGTTTCTGAACAACGATGCAACCCAGTTCGGCCTGTCCGCCACCACCAACGTGCACTGGGCTGGTAGCGACTCGAAACTCGCGACTACCGATATCTCCACTTACAACACCAACCACGGCGCGGCCTGGGGCCCACTGATTCAGGTGCCTGCAATGGCGACTGCGGTGACGATTCCGTTCAACAAGGCCGGTGGCAACCTGAACCTGACCACTGACCAACTGTGCGGTATTTTCTCTGGTCGTCTGGCGGACTGGAGCAACGTTACAGGTTCTGGTCGTACCGGCACCATCACCGTGGCCTATCGCAGTGACAGCAGTGGTACCACTGAACTGTTCACCCGTTACCTGAACGCCAAGTGCACCAATCCGCTTGATGGTTCTTTCGCAATCACCACGACCTTTGCTGGCAGCCACACCGCCGCCAAAGGCGTCAACCCTCCAACCGTCATCACCGCCAAGGGCAGCCCGGCTGTCATGTCCCTGGTAAACAGCACCGATGGCGCCATTACTTACATGAGCCCGGACGTTGCGGTGACCACCACGGCCGGTCTGGACGATGCGACCAAAATCGCCACCATCAACAGCGTTGCCCCCAACCTCGCCAACGTCGGTACCGCCGTCTCTGGTGTCACTCCACCTCCAGCGGCCAACCGTGCCGATCCTAACGCTTGGGCACCGATTTTCGCTGCAACGACCAACCCTAGTGATCCAAGCGTTTTTGCTTTCCCTGCGACCGGCTACCCGATCATCGGCTTCACCAACATGATCTTCAGCCAGTGCTATGCCGATCCAACCCAGACTGGTCTGGTGCGTTCGTTCCTGACCCAGCAATACGGTACTGGTACCAGTGCCAACGATGCAGCGGTAACGGCTAACCGTTTCGTTCCAATGTCCGCAGCCTTCAAGTCCGCCTTGCGCGGCAGCTTCCTGACCGCCACCAGCGCTCAGTACGTCGGTAACACCAGCGTCTGCAACGCCATCGGTCGTCCGCTGTAACCCTCGCGTCAACGTAGCGCAATACCCGGTCAGCAACGGTGCAAGCCGTTGCTGATTTTTTGCGTATGCCTACAACTCGATATCGCTCATATGAATATTCGATGACAAAGGTTCGGTCCCGATCCCCGGTATCCGCCTTAGTCATATAAGCGACACCGGCCTGCGACAGGCTGGCGTGGCAGCCCACTGTGCAACAGACTAAGGAAGGGTAGTGATGCTCCGCTGCAAACCTCCGGCAAGACTTAATGCTCAAGCGCGCCATGGCGAACCGTCGATATGGGCGCTCAAGCCCGTGGCCCAGGCGATTGCCCTGTTGCTGGTGGCCGGCAGTGCCCAGGCGCAGACTGCATTCAGTGCCGGCTGGTTTGCCGACAAGGGCGCTGCCCAGGCCGCTAGTGCCGGCCAGCCGGGTGTACAGTTGCCGGGCATGCCGCCACCGTTGGCGCAACAGCAGCAGGCCAACCAGCAGTTGCAGCGGTCATTGGCCAACTTCAATAACAGCGTCGCCGCGATTGCCGCGCAACAGGCGGCGCAGGCCGCTGGCCGCCAGGCTGCCCTGGCTCGTCTGCCGACGGTGCCGGACGGCCTGGGGGAGGGCGGCCTGAAGGTCGATACCGGACTGACCCAGGGCTGGCTCAATGCCAAGGCGCCGGTGCAGACCCAGGCCGATGGCAAGACCACCGTGACCATCACCCAGACTGCCGACAAGGCCATTCTCAACTGGGAAACCTTCAACGTCGGGCGCAATACCACCGTCGATTTCTCCCAGCAGTCGAACTGGGCCGTGCTCAACCGGATCAACGACCCACAGTCGCGGCCAAGCGAGATCCAAGGCCAGATCAAGGGCAATGGCACGGTCATGCTGGTCAACCGCAACGGGGTAATCTTCAGCGGTACCAGCCAGGTCAACGTGCGTAACCTGGTGGCCGCCGCCGCAAACATCAGCGACTCCCAGTTCAGCAAGGGGTTGTATGTCGACAGCACCGGCACACAACCGACCTTTACCGATGCCGTGGGGCAGATCCAGGTAGAGCGCGGGGCGCAGATCCAGACCTTGAATCCCGCGACATCCACCGACTCGGGCGGTTATGCCTTGCTGCTGGGCAGCGAGGTGCTCAACGACGGCAGCCTGGTTACCCCGAACGGCCAGGTCACCCTGGCGGCGGGCGACAACTTCTATATTCGCCAAGGGCTATCCACTGCCGGCAACCCGCGTTCGACCACCCGTGGCAACGAGGTGGCCAGCACCCTGAACAGCGGCAGCCGTTCAGGGACGGTGATCAACAGCGGCTTGATCACCGCGTCCACCGGCGATATCACCTTGACTGGCCACCAGGTGCTGCAAAACGGCGTGATCGCCAGCAGCACCTCGACCAATACCCGTGGCACGGTGCACTTGCTCAACTCGGCGGGTGACAGTACCGGCAGCATCACCCTGGGCACGGGCAGCACCACCGCTATCCTGCTCGATGCCAGCACGACCGGCCTGGACAGCCAGCGCGCCGCCGCACTGGCCGCACTCAACGGTAGCCCCAGCAACCTGATCACCGGCAAGTTCGATAACCTGAGCAGCGTGGTCGACCGCATCGAGCAGTCTCGGGTGGAGATCGTCAGCGGCGGTACCGTGGATTTCCAGAACGGTTCGCTGACCCTCGCCACCGGCGGCCAGGTTGCGGTCAGCGCAGGGCAACGCAGCCTGGTGCGCGACGGCTCGATCATCGATGTATCCGGTGCGGTCGGAGTCAAGGTGGCCATGGAGGCCAACTCGATCAAGGTCAACGTGCAGGGCAACGAGCTGCGTGACGCTTCTGGCAACCGTGATGCAGGCAAGCTGAGCAGCAGCGATGTCTGGGTCGATGTGCGTGACCTGGTCTATGTACCGGCCGGCACCGACGGTTACCCCACGGCGCGTTGGTACACCGCCGGCGGCTTGTTGGAAGTCAGCGGTTACCTGGGCACGCAAGGGCATGGCGTCGGCGAGTGGATGGCCCAGGGTGGCACCCTGACGTTTACCGGCAAGGATGTGGTCACCCAGCAGGGCGCCCAGATCAATCTGTCCGGCGGTACCCTGGATGTGCAAAGCGGTTATATCAAACAGACCTGGCTGACGGGCTCCGACGGGCGTCTGTATGAGTTGTCCAGCGCCCCGGGCGACCTGCTCTACACCGGGGTCTACAAGGGGTTCGCCGATACGAGCGTGCGCTGGGGGCAGACGGATTATTACTACAATCCGTTGATCGCTCCGCGCCAGCGTTACGAGCTGGGTTACACCGTGGGTCGCGACGCCGGCAACCTGGTGATTTCGACCGGCAGCGCGGTACTTGAAGGTCAGGTGATCGGTGATGTGTATCAGGGGCCTCAACAGAATCAGGCCGCCAATCCGACCCTCGATGGTTATCAGCAATCGCAGACGGCGGTGGCTCGCCGCGCGCAATTGATCGCCGGCACCTACACACCGATCTATGACCCGATCGCGGGGGTGGTCAATTACAACCTCGGCGCCAGCCTGAATCAGGTCAGCTTCGCGGCCAACCCGACTGCCATCGCTGCGGGCGTGGACCTCGGTTCAGTGGTCCCGGTTAGCCGGCAGGGCACGTTGGTGCTGGACACCAACCAGCTCAACGGTTTCCAGCTGGGCGCAATCAAGGTCGCCGCCAAACAACAGATCGAGGTCGATAACAACCTGAGTGTCACCAATGGCGGCACCATCACCCTCTATGGCCCGCAAGTCACGGTGAATGCCGACCTGACGGCCCGTGGCGGTACGCTGCAATTGGGCAACGTATTGAATCAGATCGACCCTAATCAGTCGTTCAAGCTGCGAGACACGCTGATCGCAGCCCCCGGCAGTTCAGTGGCCAGTACCACCGTGGCCGCGGGTGTAACGCTCAACACCGCGGGCCTGTGGACCAACCAGTTGCTGGACTCGACCGACAACCAGGGCCTGCCCTATGTCAACGGCGGCCTGGTTTCCCTGCGCAGCAGCGGCAATCTGAGCCTGCAGGCCGGAAGCCTGATCGATGTGTCGTCCGGCGCGGTGTTGCAGGCCAACGGCAAGCTCCTCGGCGGCAAGGGGGGCAGCCTGATCCTGGCGGCCAATGCCGGGGGCTTCGGCGTGGGCGGTGTGCTGAGCCTGGGCGGCGATATTCGTGCCGTGGGTGTCAACGGCGGCGGCACCTTGACCCTGCAAAGCAGCCAGGTGGTGATCGGTACGCCGACAACACCGGTAAGCGGTGCGGTCGAACTGGACGGTGACTTCTTCAAGCAAGGTTTCTCGGCCTACGACATCACGGGTAACGAGGGGCTGACCGTCGCCGACGGTACTCAGGTGGACGTGAGCCAACCGGTCTATCGTCTGGGCGACAATGCCACCACCGTCGCTTCCGGCAGCGACCCGGCGCAGGCGCTGCAAATCTGGACACCTGACCTCTATCAACAGGATCCGCTCAAGGGCGTGCTGACTCAACGGCGCGGCGCCAGCTTGAGCCTGAAGGCCGGTACGCTCAACCCCACGGATGCACAGCGGGCAACCACTGTACTGACCGTGGGCAGTGGCGCGGTGATCAGTGTCGATCCGGGTCAGGCCATCAGCCTGGGCAGTATTGGCCAACTGACCGTGAACGGCACGCTGAATGCCTGGGGCGGGAAAGTCAGCCTCAATGAAGTCGGTGCCGTGGACCCTTCGCAGGATGTAAATGGCACAGGTAATAGTCGCTCTATCCTACTTGGCGATGAGGCGCTGATCGATGTCGCGGCAAGGGCGGCCACCGCAGTGGACATGCGTGGGCAAGTCTACGGCCAGGTGTCCGGCGGCGGCTCCATTGTCATCGGCGGCGGTGCAATCAATGCGGCGGCCGGCACCGCCACGGCGGCCGATCTTTTTATCGTGGTGAGCAAAGGTGCACGCCTGGAGGCCTCGGGCACCCAGGCCAACCTGGATATCGCCGGTCAGGGCCGCACGCTGGTGGCCAGTAATGGCGGCAGCATTTCCCTGGGGGCCAACAATGGCCTCTATCTGTTGGGCAGTTTCACCGCCCGTGCCGGCGGCCAGGGGGCGGCGGGAGGCAGTCTGTCGGTGGTATTGCAGACGCCGCTTTACTCGCTCACTGGCGGCACAGTCCCGATAGCGACCGACCGCGTGTTGCAGGTTCGAGAACTGGTACTGGGGCAAACCGCCGACTCCGGCCTCGCTCCAGACCTCAATGCGCTGGTCTACGGCCACGGGCAACTGGCCGCCGATCAGGTCCAGACGGGTGGATTCGATAATCTCGCCCTCTACAGTCAGGGTTTCCTGTCCTTCAACGGTAATCTGGACCTTCGCTTGGGCCAGAGCCTGCAACTCTATGCTGGTGCATTCACGTTGCCGGAAAATGTGTCGGACAATATTCACGTCCATGTTGCCGCGCCTTCCCTGTTGCTCGCTGGGGTCCAGCCTCCAATCCTCTCATACGATACATCCCCCGTATCCACAGGAGGTTTTTCCAGTTCGTTATTACCGAGCCAAGCTGATTTTTCTGCCGAGGGGGCGGTGATCGACCTGCGCAACAATGTGGTGTTCGGTTCCAAAGGCTCCTTTGTCAAGAGCCGCGATGACCGGGCCCCAGTGGTGCAGCAGGTCGAGCGACGCGGTTTCGATCAGGTGAATCTGACCAGCCAGGGTGACTTGCGCTTTCTGGCAGGTATACCAACAGGTACCGCGACTCCATCGACGCAACTGATCACGGCTGGCGATCTGCATCTGAGCGCCGCGCAGTTGTATCCCGAAACGGGCAGTATCGCGGCAGTGTCAGCGGGGGCAGGGGATACACTGGGAACGCGGCTCTTGACCATAGGTCGCACCACCCAGGCGATTCCCCAACTGCCGTATTCGGCGTTTGGCAGCCTGACCCTGCTCGCCCCCAATATTGAGCAAGGCGGTGTGGTGCGCGCGCCGCTGGGGCTGATTCAACTTGGCAATGGCAGCACCAAACGCGTGGAGTTGCTGCCCGACAGTCTCACTTCCGTCAGCGGCAACGGCCTGATCATGCCTTACGGCGGGACCTCGGACGGGCAGACTTATCTGTACAACGGCCAGAACGTCACCTTGTATGGGCAGACTGGCTTGAGTGGTGGCAGTGGGATCGGCGTGGTCATGGGCGGCCAATCGGTCGTGGTTTCGGCCGGTGCCACTTTGGACCTCTCCGGTGGTGGCGACCTGCTTGGCGCCGGATTCGTTTCCGGCCGTGGCGGCTCCACCGACGCGCGCTACAACCCGCTGGTGCAAGTCAACCCCAACGGCACCTTCGTCTTGCCGGGCCTGGCGACCAACCCGGTGTATGCCATCGTGCCTGGCGTGCAGCAGGTGTATGCGCCGTCGGCGGGCAAGTCCGGCGCGCAGGATCCGGTGCTCGGCCAGCAAATCACCATTGGCGCCGGGGTACCGGGGTTGGCGCCGGGTACCTATACGCTGTTGCCTTCCACCTATGCACTGCTGCCCGGCGCTTTCAGGGTTGAATTGAACGGTCTGGCGGGTGTTGGCACGGGGGCTGGTGCACAGGCCATGCGCAACGGTTCCTGGAGCACTGCCGGGCAACTGTCGATCGCCAATACTGGCATTCGCAACAGCGTTGCCAGCCAGGTCATCCTGACATCGGCGAATGTATTGCGCACCTATTCGCAATATAACGAAACCAGCTATGACCAGTTTGCTATCGCCGATGCCTCCAGATTGGGCGTACCGCGCCCGATGATCGAAGCGGATGCGAAGAGCCTGCAACTGAACCTAGTGCAAGGTGCAACCGGCAGCGCCTTTTCGTTCGACGGCATCGGTCGCTTTGGTGCCGCTGAGGGCGGCCATGCCGGTACGGTCGGGGTGATCAGTTCGGGAGGCGCAATCGAGGTAGTATCAGCGGGAACACTTGCTCCGGCATCCTTTGTCGGGGTGACGGTAGACGATCGCAGCCTGAATGCCTTGGGCGCCGCAAGCCTGATGATCGGTGGCATGCCGGCGATCAGCTATGGACAGGGAGGAAATTACATCGGTTTGGGCTCCAACCTCAGCAGCAGCGTGGTGTTGCGTAGCGGCGCGAAACTGGCGGCTCCAGAGGTGCTGTTGGTGTCCAGCGGCGGAGCGATCACGGTCGAGCAGGGCGCCTCGATCAATACTCTAGGTATGGGGCCTACGGCATACGATGCCAGTCAGGGTTATATCTACGACCTGACGACGGTTGGCTTCCCCAGTACCACCCGCTACAACTTCCTCGGGGTTTCCAATGGCTTGCTCCAGGTTCTGGCACCTTCGTTGCCAGGTGACGCGGGCATCCATGTCGGGGTCTGCAGCTCGGCATCTTGCACGGGCCAGACCGAACTGTATTCCTCGGGCTCTATCGTCGTGGGCACGGGCAATGATTTCGTGCTTGCCGATAACGTACGCTATGGCACGCGCCACCTGACCCTGGCCCTGAGTGCCATCAACCTCGGAAGCGACCAGGCCCTGGCCGATGCCGCCACCCGCAACCTGTTGCCGGCAGGTCTGAGTTTGAATCAGAGCGTGCTGACACGCTTGCTCAAGGGCGATACCCAATACGGTGCTCCGGCCCTGGAAACCCTTGAACTGGCCGCTCACGACAGCGTGAATGTGTACGGCAGCACAACACTCGATACCTACGACCCTTTGACCGGCAAGTCGCTGCTCAGCAATCTGATCCTCAGTACCCCGGCCATTTATGGCGCCGGCGGTGCGGCTGATGTGGCGACCATTCACACCGCCGACCTGATCTGGAACGGCGCTGCCAACCCCGCTGGCAATGTGGTCGCCGGCGGTGCTGGCACAGGCAGCGGACGCTTGAATCTGCAGACCGAAACCCTGGAGTTCGGCTATGGTCCGTACGCACAACCCAATTCGGTCGCCAGCCTGGACCGGTTGCTCCTTGGCTTTTCCCAGGTCGATATCAGCGCCAGCCAACGGGTGACTGCCAACCACAAGGGCAGTCTGTCGGTGTACCAGAGCCAGGGCGCTTATCAGGCGGGCTCGGGCTTTGCCTATAGCGGTGGCAACCTGAATATCTCCACGCCCTTGTTGACGGGCGAAGCCGGCTCGGTGAACACCATCACCGTCGGTGGCGCGCTCAATGTCACGGCACTGTCCGGCACCCAGACCCGCACTGGCGGCCAGGGTGCAAAACTTTCGTTGAACGCCAACAGCCTGGCCCTGGACACCGCCGTGGTGTTGTCCAGCGGTCAATTGAACCTGACCGCTACGCAAGACCTGACGCTGGGTGACGGCGCGCAGATCGATATGGCCGGCCGAGCGATCAAATTCAATGATGTGACCCAATACAGCTGGGGCGGCGACGTCACCCTCAAAAGCATCACCGGCAATATCTACCAGGCCGCAGGTTCGCGTATCGACTTGTCGGCGCAAAACAACCGTGCCGGTCAATTCACCGCCCAGGCCGTGGACCCGGCGGAAGGACTGGTCGACCTGCAGGGCAGCATCCTTGGCAGCAGCAGCGGCTTCTACGATGCCGGAGGTACCTATCTGCCTTACCTGGGCGGTTTTGCCAATATCCAGGCGCAGCGTCTGGGGGCAAATGGCGCTGAAGACGCTTCATTCGCCGCCCTCAACCAACGCCTGAACGCCGGGCAGGTCTATGGCGCCCGTACCTTCCAGATCAAGCAGGGCAACCTGACCATCGGCAATGACCTCAAGGCCAATGCCATTGTGATTTCGCTGGATAACGGCAGCCTGCTGGTCAACGGCAAGGTCGATGCCAGCGGCGTTCAGGTGGGCAGTATCAATCTGTCGGCCAGCCAGGGTCTGACTCTGGCCGGTAACGCAGTTCTGGATGCCCACGGCAGCGGTTTGCAAGTCGACAGCCAAGGCAAGATCATCGATTCGCCGAATCGCGCCATGGTCGAGCTGAATTCCGGCCAGGAACTGTTGACTCTGGCCAGTGGCGCCACCATCGACCTAAGGGCCGGCACTGGCGTGGCGTTGGGCAGCGGGCCGGGCCAGAACGATGGCCGGGCACGCGGCACCCTGGAGCTCGATGCACCGCGCCTGGGAGGGGTCTCGGCCGGCGATATCGCCATCGATGCCAGCGGTAACCTGGCGATTCGCGGGGCGCGCTCCATCGCGGTCAATGGCACCTGGCAGTATAGCGATGCGCCGCTGGGAACCGACCCTGCGGCCAGCGGCCGACCTTACCAGGTGATCACCCAGTCTTACCTGGATGGCATCGACCGGCAAAACAGCGCATTTGTCGATGCGGCGCTGCTTAACAACAATCTGCTGCAGAACAAACTCGCGGGTTTGTATAACGCTACTTATGGTGATGTTCTGCACCTGCGCCCTGCAGTAGAGATTGTCAGTGCCACGCCGGGTGGCGACCTGGTGGTCCAGGGTGATATCGACCTGTCGGGTTATCGTTACGCCAGCCTCAACCCGTTCACCCAGAAAACCGGGGTGTACGGTTCTGGCGAAGTGGGCAAGCTGGCCTTGCGCGCCGGCGGTGACCTTAATATCTACGGCAGCATCACCGACGGCTTTGCGCCGCCTCCGAAGACCGATGACGACACAGGCTGGTTGCTGTTGTCCGGGATCGACTTCTCGGGTGGCAATATCGTGGTACCCGGGGCGGGCGTGACCCTGGCCGACGGTACCCGTTTCCCGGCGGGCTCGACGCTGAACTACGATGTACCGCTCAGGGCCGTGACCCTGGTGTCGGGCACGCGTTTGCCCGTCAGCGTGACCCTGGACCAGCCATTGTCGCTGCCCGCCGGCACCGTGCTGGCTGCCGCTGTACGCGACAGCAACGGCAACCTGTTGTTCGCCGCCGGTACGCTGTTGACCCAGGCACAAAACCTGCCGGCCGGCACACAACTGGATGCCGGCACGCTACTAAGCGCCGATACCGCCCTGCGTGCATTCAGTTGGCCGAAGGGCGTGGCGTTGCCGAGCATCGCCGGCAGTTCCCAGTCATCAACCAATGTGCTCACACTCAATGGTGATCTGGCCCTGGCCCGCGGCGCACTGATTCCTTCAGGGACCAATGTGCTGCTGCCGGGCGGCGTGGGTTCGGTGCAACTGCGCCCTGAAGTCGCCGGACGCCAGGGCGAGCTCTGGGGCATAGCCCCAATGCTTGCCGAGGGCTCCCAATCATGGTCATTACGTTTGGTGGCAGGAGCGGACACCTCTGCGGCGGACAATCGTGTTGTGCAAGTTAGTCCTGTCCATGGCGACCTGCAGCTCGCCGACAGCCATTATGGTATGTATCGCGTTGGGACTCCGGTCTACACCGCACAAGGATCTCTTGATGCTTGGGGTGATCTCAGCATGGTTGGCCAACCTGTTGATTTCGTTGCCATAGGTTGGCCAACGTTCTGTACTGATATACCTGGAGATTGTGGAATAGATCCAAACGGGCCCTATACAGTCAAGGCGGGTAGCTCGCGCTTCAGTGTCATCCGCACAGGGGCTGCCGATCTTGAACTGGTGTCCGGCGGCAATTTGAGCATGGATTCGTTGTTTGGCGTCTACACAGCTGGCACGTCCTCCAGCGTGACTTCGGCCAATGACCCTTATAACCAGCCTAGGGCTCTGGGCCCTAATGGAACCGTCCTCAGTAGTGGCGGCGACAATCTGGTAAACGGCGGCAGCGACAGTGTTTATCGCGCCTGGTATCCCGGGGGCGGTGGTAACCTTACGCTCAAGGTCGGTGGTGATTTGAGTGGGAATATTGTCTTGCCCACCAATAATGGGATAACCAAACCCAATGGAGATACCGACCATGATTCGGCTAGTACCTCCGACTGGCTTTGGCGTCAGGGTAGTGGCAATGTCAATACAGGAACCTCACCACAGCCGACTGCATGGTGGATCAATTTCGGTACCTACGCTGCATCGCTGAGCGCCCCTCCCGGTGTCGATCAGATGCTCGGCTTTACCGGGTTCGGTACCTTGGGCGGCGGTAACCTGAACGTTCAGGTTGCAGGCAGTGCGGGTATCTTGGCGGGCATGGCTGGTCATGACATCGGCGGCGATAGTGTCAACCCGCGTACCCAGGGATTGGTATTGGCCGTGGGGAGCACGGGGCGAGTCGCCGCCGATGGCAGCGTGCAGGTGACCGGGGGCGGCAACCTGACCTTGAGGGTGGGTGGGGATCTGAACCCGGCAGCGACCGCCGCCATCAACAATCAGGCCACCGACGATCAGAACGGGGTAATCACCAACTTGCGTGGTCACGTCGTATTGGACAGCACCACTGTTGGCGCATTGACACTCTTGTATGGCAGTAACGACAGACAGCAGGCGCCTGGAGAAACCCGTGGCTACACAGCCTTCACTTCAACGCGAAGCCTTGCGGGCGGGGGCCTGACGTTGGTACCGGGAGATGCAACCTTTGACCTGTCGACGTTGGGCGATCTGGTCGTACAAACGGTGAGCGACCCAGGGCGCGTCGTTGCGCTGAATGCGTCGCCTTACCTGGCCAGCGATGGCAGCCATGGCAATGGCCTGAGCTGGTTCTCGCTGTGGACCGACCACACGGCCATCAACCTGTTCTCAGCGGGCGGCAACCTGACGCCAGTGTTCGCAGGGGCGGCCTCCGACAATGCCGTGGTCTATCCTTCTATCCTGAATGGCATTGCCGCGAACGGCAGTATTTATTACGGTGATGCGGCCAACAGCAACTCTGCTGCTACCGTTGCCGCCGCGCTAACCCTGGCGCCCTCGAACAAAGGGCAGTTGCAGCTTCTGGCCGCCAATTCGATCTATGGCGGTAATCTGACGATCAGCCAATCCAGCGCAAACCCGGACGCGCTGACCACGCCTGAACGGCCTGCATTTGTTGCACAATCGTCAAGCGGTCTTCCAATTGCTGGCAGTAGCAATCTATCGGCGGATGGCAACCAGCTCTTCTTCGGCAGCGTCGGGCCTTTGTTCGCGTTCGGTCCCGATAGTGTTTCTGGACAGTGGAACCCAGACGCTGAGCCTGCACGCTTCTATGCGCTGACTGGAGACCTGATCGGGGTAAGAACGGGTCGTATCGTTACTTACAGTGTTACCTCCGATTCCCGTTATGGTCAAACCTGGTATGAAGGCGGTGGACCGGTCTGGATGCAGGCGGGGCGAGATATTGTCAGCAGTGGTAGTTCACCTGCCGGAGAAGTCGACTATCGAAGTACCTATCGAACAGTTGGCAACCTCTTCGTCCAAAACAACCCCACCGACATCTCCCTGGTCTCGGCCGGTCGCGACATCCTCTACAGCAACTTCAATGTCGCCGGTCCCGGCACCCTGGTGGTCAGTGCGGGGCGCAATGTCCTGATGGCGGACAAGACCAGCATTACCAGCCTCGGCGCCGTGGTACCTGGCGACTCCCGCCCGGGCGCCAGCATCGTCATGCAGGCCGGCGTCGGCCCCAACGGTCCTGACTACCAGGCCTTTATCGCCCCCTACCTGGACCCGTCGAATCAGGCCCAGGCCGGAACGCCGCTGGCCAGCCAGCCGGGCAAGGTGGCCAAGACCTACGACACCGAACTGGTGGCCTGGCTCGGCGAGCGTTATGGCTTTACCGGCAGCGTCGACGAAGCACGAGCCTATTACGCCGCGCTACCGGCCCAGCAGCAGGACATCTTCGCCCGTACCGTCTACTTCGCCGAACTCAAGGCCGCCGGCCGCGAGTACACCCTGGCCGGCGGTGTTCGCCAGGGCAGCTACCTGCGAGGCCGCGATGCGATTGCCGCGCTATTCCCGGAGAAGGACGTCGCCGGCAACCCGATCCTCTACCAGGGCGCGATCACCCTCTACGGCCCATCGGGCGTGCACACCAACTTCGGCGGCGATATCCAGATGCTTGCCCCCGGTGGCGGCCTGGTGTTCGGCATCGAAGGTAGCGCACCGCCGTCCACGGCGGGGATCGTCACCCAGGGCCAGGGCGATATCCAGCTCTTCGCCCAGGACAGCATCCTGCTGGGCCAGAGCCGGGTCATGACCACCTTCGGCGGTTCGATCACCGCCTGGTCGGCCGAAGGCGATATCAACGCCGGTCGCGGTTCCAAGACCACCGTGGTCTACACGCCGCCCAAGCGGGTCTATGACACCTGGGGCAACGTGAGCCTGTCGCCGGCGGTGCCGAGCACCGGGGCCGGTATTGCCACCCTGAACCCGATTCCGGAGGTGCTGCCGGGGGATATCGACCTGATCGCGCCACTGGGCACAATCGATGCGGGGGAGGCGGGGATCCGCGTCTCGGGCAACGTCAATATCGCCGCCTTGCAGGTGGTGAACGCGGCGAACATCCAGGTGCAGGGCAAGTCTTCGGGCGTGCCGGTGGTGGCCTCGATCAATACCGGGGCGATCACCTCGGCCAGCGCCGCGGCCACCTCGGCAGCCCAGGCGGCCGACAACGTCGCACGCCAGCAGCAGGCCAGCGCGCGGCAGAACCTGCCGTCGGTGTTCAGCGTGCAGGTCCTGAGCTTCGGCCAGGAACACCTGGAGCCTTCGCGCGACGGTGCCAGCCGCGGCACGCCGAACTACAACCCCGACAGCCCGGTGCAAGTGCTGGGTGCCGGGCCGTTGAGCGAGCAGGCCCGGGCCCGCCTGACCGAGGAGGAGAGGGGCAATCTGACCTTGTAATGAACCGATGTTTCTCCTCAGGGGCGGCCGTACTGGCCGCCTTTTTTTTGCCTGCGAAACCGTCTTCCACACACCTCGAACGCCGCCATGGAATGAAGCTTTTATGACAAAAGTTCGGTAGCACAAGGCCAGCCCGGTCATGGATATGTGAAGCGGTCAAGGGCACGCAAGGGGACCTGTCCCCATGCCATGGCAAGGCCGGCAGAGAGACGAGGAGAACTATGGAACGTTACTCGAAAGTGGGCATGCAGGAACTGGATCAGCGTTTGTCGAAGATCGTCGAGGCGGCCCGCAAGAAGCCCGTCTCGGTCTATCGCTACGGTGCGCCCTGGGTCTGGATTGTCTCCCAGGACGACTGGCAGGGCGCCCTGAAGGAAGTCTCCAGCTATATCCCGCCCGGCCATTCCCTGGTGTTGCTGCGTCCGCAGATCGACGACCTGCTCGACGACGATCGTGAACTCCTGCGCTCGCTGAATGCCGACTCCGGCATGCAGATCGCCCCCCAGACCGTCATGCACATCCTCTTGCTGCAACTGCTGTATTCGGTACCCAGCGAGCAGCAACTCTACGAGCAGCTCAATTACAACCTGCTGTTCCGCTGGTTCGTCGGCCTCGACCTGAACCAGAAGGTCTGGAACTTCAGTGTGCTGAGCAAGGACATCGCCACGCTGCTGGATCACCCACAGGCGGTGCTGTTGATCCAGAAAATCATCGGTGAAGTGTTCTGCGGCGCCTTGCTGCAGATGCCGGAGTTCTCCCTGAACTTCGCCCAGCTGCATACCTGGCTGGCCCGGCACCCGTCGATATCGAACGTGAATAACTGAAGTGTCCGGGGTATTGACCCGGGCCCATGCGGCCTCGACTGCGTTCGTGGCCATTTTGAATCAAGGGGGCGGTGTGGAGCATTTGTTCTTCAAAAGGGCACGACCGGGACTGGCCGGGCACTGGCTGCCGGTGTGTGGCGGCCTGGTCCTGGCGGTGCTGGGGCGTCCGCTGCTGGCCGATGACGCGCCGGCCAAGCTGGTCGACGTCAACGAATACGTCGTGCGCGGCAACACCGTGCTGCAAACGCGGGATATCGAGGAGGCGGTGTACCCGTTCCTCGGTCCGCAAAAAGCCCTGAGCGATATCGAGGGCGCCCGCGAGGCCTTGCAGAAAAGCTACCAGGCCAAGGGTTACCAGTCGGTGTACGTCGAGTTGCCGGAGCAGAAGGTCGAGGGCGGCATTGTCTACCTGCAGATCAGCGAAACCAAGGTCGGCCGGGTCCGGGTGGTCGGTGCCCAGCACTATTCGCCCGTGGAGATCCGTGACGATGTCCCGGCCCTGAAGGAAGGCGACGTCCCCAACTTCGCCCATGTCCAGAGTGAACTGGCGGCGCTGAACAAGAGCCCCGGTCGCCAGGTCATGCCGCTGGTCCGCGAAGGTCAGCGCCCGGGGACCATGGACGTCGACCTGCAAGTCGACGACAAGAATCCCTGGCACGGCAGTGTCGGCCTGAACAACGACCACAGCGCCGACACCAAGGACCTGCGCGCCGTCACCTCGATCGGCTACGACAACCTCTGGCAGTTGGGCCACAGCATCTCCCTGACCTATTTCACCGCACCGGAGGACCAGAGCAATGCCAAGGTCTGGTCCGGCTCTTACAGCGCACCGCTGAACGACCGCTGGGCCGTGCAGTTTTCCGGTTACCAGTCCGACAGCAACGTCGCCACCATCGGCGGCAGCAACGTGCTCGGCAAGGGCCATTCCTATGGCGTCTCGGGCATCTACACCGTGCCGGGGGGCGGCATCTGGTCCAACTCGCTGTCCCTGGGGGTGGATTTCAAGGACTTCAAGGAGCAGCTCAAGCTCGGCGGCAGCAGCGACACGGTGCCGCTCAAGTACGCGCCGTTGACCTTCGGCTACAACGGCTACCGCTACACCGAGAAATCCCAGCTGGGCCTTGGCCTGAGCCTGGTGGTCGGGACCCGGGCCTTCTTCGGCTACGGCAGCAACGACCAGGAATTCGACAACAAGCGTTATCGCTCCAGCCCCAGCTTCGCCGTGCTCAAGGGTGACCTGAGTTACACCCAGGACATTTTCGGCGAGTGGCAGAGCGCGTCCAAGACCTCGTTCCAACTGGCCTCCGGGCCACTGATTTCCAACGAGCAGATGTCCGCCGGTGGCGCCACCTCGGTGCGCGGTTACCTCGCCGCGGAAGTCACCGGCGATCAAGGCTTTCTGTTTTCCCAGGAGCTGCGCACGCCGTCCCTGGCCAAGTACCTGGGTAGCTATGTCCAGGAGTGGCGCTTGTATGCCTTCGCCGAGGGTGCCCAGTTGTACCTGCGCGAGCCGCTGCCTGAACAGAAGGCCGATTACAGCCTGGCCAGTGTCGGTCTCGGCACTCGGGCCAGCCTGAGCAAATGGCTGTCCGGCAGCCTCGACTGGGGCTATCCGCTGGTCAATGGACCGAACACGCAGAAGCAGGACTCGCGTTTGCATTTCAGCCTGCAAGCGACTTTCTGAACCTAATTACGGAGCAATTTTCATGCAGCGCCTGATGATATCCCTGTTGATCTGCCTGGGCCTCGCGCTCCCGGCGACCGCCAATGCCTGGTGGCAGGACGACTGGCACTACCGCAAGCAGATTACCGTCGACACCACGCCACAAGGCGCGGCGATCAACGACGCTCCCGGCCGTAGCAGCCTGCTGGTGCGCCTGCACACTGGCAACTTCACTTTCGACGGGGTCAAGGAGGACGGCTCGGACCTGCGCTTCGTCGCGGCGGACGACAAGACCCTGCTCAACTACCAGATCGAAAGCTTCGACCCGCTGATGGGCATGGCGCTGATCTGGGTCGATGTGCCCAAGGTCGAAGGGGGCCAACGCCAGGACCTGTGGATGTACTACGGCAACGCGAAGGCACCGGCGGTCAGCAACGGCCAACTGGCGTTCGATCCCAACTACACCGCGGTCTATCACTTTGACGGCGCAGCGGGCACGCCGCCGAAGGATGCCACTGCTTTCGCCAACAACGCGCAGAACGCCACCGGCAGCCGTATCGACGGCGTGATCGGCGGTGCCTTGCAGTTGGGCGGCCAGGCCTTGTCGCTGCCGGCCAGTCCGTCGCTGCAATACAGCGCCGGCGGTGCCCTGACCCTGAGCGCCTGGGTGCGCCTGGACCAGGCCACGGGCGAGCAGTCGGTGATCACCCGCCGTGAAGGCGGTCATGCCTTTGTGCTCGGTGTCAGCCAGGGCACGCCATTCGTGGAGGTCAATGGCCAGCGCGGGGTTTCGACCCAGGCGCTGAACCCGGGGCAATGGCAGCACCTGGCCGTCACCGTCCAGGGCAGCAAGGTGACGCTGTTCGTCAACGGTCGCGAGACCGCGAGCCTGGCCCAGGAAGTCCCTGCGTTCAACTCGCCGATCGCCGTGGGTGCCGAGTTGCCGGTCGCCGCCGCCGATCCGGCGGCTCCGGTCGCCGCGCTCTACCAACCCTTCCAGGGCGCCATCGACGAACTGCGCCTGTCCAAGGTCGTGCGTCCGGCCGCCGCGCTGCTGGCCGATGCCATGTCCCAGGGGGCCGAATCGAAGCTGGTGGCCTATGGCGCAGACGAAGAGCAGTCGGGCTTCGGCTTCGGCAGCCTGGGCTTCCTGCTCAAGGCGGTGCCGGCGGACGCCTGGGTGATCATCGCGGTCCTGGTGCTGATGATGTTCCAGTCGTGGTTCATCATGATCCGCAAAAACGGCACCCTGGGCCGGGTCAGCCGGGCCAACGAACTGTTTCGCGAGCAATTCGCCCAGATCGGCACCCGCCTGGAAATGTTTGCCGACGACCAGGACCTGGCCCGACGCCTGGAGCATTCCTCGCTGTGGCGCCTGTACCTGGTGGCGGTCAAGGAGATCCGTACTCGCCGTGCCCAGGGCGCCGATACCTCGACGGTCTCGGCGGCGACCATCGAGGCGATCCGCTGCTCCATGGACGGCGTGCGCACCCGGGAAAACCAGCAACTGAGCTCGAAGCTGTCGACCCTGTCCAATGCCATCGCCGGCGGCCCTTATATCGGCCTGCTCGGCACCGTGCTGGGGATCATGGTGGTGTTCCTCGGCACGGCCATGGCCGGTGACGTGAATATCAACGCCATCGCCCCCGGCATGGCGGCGGCCTTGCTGGCCACGGCCATGGGCCTGTTTGTCGCGATCCCGGCGCTGTTCGGCTACAACCGCCTGATCACCCGCAACAAGGAAGTCAGCGCCGACATGCGGGTGTTCGTCGACGAGTTCATCACCCGCCTGGCCGAGATGCACGGCGAGAGCCACTCCCACGAAAACGCCCAGCGCCGTGGCCTGCATGCCGATCAACCAACCACGTCGATTCCGGCCTGAGGGGAACAGCCATGGCTAGCGTAAATGCCTCCCACGACGATGACGATGATGCGCCAGTGGACAGCATCAATATCACGCCCCTGGTGGACGTGCTGATGGTGGTGCTGGTGATGTTCATCCTCACCGCCACCGCCCAGGTCTCGGGCATCCAGATCCACCTGCCCAAGGCCAGCGCCTCGGTGTCGATGTCCCAGGCCAAGACCAAGGCCATCTCGGTCAACGACGGTGGCCAGGTGTTTCTCGACGCCTATCCGGTGACGCTGCCGGAGCTGGAGGAGCGCCTGCGCATCGAGAAGGCCCAGAGTCCGGACTTTCCGATCATCGTGCGCGGCGACGCCACGGTGCAGTACCAGAAAGTCATCGAAGTGCTTGACCTGCTGCGGCGCCTGGAGTTGTCCCAGGTCGGGCTGGTCACCGGCAAACCGACCCAGGGCTGACCATGACCGCGAAATTACCGATCAGCCCCGACCCCGTGAAGAAGTCGCCGTTGCGCCCGTTGAAATGGGGCGCGGGGCTGCTGCTGGGGGCCGTTGCGGCCTGGTTCCTGTGGCAGTGGGCCCACGACATGAGTGGTGTGCGCCGGGAGGCACCGAAGGTGCCGATGCTGATTCCGTTGCCGCCACCTCCGCCACCGCCACCCGAGCCGGAAAAACCCAAGGAGCCGGAAACCCCGGTGGAAGAAAAGATCCCCGAACCAACCCCGGAACCGGAACAGGTCAAGCCCCAGGACGAAGCGCCGCCGTCACCGGTCAACGACCTGGAAAACCCGATGCAGATCGACGGCGACGCCCAGTCTGGCGGTGACGCTTTCAACATCGGCGCGGGCAAGGGCGGCGGCATGGCCGGAGCCGGAGGAGGGCGCCTGGGCAACGGCACCTACAGCCAGTTCCTGGCGTATTCCTTCCAGCGTTTGCTCAAGGAAGACCCGCAACTGCGCAACCTGGCTTTTGCGCTGCAGACCGATATCTGGCTGAGCGCGGCCGGAGAGATCACCCGGGCCGAGCTGGTCAAGTCCAGTGGCGATCCGAAGCTCGATGCCCAGGTACTGGCCGCCCTGCGCGCCGCGCCGCGTTTGAGCGAACGGCCGCCGGCGTCGATCACCCTGCCGGTGCGTATTGCCTTGCAAGGCCGGCGTCCCGGCTAGTTCACCCCATTCGCAGTCTTGTCATAGGAGTTGTGTGCAAATGATTTCCAATGTGAATCGATTGAGCCTGGCGGTCGGCCTGGTCATCGCGACCCTGGTCGGCCAGGCGGCAGCGGCAACGCCCGCGGCGCCGTCGGAAAACGCCACGATCAACCTGATCCGCCTGCTGGTGCAGCAGGGCGTGCTCAAGCAGGAACAGGCCGACGGGCTGATCGCCCAGGCCGAGAAAGAAGCCCTGCAGGCGCGCCAGGCCAGCGCCGTTGCCGCCAGCGGGCCGCCCGCGACGCCAGGCGAGGTTCGCGTGCAATACGTCCCGGCCATTGTCCGCGATCAGATCCGCGACCAGGTCAAGGCCGAAGTCATGGCCACCGCCAAGCAGGAAAACTGGGCGCAGCCCAATACCTTCCCGGATTGGGTCTCGCGCATCAGCTTCGACGGCGACCTGCGCCTGCGCGACGAGTCGCGTTATTACTCCAGCGGCAACAGCAACCAGATCGTCGACTTTGCCAAGCTCAATGCCAGCGGCCCCTACGACGTCAACCCGAAAACCAGCACCAGCCTGCCACCGTTGCTCAACACCCGCGAAGATCGCGGCGACTCCCTGCGCATCCGCGCCCGGCTGGGTATGAAGGCGGTTGTCGCCCCGGACTGGACCGCTGGCATCCGCATCGGCACCGGTACCGACAACAACCCGGTCTCGACCACCCAGGTGCTCGGCGGTGGTTTCGCCAAGAAAGACCTCTGGCTCGACCAGGGCTACCTGACCTGGAAGTACTCCGACCGCTTGAGCCTCACCGGCGGGCGTATCGCCAACCCGTTCTTCTCCACCGACATCTTGTATTCCCCCGACCTGAACTTCGATGGTGTGGCGGCGATCTTCAACCAGAAGCTCAACGCCGACTGGGGCGTGTTCGGCACCGTTGGCGCGTTCCCCATCGAGTACAGCTCCGACACCGCCAGCAGCAACGGCTACGACAAGCAAAAAAGCGCCGACAAGTGGCTCTACGGTCTGCAAGCCGGGGCGACCTGGCAGTTCAGCGAGCACAACAAGCTCAAGGGGGCGTTGGCCTACTATCGTTTCGACGACATCGAAGGCCAGCGCTCCGACACCTGTAGACCTTGGGCCGGGGACCCGGGTTGCAGCTCCGACGGCACCCGCGCCGCGTTCATGCAGAAGGGCAACACGGTGTTCCTGCTGCGGGACATCGCCATCAACCCTTTGACCCCGACCACCACGGCACAACCGCAATTCGTCGGCCTGGCCTCGAAGTTCAATCTGCTGGACCTGAACCTGGTGCTCGACAGCGACCTGCCGGAAGACTTCAAGCTGCGCAGCCAGGCCGACTACGTGCACAACCTGGGCTACGACGAAGGCGAAATGAACCGACGGGCCGCGGGCCAGATCGTCAACAACCTGGACAACGACGGCAAAATCCAGAGCGGCGCCAATGCCATGATGGTCCAGTTCACCCTCGGCAACGCCCTGGACCTCAAGCGCCAGGGCGACTGGAACGTCTTCGGCGGCTACAAGTACATCCAGCCGGATGCCTTGCCCGACGGTTTCAACGACAACTCGTTCCACCTCGGCGGGACCAACGCCAAGGGCTTCTTCCTCGGGGCCAACTACGGCCTGGACAAGAACGTGATCGCCACCGCGCGCTGGCTCAACTCGGAGGCGGTGTATGGCGCGCCGTTCGATATCGATGTCATGCAGCTTGAAATCAACACGCGCTTCTAAGCGCGAGGGAGACCCCATGAACATGCGAGCCCAGGTGCGTTGGTCGACGTTGTTGCTGCTGGTCGGCGTGGCGCTGGCCAATGGCGCGTCCGCCGAAGGCATGGAAGAGCGCCTGCGCACCCAGTTGCGTAGCACCACCCAGCAATTGCAAGCGTTGCAGAGCGAACAGGCCCAGGCCGGCGCGGCACGGATCGCCGCCGAAAACCAGACCAAGGCGGCCCAGGCGCAGATCAAGCAGCTCGAAGCAGAGCTGGCCAAGGCCAAGGGGTTGAGCGAGCAGTTGGTCGGCCAGCAACAGAACCTGCAAAACCAGGCCCAGGCGTTTGCCGCCGCCAGCAACGAACAGTTGGGCAAGTTCAAGAAAGCCTATGACGACCTGCTGGTGCTGGCCAAGGCCAAGGAAGCCGAGCGCGCGCGCTTGCAGGTGCAGTTGACCGAGCGTGACACACAAGTGCAGCAATGTTCGGTCAAGAATCAACAGATGTACGGGGTCGCCAAGGAGATCCTCGCCGCCTACGAAAAAATCGATGTGGCCGAGGTGATGAAGATTCGCCAGCCGTTTGCCGGCGGGGCCCGGGTCAAGTTCGAGGAAATGGCGCAGACCTTCGGCGACAACCTCTACAAGAACCAGTTCGATGCGACCCACGCATCCGTCAATCAATGACCTGCAAGGAAGAACAATTTATGAGCGAACAATTGATCGAGCACGTGACCCCGGACAGCCTGACCTTGCTGCTGCAAGGCGCCGGCTACCGGGTCAATCGCACCGAGCAGAACGGTATCGTGCAACTGCTCAGCGCCAGCCAGGGCATCGGTTACGCCGTGCGCTTCGGTAATCCATCGGCCGGCGAGGGGGGGTATGTCGACTTCACCTACAGCTGTGCCCTGCGGGTGCAAGGTGAGCTGCCGGCCGGCCTGGCCGAGTTGTGGAATGCTTCGCGGCGTTTTGCCCGCATGTCGGTACAGGGCGAGTTCCTGGTGATGGAAATGGATGTGGTGGTGGCCGCCGGTGTCAGCGCCAACTACCTGCGCGGCAACCTGGAACTCTGGGATCGCCTGCTGCAGGAGTTCATTGTCTACCTGCGTGACTACAGCCAGCAGGCGGCGCAGTTGCAGGCCCAACCGCAAGCCGGTGTCGAGCCTGCGGCCCATGAGGAGGAGGCGACCCTGTGAAAAAACGCAACCTGTTGGCCGGCGCCGGTGCGCTGGCCGTGCTGGTCGGTGCGGTGGCCCTGGTCATGCGCCCGGGCAGCGATCCGGTGGCGGCGGTGCAGCCGGCACCCGCCACGCTGCAACCGACGTCGAACGCCCCGGCCGTGGCCCGCCTGGGCAACCAGCAAGTCGATGCCCAGGAACTGAAAGCCGTGTTTGCGGCCCTGCCGGCCGATTCCCGTGAGCAACTGCGCGGCAATCGTGCGGCCCTGGAAAGCTGGCTGCGGACGCGCCTGGCAGAAAAGGCGCTGATCGAACAGGCCGATGCCCAGGGCTGGCCGCAGCGCCCGGATATCGAGCAGCAGACCCGCGCCGCCGCCGAGCAGATCGTCTTTCGCAGCTACCTGGCGTCGGTCAGCCAGGTGCCGGCGGACTACCCCAGCGCCGAGGAACTGCAACAGGCCTATGACAGCGGCAAATCGGCCTGGCAGACGCCGCCGTTGTACCGGGTCAGCCAGATTTTCCTCGCCGTGCCGGATCAGCAGTCGCTGGAAAGCGTGCGTAAACAGGCGGTGGAACTGAGTCGTCGAGCCCAGGCCGCACCGGGAGAATTCGCCGCGCTGGCGGGCCAGTATTCCCAGGATCGCGACAGCGCCAAGCGCGGTGGCGATGCCGGTCTGCAACCGCTGCAGCAACTGCTGCCGGAGGTGCGTGGCGCGGTGTCGCGGCTCAAGACCGGTGCGGTGGCGGATCCGGTGCAGAGTCCGGCGGGCTTCCATATCGTCAAGCTCAACGAAATACAGCCGGCGCGCACCGCGACCCTGGACGAACTGCGTGACCGTCTGCGCGAAGCCTTGCGCAGCCAGCGTCAGGAACAGATTGCCAAGGCTTACCTGGCAGGCATGCTCAACACCGCGACCTTGAGTGTCGACGGTGCGGCCTTGAACCAGGTGCTGGAAGAAAAGCCCTGACAAGAAATTGCCATTGGATGGTTGGGCGTCCCCGGATGCCGACAGGGAGTCAGTATTATGTCGTTGAATGAAGACGCCCCGCGAGTGGGCGTCATGGGCTACCACAGCCCGAGCGAGCCGCACGAGCCCTGGCTGGCCTTGGCCAGGCTGATGGAACCGCAGACGGCCCAGGTCTTTCTGGCCAGTGCCCGCTGCGGCTGCTTTATGCAGGCGGCGCGCAGCTTGAATATCAAGTCGACCCAACTGCGCAAGCAGTTGGCGTTGCTGGAAGAACGCGCCAATCGACCGCTGCTCGTGTATGAGGGCAGCAGCCTGATCCTCAGCCGTGACGGCCAGCAGTTGCAGGCGCAACTGCTCGCTTTGGCCCATGAACGGCGCCTGCCGATCCTGGAACAGCCGCTGGTACGCCTGGCGATTGCCGAGTCGATCCTGCACGACATCCTCGGTCGCGACCTCATCGCGCTGTTGCGCCGCAATGCCAGCATCCGCCTGGAAATCATCCCGGTGGACAGCGTGATGTCCTTGCAGGCCTTGAGCGCCGACGTGGTGGTCTGGCTGTGCGGCCCGGACTCGCCGGTCTCGGGGCCGAGCTTCGCCATCAGCCCGCCGCAGCCCCTGGTACGGCTGGATTACCTGCCGCATATCGCCAAGCGTTATTCGCGGGTGGCGGCACGCCCGGATGTGATTGCCGATCTTGAAGACTACATGTTGGTGCAATGGCAGCACGATCGGCAGATCGACGACTTCCAACCGTGGAACCATCTGGTGGAGCAGCGCCTGGCGGGCGTGGTGCAGGTGCATTCCTATGAGCTGATGCTGGAAATGATCCGGTGCGGCGCCTGCATCGGTTTGTTGCCTTGTTATATCACCCGTTTCGATCGTGGGCTGGTGGCACTGCCGGGGTTGTTCGAGGAACCCATGCAGCGTCGGGCCTGGCTGGCGACTCGCCGTGAGGCCGAGGGCAGGGAAGAGGTGCAGTTGATCGTCGATCTGGTGCTGGGCACGTTCAGGGAGCGGCGGGAGTGGTTTGAGTAGCGGTGATGCCAGCTCGTGGGTTTCAGATTTGCAGTCTACAGCCAAAATATTGGCTTTTTTTGAGGGCTGGTTAAAAAATATAAAAAACATAGACATATTCTTGACGATATCAGCTTGATATCCCACTATGGCGTGCTTGAGTAATTGACTTTACTCATGTTTTTTTGACGCCATCGTTCTGAAGACTCTCCATGAAAAGGCGACACAGCCCTTAAAAGAGAGCGGGCGGCGCAGGAAAGATCAGCCATCAAGGCGAATAGCCTCGGCTCCCTTCCAGCAGTGCCAGCATCAGACGATGAAGATTGCGCCACATTTTCTCTTGGGATGATTTATGTCTGCCGAACGGATACTGGTTACAGGGGGCGCCGGCTTCATTGGCTCTCATCTTGTGGATGCGTTATTGGCCAAAGGCCATGCCGTTCGGGTCCTGGACGATCTGTCCAGCGGTAAGGTGAGTAACCTGCCGATGAACAATGCTTCCCTGAAGCTGGTGGTCGGTGATGTCGCCGATGCCGCCGTCCTGGCTGAAGCCATGCAGGGTTGCAGTGCGGTGGTGCACCTGGCCGCCGTGGCCTCGGTCCAGGCCTCGGTCGAAGACCCGGTGCGTACCCACCAGAGCAATTTCATTGGCACCCTACGGGTTTGCGAGGCGATGCTCGCCGCCGGTATCCGGCGTGTGGTGTTTGCCTCCAGCGCGGCGGTGTATGGCAATAACGGGGAGGGCACCGCGATTGCTGAAGACACGCCCAAATCCCCCCTGACACCCTATGCGGCGGACAAACTCGCCAGCGAGCACTACCTGGATTTCTATCGCCGCCAGCATGGACTGGAGCCAGTGATCCTGCGCTTCTTCAATATTTTCGGGCCGCGCCAGGACCCGTCATCGCCGTACTCCGGAGTCATCAGCATTTTCAGCGAGCGGGCGAAAGCCGCACGGCCGATCACGGTGTTCGGCGACGGTGGGCAAACCCGCGATTTTGTCTATGTCGAAGACCTGGTGAAGATCCTCGTCCAGGGTCTCGAATGTGCGCAGCCTCCCGTCGATGCCACCAATGTCGGGCTCGGTGGCGTGACTACGCTCAATGACCTGATTGCCGCCCTGGAACAGATCAGCGGCAAGTCCCTGAACCTGAGTCATGCCCCGGCCCGCTCCGGAGACATCCGGCACTCCAAGGCGGACAACCGCCGATTGTGCGAACGCTTTGAGCTAGGAGCGTCGACCGCCATGGCCGACGGTTTGGCACGCCTCTAT
Source organism: Pseudomonas sp. MWU12-2319 (assembly GCF_023242525.1). Taxonomy (NCBI): domain Bacteria; kingdom Pseudomonadati; phylum Pseudomonadota; class Gammaproteobacteria; order Pseudomonadales; family Pseudomonadaceae; genus Pseudomonas; species Pseudomonas sp. MWU12-2319. The sequence continues at coordinate 191,206 of NZ_JALJES010000006.1, forward strand.
CGCAGTCTTTAGTTGCATCGCCTTGCAGGCGCCCGATTGCGTGGCGCCGGTAGTCTGATGTTGCGCGGATTGATCTACTAAAGAGTGAGTTATGAAAATCGAGTTTCCCAGGGCGCGCGTCTGCAAAATGGTGCGGCGTCTGTTCGCCGCGTTGGCATTGTGTGTAACGAATTCAGCGTTACAGGCCGCTCCGGCGGCTCCCGCCAGCGTCGGATTCTGGTACGCCGAGCAGCCGCCCTTGCAGGAGTTGGCACAGTTCGAATGGGCCGTGGTCGAACCCGGCCATATGACCGGTGCCGATGTTGCCACCTTGCGCAAACTCGGCAGCCAGCCATTCGCCTACCTGTCGGTGGGTGAGTTCGACGGCGACCGTGCCGCCCTGGACAAGGAAGCGCTGACACAGGGCGCCAGCAGCATCCGTAACAAGGCCTGGGACAGCCAGGTCATGGACATCGCCACGCCGGCCTGGCGGGAACATCTGTTCAAGCGCGCCAAAGCGTTGCAGGAGCAGGGCTATGCCGGCCTGTTCCTCGATACCCTCGACAGCTTTCAATTGCTCCCCGAAGCCAACCGCGAACCGCAGCGCAAGGCGCTGGTAGCGTTTCTGCGCGAGCTGCACCGCCGCCAGCCAGACCTCAAGCTGTTCTTCAATCGCGGCTTCGAGGTACTGGCTGAGCTCGATGACGTAGCCTCGGCCGTCGCCGTCGAATCGATCCATGCCGGTTGGGATGCCTCGGCCAAGCGTTATCGCCCGGTGTCCGAGTCCGACCGCAACTGGCTGGAAGGTGAGCTCAAACCGCTGCGGGCGCGGAATATCCCGCTGGTGGCCATCGACTACCTGCCGTCCACGCGGCGTGAAGAAGCCCGCAAACTGGTCCGTCAGTTGAGCCAGGAAGGCTTTATCCCGGTGGTCACGACCCCGGACCTCAATGCCATCAGCATGAGCACCGTGGAGGTGCAGCCGCGGCGTATCGCCATGCTCTATGACCCGCGTGAAGGTGAACTCTATGATCACGCCGGCCACCGGATGCTCGGAGGCCTGTTGGAATACCTGGGTTATCGGGTGGATTACCTGCCGGTCGACGACAGCTTGCCGTCCTACAGCTTCGCCGGTTTGTACGCCGGGGTGGTGGTGTGGATGACCAGCGGCCCGCCGCAAGACAGTCGTGCCTTTTATAGCTGGATCGGCAAGCGCCTGGATGAACAGGTCCCCCTGGCGATCATGGCCGGCCTGCCGATCGAAGACCGCTCGCTGCTCAAGCGCCTGGGCCTGAACCTCGCCGCGCCGGGGGATCGCGATACCTTGCAGGTACTCAGCCAGGACAAGGCGCTGCTCGGTGCCTTTGAGGCGCCAGTGGTCCCACGCAGCCGCGAGTTGACCCGGGTGACGCTGCTGCCCGGCGGACCGCAACCGGGCTTGTTGCTGGGTGACGGCAAGGGCGGCAAGTTCGCCCCCGTGGTCACCGGCGACTGGGGCGGCATGGCCCTGGCACCCTATGTCGTGGAAGCCAATGTCGAACGGACCCGCTGGATTCTCGATCCGTTCGCGTTCATCCAGAAAGCCTTGCGCCTGCCGGCCCAGCCACGCCCGGACAGCACTACCGAAAATGGCCGGCGGATCGCCACGGTGCATATCGATGGCGATGGTTTTCCGTCCCACGCCGAAGTGCGCGGCACGCCGTATTCCGGGCGCCAGGTGCTGGCCGACTACATTCGTCCCAATCCGTTCCTGACCTCGGTGTCGATCATTGAAGGCGAGGTCGGGCCCAAGGGCATGTCGCCTTTCCTGGCCCGGGAGCTGGAACCGATCGCCCAGGAGATCTTTGCCGATCCCAAGGTCGAAGTGGCGACCCACACCTACAGCCATCCGTTCTATATGCAGCCGGACAAGGCCAGGCAGGACGAAGATTTCCATGCCGAATACGGCTTGCGGCTGAATATCCCGGGCTACAAGACCCTCGACTACCAGCGCGAGATCGTTGGCTCGCGGGACTACATCAATAGCCGTCTGACCACCGCGAAAAAGCCGGTGAAGATGATCTTCTGGCCGGGTGATGCGTTGCCAAGCGCGGAAACCATCAAGCTGGCCTATGACGCCGGGCTGAAGAACGTCAACGGTGGCCAGACCATCCTGACCAAGGCCAATCCGTCGCTGACCGGCCTGTATCCCTTGTTGCGGCCCACCGCCGGTGGCTTGCAGTACTACGCGCCGGTGATCAACGAGAATATGTACACCAACCTGTGGAAGGGCCCGTACTACGGTTTTCGCGATGTGATCGATACCTTCGAGTTGACCGACAGCCCACGACGCCTGCGCGGCATTCATCTGTATTACCACTTCTATTCGGGGACCAAGCAGGCATCGATCAAGGCCATGACCGACATCTACCAGTTCATGCGCGGCCAGCAACCGATGTCGTTATGGATGAGCGATTACCTGGATCGGCTTCACGGTCTGTACCAGGCCAGCCTGGCTCGAACCGCCGAGGGCGATTGGCAGGTGCGTGGGATGGATGGATTGCGCACCCTGCGCCTGGATCCGGCGCTCGGCTGGCCGGACCTGGGTCGTTCCCAGGGCGTGGCCGGTGTCCGCGATCTGCCCCAGGGCCGTTATGTGGCGCTGAGCAGCGACCGGGCGCTGTTGGCTCTGCGAGCTGAGCGTGACCCGCGCCCGGCGCTGGAGCTGGCGAATATCCCCTTGCTTGACTGGCGTTATGTGAATGACCGGCAGGTGACCTTCGCCTTCGCCGGCGAATTCAACCTGGAGTTTTCGGTACGCTCGGCCGGCGCCTGCCGGGTCGAGGTTGACGGGCAACATTACGCGGGCCGGTCCGAACAAGGCCTGTGGCATTTCCAACTTCCGCTGAAGCAGGTGAGCGATGCCCAACTCCTCTGCAACTAAGGCTAAAAGCACGCGGCTGCTCAATCCCTGGGCGCTGCTGCTGGTGGCGATCGCCGTCGGCGTGCTGCTGTGGGCGACCTTTCATAATGAAGAAGCCTTTCGTCCCAAGGGTGGCGCGCCGGACGAGGTTTCGGCCAGCTACGCCGAGGTGCTGCTGGCGGCGCACCCGCAGAACAGCGAGCTGCGAACCCAGTTGCTCGACCTGCTGATCCAGCTGGGTGAATACCCACGCGCCGAAAAGCATCTGGCTGATTGGCCGCAAGCCGATTCGACCCTGCAAACCTATTATCGGCTGCAACTCGATGCCCTGGCATTGAACAACAGCAGCGATAGCCCGGCATTGCAGGCTCTGGCCGAACGTTTCAAGGCCTTCGACTACAAGTCGTTGCCAACGCCCCAACTCGAACACCTGGCGCCGTTGGCCCTGAGCGCCCAGGCACCGGGCCTGGCCGCGGATAGCTATGCCGAACTGGCGCGCCGCGATCCGCGACAGCATGACCAACGGCTGACCGAAGCGGCGAAATGGTACCTGGCCAGTGAACAGCCCGGACGGGCGGCGGATCTCTATATCGAGCTGCTTGCAAGTAGCCAGAAACCCGAAGAGCGGCGCCAGTTCCTCCAGGCCGCCTTCGAGGGCCTGGTAGCCGCTGATCGAGGCGATCAGGCGGCCGAGCTGCTGGCCAGGGAGTTGCTCGCGCAACCGGATGGCCAATTCGATCCGGCGCTGCTTGACCTGGGCGTCGATGTGGCGGTGGCGCATAACCGTACCGACCTGGCTGAGCAGTTTTTTAGCGAATGGCGCAAATTGCAGCCCGACAGCCCGCAAGTGCTGGCCAAGGAGTTCAAGCAGCGCCTGGCCTTCGGCGATCTGCCGGGGGCGCACGCGGCGGGCTTGCAACTGCTCGAACAGCGCCCGGACGATCCGGCGTTGCTGGAGCAGATGGCCCATATCGCCGAATGGCAGGACGACTCGGCAGCCGCGCTGGGCTACTGGATCGCCCTGAGCAAACTGCGCGACAACCCTGCTGAATTCGAGCACACCTGGCGCCTGGCGATGCAGACCTACGACTTCGATCGGGGTATTCCGGTGCTGGCGGGGATCATGGACACGCGAGCGTTGACCAATGTCGAGCTGGATGCCCTGGTGTACGCCGAAGAGTCACGTGGCACTCCCGAGCAGGCTGAAGCCTGGTTGCGTCGTTATGTCGCCAAGTATCCGAAACATCGCCTGGCCTGGGTCCGGCTGTTGCAGAACCTGGAAAACACCGAGCAATACACGGCGCGCCTGGACGTCTGGCAGAGCTTCGCCAAACGCTTCCCTCTGAGCAGTACCGAACGGGTCGACTGGGCCAACAACCACCTCAAGCTGTTTGACAGCCCGTCGGCCTGGAAGGTGATCACGGCGGTCGATGGCAACAAGATCAATGATCTCGACTATTGGCAATCCCGCGCGGCGCTGGCCTGGGACCTGGAGCTGGACGACGAGCTGCGGCTCGCGCTGGAGAAAATGCTCGCCATCAAGGGCTCGCTCAATACCGGCGACGAGAGTGAGCTGATTGCTCTCTATCGAACCCGGGATCCACGCAAGGCCTTGCAGTTGACCGTCGACAGCTGGAAGCAGGGTCACGCCCCGCAGCGCCTGGTGGCCGCCTTGCAACTGGCCCAGGACCTTCAGGACTGGCCGCTGGTGATCGATCTGCTCAAGGATGCCGAGCAGTACCCGGAGGCTTCCGAGCGGTCCCAGGTGCTGGCGGCCCGTGGTGCGTTGGCCGTGCAGCAAGGGCAGAGCGAGGAGGCCTTGCGCCTGTATCGCCTGGGGTTGAGCCGTTTCCCGGATGACAATACCTTCCGTGAGCGCCTGCTGTGGCTGTACGTCGACCTGGGCCGTAGCAGCGAAATCAAACCGTTGCTGCAGCAATGGCGTGCCCTGGCCCGTAGCGACAGCAGCTTGTGGCTGCCGTTTGCCGCCGCCAGCCAGTTGGTCGGGCGCAACACCGAGGCCCTGGCCTGGTATCGCCTCTACCTGCAAGCCAACGCCGGGGACTGGATGGTCCAGGCGGCCTATGCCGATGCGCTGGAAGGCGCCGGTTACGCCGAGTCGGCCCAGCGCTTGCGGCTCAAGCTCGACCGCGAGGTGACGCCGGAGCAGATTCGCGCCACCCCGCAGGGCTACAGCACCTGGTTACGCCTGCTGGCCAGCAGCTATTCGTCGCGCAAGGCGCTGAACCAGGCAATGCAATGGCGGGATGGCTCCAAACCGATGCTGCAACTGTGGTTCGACCAGTTGTTGGCACGCCTGGATAACCTCAATCAGTCGGCGCAGAAAGACGACTGGTTGGCCTGGGCCCGTAGCCGTGGCCTGAAGATCAATGGCTACGAGCAGATCCAGGAAGCCCTGCGCGGCAGCAATCGGGCCGCATTGGAACACCTGGTGAGCAGCGGCGAGCTGGATCCGGCGCAGCAGGTCGAGGCGCTCAATAGCCTGGGACGCGGCGCTGAAGCCCTGGCCGTGGACCTGTCGGCACTGGGTGACGATCAGCCGCCGGCGATCCGTGAGCAATTGCGCCGCCAGGCCATTGAAATGACCGAGCGCACCCCGCAGGGCGTGCTGCTCGCCTGGGAGCATCAGGACTACGGTGGACTGGTATTCAACGGTCCACGGCTGACCAGCGCGCGTTATCTGAACGACAACTGGTACGCCAAGCTGGTGCTGGAGCAGGGTCGATACAGTGGCGAGACCCTGGAGCCGTCGCGTTTGGGCAGCGAGACCAATACCGAGCTGACCTTGCAGCGGCAACTGGAGAGTGGCAATTACAAGCTGATCTTCGACAGCAGCCTGCGCCAGGACGATGACCGCAATGGGCTCGGTGTCAGCCGGACCTGGCAGGTGGACAGCGGCAACGAGCTGGATGCCGGTGCCGACTGGCACCGCAAGAACGAGGACAGCGGGTTGATGCGCGCGTTCGGCCGCCAGGATGATCTCTGGGCCGGCGGACGGCATCGCTACTCGGCTCGCGACCAGTTGTCCTGGAACCTGGCCCAGCGCTGGTTCGCGACCCGCGGCGGCGATGATCTGGGCAAGGGCCAGGCACTGAAGATCGAGTTTGACCACACCTTGCAGTTCGAAGGGCCGAACTGGGAACTGCGCAGCGGTATCGACTACCAGCAGAACAGCTTGAACAACCGCTCACTGGCCAATCTGGCCAATACCCTGGGCGGGGGCATCGACCTGGCCGGGCTCGAACTTGACGATCCGAGTCAGATCACCAGCCAGACCTTGCTGCAGAAACAGTACGGCCAGTGGTTCTTCGGCAGTTCCTGGCGGCGCGGTTTCCCCGGCGCACTGAACCGCACGCGCGGGCAGTACACCTGGCTGGTGGATCTCAGCACGGGCTGGCAGTGGACCGATAACACCATCAACTACGCCGTCAGTACCGGTGTCGGTACCGAGGTATTGGGCAATGACGAATTGGCAGTGACCTTCGGCTACCAGTCGGCGCCGCAAGGCGGCACAGGCAAGTCTGGCGGTACCGCGGGCGTCAGTTACAGCGTGCGTTTTGGACGCTGATCATGGAATTCAAAGAGGAGTTAACCTTATGCAAACGATTCGTTGCGTGAGTCTGGCGATGGTCGCCGTGTTGATGGCCGGTTGCAGCAGCTTTACCGGCCAAAACAGTCCGGAACTGTCGAGCAAGGCCCGTTGGGGGGTGTTGCCGCTGGTCAACTATTCCCAGACGCCACAAGCCGGTGAGCGCGGCGAGCAGATCCTGCTCAGCGTGTTGAGCAGCCGTGGCCTGCAACCGCAGGTCTATGCCGGCCCGCCAGGGCAGGGCGAACAGGCCCTGCTCGACGATAACGAGCGCCTCGCCGGGGCAATGGACTGGGCCCGTGAACAGAAGCTCGACTATGTGGTGTCCGGCAGCGTCGAAGAGTGGCAGTACAAGAACGGCCTGGATGGCGAACCGGCGGTGGGTATCAGCCTGCGGGTGGTCGAAGCCGGCACCGGCAAGGTCCTCTGGAGCAATAGCGGTGCCCGCGCCGGCTGGTCCCGCGAAAGCCTGGCCGGCGCGGCCCAGAAGGTCCTCGACAAGCTTGTCGGCGGCCTGCGGATCGAGTGACTGCGATGAACTCTCCACACATGGACTACGCGCTGGCACCGCGCGCCAGCGGTCCGGCGTCATGGCTGGAAACCTTCCTGGTGACCGCGCTGGTCATCGGCTTCGGTCTCTGGCTGACACCTGAAGACCCGTTGCAGGTACGCGGCGGGTTTCCCTGGTCGCTATTGGCGCCGCTGTTGCTGGGGGTCCGTTACGGCTTTGTCCGTGGCCTGATCAGTGCCAGCCTGCTGGTGGCGACGTTCTTCGTCCTGCGCCAGTCGGGACTGCAAGGCTACGCGCAGATCGCGCCGTCCTACATTGTCGGCGTGCTGGTCTGCGGGATGCTGGTAGGTGAAGTGCGGGATCTGTGGGAACGGCGCCTGTTGCGCTTGCAGATGGCCAACGAGTATCGCCAGTACCGGCTCGACGATTTCACCCGGGCGCACCAGATACTGCGGGTCTCCCACGATCGCCTGGAGCAGCGCCTGGCGGGCAGCGACCAGAGCCTGCGCAGCTCGTTGCTGGGCCTGCGTGAGCGCCTGCGTGCCGCGCCCAATGGCGAAGATTCGCTGTCGTTGCTGGCCGAACCGGTGCTGACCTTGCTCGGCCAGTACGGTTCGTTGCGGGTGGCCGGGCTGTACCGTCTGGACTCGCCGCGCAACGCCGCACCGAGCTTGACCCTGTTGGCCTCCACCGGGGTCATGGGGACTCTGGACAACCAGGACCTGCTGGTCAAGTTGTGCCTGGAGCGCGAAGAACTGGTGAGCGTGCGCGAAGAGCTGATCGACGCTGGCGGCCAAGCCTCGGTGTCGTCGTTGCAGGCGTGCATTCCGCTGCTGGATACCGAGGGCCGGATGCTGGCAATCCTCGCGGTCCGGCAGATGCCGTTCTTTGCTTTCCAGGAACGGACCCTCAGTCTGCTGGCCTTGCTGGCCGGGCATATTGCCGATCTGCTGCACCACGACCCGCAGGTGCTGCAACTGGAGGATGCCGACGCCCAGCACTTCACCCGCCAGCTCAAGCGTTCGTTGCTGGATGTCGAACGGCACGGTTTGTCCGGCTGCCTCTATGCCTTCGAGCTGACCCGGAGCAACGATGAGCTGGCCCGGCTGTTCGAACGCAGCCAGCGTGGACTGGACCTGCACCTGACCTTGGCCAACAACCGCGGGCATGCGTTGTTGCTGGTGCTGCTGCCGCTGACCAGCGCCGAGGGCGCCCAAGGTTATCTGATGCGTCTGGGCACGCTGATCCACGAACACTTCGGCATGAGCGTGGAGCTGTCCGGCCTTGGGGTCAATGTCTTGCCTTACGATCTGGAGTCGGCCCGGCAACGGGACGGGCTGCGTAACTTCCTGCATAACGAGTGTGGCCTGAATGTTCAGCAAGTGGCTGTTTAGCGGGGCGCTGTTTTTCGAAGCCGGGAGCTGGGCCAGTCTGACGACCCGCCTGCCCGACCCGCAGATCGCGCTCCTGTACACCATGACCCATGGCATCGCCTGCGGCCTGTTGACCGCGGCGGTGTGGCTGTTGCTGCCGGCGCGTTACCGCGCGCCGTTGCCATGGAGCCCGTTGTTTATCTTCAGCCTGGCGTTTTTTGTGCCGCTGATCGGTGCCGTGGGGGTGGTCGCGGCGATCTTTCCGGCCCTGTACCTGCCACGCAAGCGCGAGATGCAGATGTGGCAGGCAGTGGGCATTCCCGACCTGCCGTTTCGGGCGCAGATCCAGCTGCATTCGCCAACCTTCGGCGACAGTGGCCTGCAGGATGTGTTGCGCCATGCGTCGGACCCGGACCAGCGCCTGGCGGCACTGCTCGCCACTCGACGGATGCCGGGCAAGGAAGCGGTGCCGATTCTCAAGCTGGCCCTGGGCGATCCGAGCGACGATGTCCGTCTGCTGGCGTATTCGATGCTCGACAAGCAGGAAAGCGATATCAACCTGCGTATCCAGTCATCCCTCGCGCAGTTGCCCGGCGCGCCCGCACAGAAGGCCGGGGCCTTGCACGCCACGCTGGCTCGCTGGTACTGGGAGCTGGCCTACCTGGGCCTGGCCCAGGGCAGCGTCCAGCAGCACGTCCTCGGGCAAGCCGGCGAGCATGCCGAGCTGGCGCTGAAAGCGGGTGAGGGCGGTGAGTTGCTGCTGCTGGCCGGGCGTATTGCCCTGGAACGCGGCGATATCGGCAAGGCGCGCCTGCATATGCACCAGGCCGAGCAGGCGGGCATGGACCCGGCCAAAGTCCTGCCGTTCAGTGCTGAAATTGCCTTTGAAACGGGACGCTATAGCGAGATTCCGGGGCTGTTGAAAAGCCTGCCGCCGGAGCTGCAACAACGCCCGCCCTTTGCCGGGCTGGTAAGGACCTGGACATGAAAAAGCCCGCCAATCCAACGCCAATCGCCGATGTCTGCCTGCTGCTCGAAGGTACCTGGCCCTATGTACGCGGCGGTGTATCCGGCTGGATTCACCAACTGATCCTCGGGTTGCCGCAACTGACCTTTTCGGTGCTGTTCATCGGTGGCCAGCGTGAAGCCTATGGTCAGCGGCGCTATGAGATCCCGGCGAACGTGGTGCATATCGAAGAGGTGTACCTGGAGGAAGCCTGGCGTAATCCGAAGCGCAAGCGGGTCGCGCATAGCGCGTCCCTCGAAGAACTGAGCAATCTCTACCGCTATCTGCACAACCCCGAGAAGCCGCCCGCCGAGCTGGGCTTTGGCGTGCTCGACGCCCTGGCCCAGGGGCGGATTACCCTGGACGATGTGCTCTATAGCCGCCCCAGCTGGGAGGCCCTGACCGAAGGTTATGAGCAGCATTGCGCCGATCCGTCCTTCGTCAATTATTTCTGGACCCTGCGCACCATGCAGTCGCCACTGCTGATGCTGGCCGATGCCGCCCGACGGATGCCGCGAGCACGGGTCCTGCACTCGATTTCCACCGGTTATGCGGGGCTTGTGGGCTGTATCCTCAAGCAGTTGTGGGGTTGCCAGTTGCTGTTGAGCGAGCATGGGATCTACACCAAGGAGCGCAAGATCGACCTGGCCCAGGCCAGTTGGATCGCCGAAAGCAACAACCAGGCGCTCAACGACAGCATGGCTACCGGCACCGGTTATATCCGCATGCTCTGGGTGCGCTTCTTCGAACGCATCGGCCATCTGGTGTACGAGAGCGCCGACCAGATCATTGCCTTGTACGATGGCAACCGCCAGCGACAGATCAAGGACGGCGCGCCGCCGGCGCGTACCCAGGTGATCCCCAACGGCATCAACCTGGAGCTCTGGACCCAGGCCCTCAACGCCCGTGCCGCAGGGATCGCGCCGGTGGTCGGGCTGATCGGTCGGGTCGTGCCGATCAAGGATGTGAAGACCTTCCTGCGCGCCATGCGCGGGGTGGTCAGCGTGATGCCGCAGGTCGAGGGCTGGATTGTCGGGCCGGAAGAGGAAGACCCCGAATACGTCGCCGAGTGTCGCAGCCTGGTGGCCAGTCTGGGCCTGGAAAAACAGGTGCTGTTCCTCGGCTTCCAGAAAATCCAGGAGATCCTGCCGCAACTGGGCCTGATGGTCCTGACCTCGATCAGCGAGGCGCAGCCCCTGGTGATTCTCGAAGCCTGGGCCGCCGGCACGCCGGTGGTGAGCAGCGACGTCGGCTCCTGCCGCGAACTGATCGAGGGCGGCACCGCGGCCGACCGTGATCTCGGGCTGGCCGGGGAGGTGGTGGCAATCGCTGATCCACAGGCCACGTCCCTGGCGATCACCGATCTGCTGCGCAGCCCCGAGCGCTGGAAGTCGGCCCAGGCCGCGGGTTTGCTGCGGGTTCACCGTTACTACAGCGAGACCTTGATGATCGACCGTTATCGCACGCTTTATCACGCTGCCATGGGGACTGTGTAAATGGCCGGCATCGGTTTCGAACTGCGCAAGATTCTCTCGCGCGACTCCTACACGGCGACGCTGCACGCGTATGTCTACGCCGGCCTGATCAGTTCCGGACCCTGGGTCCTGTCGATTCTCAGCGTGATGCTGGTGGGGGTCATCAGCCTTGGGCTGGTGGTCCCGGAGGTGTTGATCCGCCAGTTCCTGATCACGGTGACCTACCTGATGGCCACGTCGCTGATCCTCACCGGCGGGCTGCAGCTGTTTTTCACCCGTTTCGTCTCCGACCGCCTGTTCGAGCGCAAGTACGAGCAGATCCTGCCGAACCTGGTCGGCGTGCTGCTGCTGGTGACCCTGGGCTCCGGGCTGCTGGGCATCATCCTGTTGGCCACGCTGTTCGACCAGCCGCTGGTCTACCGGTTGCTGACGCTGGCCAACTTCGTGGTGCTCTGCAACTTGTGGCTGGTGATCATCTTCCTCTCCGGGATGAAGGCCTATAACCGCATCCTGCTGGTGATGCTGGCGGGTTATGCGCTGATGGTCGGCAGCGCGTTCTTCCTGCGTTACCTGGGGATGGAAGGCTTGCTGCTGGCGTTGTTGCTCGGCCACAGCACACTGCTGTTCCTGTTTCTCTACGACATCCTGCGTGAGTACCGCGCCGAGAAACTGGTGGCCTTCGACTTCCTCGATCGGCGCCAGGTATTTGTCAGCCTGCTGCTCACCGGGCTCTGCTACAACCTGGGGATCTGGATCGACAAGTTGATCTTCTGGTTCAATCCGGACACCTCGAGCCAGGTGATCGGACCGATGCGCGCCTCGATTCTCTATGACTTGCCGATCTTCCTCGCCTACCTGGCGATCATTCCCGGGATGGCGGTGTTCCTGGTGCGGATCGAAACCGACTTCGCCGAATGGTACGACCGCCTGTTTCGCGCGGTGCGTGATGGCGAGACCTTGCGCCATATCGCTTCGTTGAAAGCCGAAATGACCTTCTCGATTCGCCAGGGCCTGCTGGAAATCTGCAAGGTCCAGGGGCTGACGGTGGTCCTGCTGTTCCTGTTCGGTCCGCGCCTGCTGGAGTGGCTGGGCATGTCCAGCTACTACTTGCCGCTGTTCTACATCGACCTGATCGGGGTGAGCATCCAGGTGGTGTTCATGGCGATTCTCAACGTGTTTTTCTACCTCGACAAACGGGCGATCGTGTTGGAACTGTGCCTGTTGTTCGTCGTGCTCAACGCCGCCTTGACCTTTCTCAGCCTCTACCTGGGGCCGAGTTTCTTCGGTTACGGGTTCACCTTTTCGCTGCTGGCGTGCGTGCTGCTGGGGTTGGCGCGCTTGTCGACCGCGCTGGATGACCTGGAGTACGAAACCTTTATGCTGTCGCGCTAAGGGGTAAAATGGTCTTGCGGTAGCGCAAGAGCGGATGCCGGAGCAGGCTTTGCCAGCTTGCCGCGAATCACTCTACACTGGCTGGCCTTGTTATTTTTATGGATAAAAAAACGATGCCAGCCGACACCCCCTCCATCGTCATCGAGCGTTTCCGCGAAGCCCATATCGACGGCATAACGGCTCTCTATAACGAACCCGCCGTTTGCCGCCAGGTACTGCAAATGCCGTTTCAGTCTGTCGAAGTCTGGCGTCAGCGGCTGCTCCAGCGCCAGGACAATGAACGCTTGCTCTCGTTGGTGGCGCTGCATCAGGGCGTGGTGATCGGCAGTTGCTCCCTGGAACAATACGCTCGTGTGCGCCGCAGCCACGCCGGCACCATCGGCATGGGCGTGGCAAGCGCCTGGCAGGGCAAGGGCGTCGGTTCGAAACTGCTGGCTGCCGTGCTGGATGTGGCCGATAACTGGATGAACCTGCACCGGGTCGAGTTGACGGTGTATGCCGATAACGTCGCCGCCCAGGGTCTGTATCGCAAGTTCGGTTTCGAGGATGAGGGCGTGATGCGTGATTACGCGATTCGCGACGGTGGTCTGGTGAATACCCTGAACATGGCGCGGTTTCGTCGGCCAGCCTGAACACTGATCTGGCGGCGTGCGACAGTGCCCGGTCGAGTTAATCGCACATCCCGCGGTGCGATCTGCCATGATCGGGCCTTCGATTCAGGTTCACCCACGGAGCGCTCCAATGAATGGTGTACAGCAACTGGGGGAAATGCTTCGGCACTACGCCGAGACTGAAACACACAAGAAGCAACTGTTTGAAAAGCAATCGGCACACTGGACGGCGCGTATCGTCGAGTTGTTCGATCGCATGGAACAGTGGCTGGCCCCGGTAAAGAGCCCGAACCTGCTGGAAACCCAGCGCGAAGCCTACGTGGCTTTCGGCCCCAACCTGGCGGTGGAAGTATCGCCCTTCAAGACCCAGAAGCTGACGATCCAGATCGCCGGCAGAGTGATGGAGTTTGTCCCGGAGGTCATGGGCACTGGCGGCACGATTTCCATCGCGGTCATGGGCCATACGGCGGCCCGGCATGGCAGCGTTTCGCTGGTGGGTGTGCCGGGAACTGGCGATTGGCAGTGGCGCAAGACCAACGGCCTCAAGGACGCGGACATCTATCCGTTCGATGCCGACTTCCTGGCCCTGCAGTTGCAGAGCCTGATTCCCCGCGAATATCACTGAAGCGTCCGCTGTGGTCGCGCCCGGATTCCCACAAGAAAAAAAGCCCGAGAGGGTTTGCCGGGCCGCAAATCCTGTGACACTTTATCTGCCCCATAGGTCGGGTGGCATTTTCATGTTTAACCCCGACCTTCTTATCGAAACCGTTTAGAAGGATTCAGTTCATGGCTCAAGTCACCCTCAAAGGCGGCCCGGTTCAGGTCAACGGTCAATTGCCGCAGGCCGGCGACAAGGCTCCAGCATTCTCCCTGGTGGGCGCAGGTCTGGCTGACGTAACGCTGGGCAGCTTTGCCGGCAAGCGCAAAGTGTTGAACATTTTCCCAAGCGTCGATACTCCGACCTGTGCGACCTCCGTGCGCAAGTTCAACGCCCAGGCCAACGACGTGGCCAACACCGTGGTGCTGTGCATCTCGGCTGACCTGCCGTTCGCCCAGGCACGCTTCTGCGGCGCCGAAGGCCTGGAAAACGTCCTGAACCTGTCGACCCTGCGTGGCCGTGAGTTCATTAAGAACTACGGCGTTGAAATCGCCGACGGCCCGCTGGCCGGCCTGACCGCTCGCGCCGTCGTCGTGCTGGACGAGAACGACAACGTGCTGCACAGCGAACTGGTCAAGGAAATTGCCGAAGAGCCTAACTACGAAGCGGCCCTGGCTGTTCTGAAGTAATGGCAAGGAGTCGGTTTGCGGTGAAGGCGAGACTGCTATCGCCAGCAGGCCGACTCCCATATTTATTGAGTTCGACGATAGTTAGCGGTAAAACGCCGATTTTGTAAGCCGGTAATAGCAGGGCTAAAGATGACATTGCTATCTAGGAAAGCCCGCTTCAAGGTAGGATTTCGTGTTTACAAGGAGGCAAACACATGGCTCAAGTCACCCGCAGGGGCGTAACGGTCCAGATCAACGGACAATTACCGCTACCCGGCTCCCAGGCTCCCGCGTTTTCCCTGGTGGCCAAGGACCTCTCCGATATCACCCTTGCCAGCCTTGCCGGCCAGCGCAAGGTGTTGAATATCTTCCCCAGTGTCGACACTCCGACCTGCGCCAAGTCCGTGCGCCAGTTCAACGAGCGCGCCAACCAGCTGGAAAACACCGTGGTGCTGTGCATCTCGGCTGACCTGCCATTTGCCCAGGCACGTTTCTGCGGCGCAGAAGGTCTGGACCAGGTCGTCAACCTGTCCACCTTGCGCGGCCGCGAGTTCATGCGCGACTACGGCGTGGAAATCGTCGATGGCCCCCTCGCAGGCCTGACTACCCGTGCGGTCGTAGTCCTCGACGCGCACGACAAGGTGTTGCATAGCGAACTAGTGGCGGATATCGGCCAGGAACCCGATTACGCGGCGGCACTCGCGGCCCTGCAATAAACGGCTCTGAAACAAGTGGTTTATAATTATTTACAGCCTGATCCTGTTCAGGCTGTTTTTATTTGTGCTTCAGTGTCTTACCGAAGCACTGATGAATGTCATGCGAAGGTAAATTGCCGGTAAAGGCGCTTTGCCTGAAACAATTCAGTGCTTATCTTGCAGCCTCCCCAAAAGAAGTTCTCGCGCATAAATGGTTGATCACTCCATGCAATCTTCTGCTTCTCATACTTCTCGTCGTTGGCTGTTCGGCCTGTTGATCCTGTTGATTATTGGCGCACTGTGCTGGCATTTCTGGCCGTCAGGCGCGCATCACAAGGGCACGCAAGCCAAGTCCGTCGCGCACACGGGCAAGTCGGGCATGGCGCGTCCGGGCTTCGGGGCGTCCGCCGGCCCTGTGCCCGTGCGGGTAGCACCGGCGACGGTGGGAGACTTCCCGGTGTACTACAAAGCCCTGGGGACGGTGACGGCCCTCAACACGGTCAACGTGCGTACGCAAGTCGCCGGGCAACTGGTCAAGATTCACTTCCAGGACGGCCAGATGGTCAAGGCCGGTGATGTGCTGGCCGAGATCGATCCGCGCAACTACGAAAGCGCCTTGCTCCAGGCCCAGGGCACCCTCCTGCAAAGCCAGGCGCAATTGAAGAACGCCCAGGTGGATGTGCAGCGCTATCGCGGGCTGTTCGCCGAAGACAGTATCGCCAAGCAGACCCTGGACACCGCCGAGGCCACGGTGCTGCAGTACCAGGGGACGGTCAAGGCCAACCAAGGGGCGGTCGATGCCGCCAAGCTGAACCTGGACTTCACCAGGATCCGCGCGCCGATTTCCGGGCGCCTGGGCCTGCGCCAACTGGACGTCGGCAACCTGCTGGCGGCGAACGACAGCCAGATACTGGTGATCATCACTCAGACCCAGCCGATCAGCGTCGCCTTCACTTTGCCGGAAAACAACCTCGACACCGTGCTCACGCGCTTCCATGGCGGGGCGAAGTTGCCCGCCGAAGCCTGGGACCGTGGCGATGTGAAACAACAGGCCAGCGGTGTATTGCAGAGCATCGACAACCAGATCGACATCACCACCGGCACCCTCAAGTTCAAGGCCCTTTACGATAACCGCGAGCAGAGCCTGTTCCCCAACCAGTTCGTCAATGTGCACTTGCTCGCCGATACCCTGAAAAACGTGGTGCTGGCGCCGAGCGCGGCGATCCAGTTCGGCAACGACGGCACCTTCGTCTATGTCATGGACGGCGACAAGAAGGTCAAGATCCGGCCGCTGAAGGTCGGCGCCAGCGACGGCAATGTCACGGTGATCAAGGATGGCCTGGCCGCCGGTGATCGGGTGGTCCTGGAAGGCACCGACCGCTTGAAGGATGGCGGCGAAGTGGAAGTGGTCAATGACGCCCAGGACGTGCCCAAGGCGCCCGCCGGGCAGTTGAAGGACGGCGCGGCGGCCAAGGCACCGGCTGAAGCCGACAAGGCGAAAAAGGTCGGCGCATGAATCTCTCGCGGCTGTTTATTCTCCGCCCGGTAGCGACCACCCTGAGCATGCTGGCCATTATCCTGGCCGGCCTGATCGCCTATCGGTTGTTGCCGGTGTCGGCGCTGCCCCAGGTCGACTATCCGACGATCCGGGTGATGACCCTCTACCCGGGTGCCAGTCCCGATGTAATGACCAGTGCGGTCACCGCGCCCCTGGAGCGCCAGTTCGGGCAGATGCCCGGGCTGACCCAGATGGCCTCCACCAGTTCCGGCGGGGCCTCGATCCTGACCCTGCGCTTCAACCTGGACATCAACATGGATGTCGCCGAGCAGCAGGTCCAGGCGGCGATCAATGCCGCCACCAACCTGCTGCCCAAGGATTTGCCGGCACCGCCGGTGTACAACAAGGTCAACCCGGCGGACACCCCGGTGCTGACCCTGGCGATCACCTCGAAAACCATGCTGTTGCCCAAGCTCAATGACCTGGTCGACACCCGCATGGCGCAGAAGATCGCCCAGATCAGCGGCGTCGGCATGGTCAGCATTGCCGGCGGCCAGCGCCAGGCGGTACGGATCAAGGTCAATCCCGAGGCCCTGGCGGCCAACAGCCTGAACCTGTCGGATGTGCGCACCCTGATCGGCGCCTCCAACGTCAACCAGCCCAAGGGCAACTTCGACGGCCCGACCCGGGTGTCGATGCTCGACGCCAACGACCAGTTGCGTTCGCCCAAGGAATACGCCGAACTGATCCTCGCCTACAAGAACGGCGCGCCACTGCGGCTCAAGGATGTGGCGCAGATCGTCGATGGCGCCGAGAACGAGCGTCTCGCCGCCTGGGCCAACGAAAACCAGGCCGTGCTGCTGAATATCCAGCGCCAGCCCGGGGCCAACGTGATCGAGGTGGTGGACCGGATCAAGGCCTTGCTGCCGAGTATTACCGACAACCTGCCGGCGGGTATCGAGGTCAAGGTACTGACCGATCGCACCCAGACCATCCGTGCGTCGGTCAGCGACGTCCAGCATGAATTGCTGATCTCCATCGCCCTGGTGGTGATGGTGACCTTCCTGTTCCTGCGCCGGGCCAGCGCCACCATCATTCCCTCGGTGGCCGTACCGCTGTCGCTGATCGGCACCTTTGGCGTGATGTATCTGGCGGGCTTTTCGGTCAACAACCTGACCCTGATGGCCCTGACCATCGCCACCGGCTTCGTGGTCGACGACGCCATCGTCATGCTGGAAAACATCTCGCGTTTCATCGAGGAGGGCGACAGTCCGATGCAGGCGGCGCTCAAGGGCGCCAAGCAGATCGGCTTCACCCTGATCTCGCTGACGCTGTCGCTGATCGCGGTACTGATCCCGCTGTTGTTCATGGCCGATGTGGTCGGGCGGCTGTTCCGCGAGTTCGCCATCACCCTGGCGGTGGCGATCCTGATTTCCCTGGTGGTGTCCCTGACCCTCACGCCGATGATGTGCGCGCGCTTGCTCAAGCGCGAGCCGAAACCCGAAGAACAGGGCCGCTTCTACCGTGCCAGCGGCGCCTGGATCGACTGGTTGATCGAGGCCTACGGCCGCAAGTTGCAGTGGGTGCTCAAGCACCAGTCGCTGACCTTGCTGGTGGCGGTCGGCACCCTGGCGCTGACCGTGTTCCTCTACATGATGGTGCCCAAGGGCTTCTTCCCGGTACAGGATACCGGGGTGATCCAGGGGATTTCCGAAGCGCCGCAGTCGGTGTCCTTTGCCTCCATGAGCCAGCGTCAACAGGAGCTTGCCAAGGTCATCCTCACCGATCCGGATGTGGAGAGCCTGTCGTCGTATATCGGCGTGGACGGCGATAACGCCACGCTCAACAGCGGCCGCTTCCTGATCAATCTCAAGCCGCGCCACCAGCGCCGCGAGACCGCCACGCAGATCATCAACCGCCTGCAACCGGAAGTCGACAAACTGTCGGGGATCCGCCTGTACCTGCAGCCGGTGCAGGACCTGACCATCGAGGATCGGGTCAGCCGCACCCAGTACCAGTTCAGTATGTCCTCGCCGGACCCCGACCTGCTGGCCGAGTGGAGCGGCAAGCTGGTGGACGCCCTGGCCCAGCGCCCGGAACTGACCGATGTCGCCAGCGACTTGCAGGACAAGGGCCTGCAGGTCTTCCTGGTAATCGACCGGGACGCCGCTTCACGCCTTGGCGTGGCGGTGTCGGATATCACCGATGCACTGTATGACGGTTTCGGCCAGCGGCAGATTTCCACCATCTACACCCAGGCCAGCCAGTACCGCGTGGTGCTGCAAGCCCAGGCGGGGGAGAAGATCGGACCGCAGGCGCTGGAGCAGATCCACGTCAAGACCACCAGCGGCGGACAGGTGCGCCTGTCCAGCCTGGCCCGTGTCGAGGAGCGCCAGGCGCAGTTGGCCATCTCCCATATCGGCCAGTTCCCGGCGGTGATGATGTCGTTCAACCTGGCGCCGGGCGTGGCGCTGGGGCAGGCGGTGGAGGTTATCGACCAGGTCAAGCAGGAGATCGGCATGCCGGTGGGCGTGCAGACCCAGTTCCAGGGCGCGGCCGAAGCCTTCCAGGCCTCGCTGTCGAGCACCTTGCTGCTGATCCTGGCGGCGGTGGTGACCATGTACATCGTGCTCGGGGTGCTCTACGAGAGTTATATCCACCCGGTAACGATTCTCTCGACCTTGCCCTCGGCAGCGGTCGGGGCCTTGCTGGCGTTGATTCTGACAGGCAACGACCTGGGCATGATCGCCATTATCGGGATCATCCTGCTGATCGGTATCGTCAAGAAGAACGCGATCATGATGATCGACTTCGCCCTCGACGCCGAGCGCAACCAGGGCATGTTGCCGGAGCAGGCGATCTACCAGGCGGCGCTGCTGCGTTTCCGGCCGATCCTGATGACCACCCTGGCGGCGCTGTTCGGCGCCATTCCGTTGATGCTCGCCACCGGTTCCGGAGCGGAATTGCGTCAACCCCTGGGCCTGGTGATGGTTGGCGGCTTGCTGGTCAGCCAGGTGCTGACGTTGTTCACCACGCCGGTGATCTACCTGTACTTCGATCGCCTCGGACGGCGCTGGGGGCGGCATCCGAGCCGTCTTGAGCAGGTGGAAACATGAACCTGTCGGGACCTTTTATTCGCCGGCCGGTAGCGACCATGCTGCTGAGCCTGGCGATTGTCCTGCTGGGCGCTGTGAGTTTCGGCCTGTTACCGGTTTCGCCGCTGCCGCAAATGGACTTTCCGGTGATCGTGGTCCAGGCCAGCCTGCCGGGTGCCAGCCCGGAAGTCATGGCCTCCACCGTGGCCACGCCGCTGGAACGCTCCTTCGGCGTGATTCCCGGCGTCAACACCATGAGCAGCCGGTCCAGCCAGGGTTCGACCCGGGTGATCCTGCAGTTCGACCTCAACCGCGATATCAACGGCGCGGCGCGGGAGGTCCAGGCGGCCATCAATGCCTCGCGCAACCTGCTGCCCAGCGGTATGCGCAGCATGCCCACCTACAAGAAGGTCAACCCGTCCCAGGCGCCGATCATGGTGCTGTCGCTGACCTCCGACCAGTTGCAGAAGGGCCAGCTTTACGACCTGGCCTCGACCATCCTGTCCCAGAGCCTGTCCCAGGTCCCGGGCGTGGGCGAGGTGCAGATCGGCGGCAGTTCGCTGCCGGCGGTGCGCATCGAACTCGAACCCCAGGCGCTCAACCAGTACGGCGTGGCCCTGGACGATGTACGGACCGCCATTGCCAACGCCAACGTGCGCCGGCCCAAGGGTTCGCTCGAGGATGCCGGCCGCAACTGGCAGATACAGGCCAACGACCAGTTGGAAAAGGCCAAGGACTATGAACCGCTGATCATCCACTACCAGAACGGCGCGGCCCTGCGCCTGGGGGATGTGGCGAAGATCAGCGACAGCGTCGAGGACCGTTACAACGCCGGGTTCTTCAACAATGACGAGGCGGTCCTGCTGGTGATCAACCGCCAGGCCGGCGCCAACATCATCGAGACGGTGAACGAGATCAAGGCGCAACTGCCGACTTTGCAGGCGGTGTTGCCGGCCAGCGTCAAGCTGAACCTGGCCATGGACCGCTCGCCGGTGATCAAGGCCACGCTCCACGAAGCCGAGATGACCCTGCTGATCGCCGTGGCCCTGGTGGTGCTGGTGGTGTATCTGTTCCTCGGCAACTTCCGCGCCTCGTTGATTCCGACCCTGGCGGTGCCGGTGTCGCTGGTCGGCACCTTTGCGGTCATGTACCTCTACGGCTTCTCCTTGAACAACCTGTCGCTGATGGCCCTGATCCTGGCCACCGGGCTGGTGGTGGACGATGCCATCGTGGTACTGGAGAACATTTCCCGGCATATCGACGATGGCATTCCACCGATGAAGGCCGCGTACCTGGGGGCCAAGGAAGTCGGCTTTACCTTGCTGTCGATGAACCTGTCGCTGGTGGTGGTGTTTCTCTCGATCCTGTTTATCGGCGGGATCATCGGCAGCCTGTTCCGCGAGTTCTCCATCACCCTGGCGGCCTCGATCCTGGTTTCGCTGGTGGTGTCCCTGACCCTGACGCCGATGCTCTGCGCGCGCTGGCTCAAGCCGCACCAGCAGGGTGAGCCGAGCCGGCTGCAGCGCTGGAGCGAAAAGGCCAACGAACGCATGATCGCGGCCTATGCCGTCAGCCTGGACTGGGTCCTGCGGCACAAGCGCCTGACCCTGCTCAGCCTGTTCGTCACCATCGGGGTGAACGTCGCCCTGTACGTGGTGGTGCCGAAAACCTTTCTGCCGCAACAGGACACCGGGCAGCTGATCGGCTATGTCCGTGGCGACGACGGCATGTCGTTCGGCAATATGCAGCCGAAGATGGAAATCTTCCGCAAGGCGGTACTGGCCGACCCGGCGGTACAAAGCGTGGCCGGGTTTATCGGTGGCAACAATGGCACCAACAACGCCTTCATGCTGGTGCGCCTCAAGCCGATCAAGGAGCGCAATGTCTCTGCGCAGAACGTTATCGAGCGCCTGCGCACGGAAATGCCCAAGGTGCCGGGTGCCCGACTGATGCTGATGGCCGATCAGGATCTGCAGTTCGGCGGCGGTCGTGAGCAACAGACCGCGCAGTACTCCTACATCCTGCAAAGCGACGATCTTGGCGCGTTGCGCGAGTGGTACCCGAAAGTGGTCACGGCCCTCAAGGCCTTGCCGGAACTGACCGCCATCGATGCACGGGAAGGGCGCGGGGCGCCGCAGACCACCCTGGTGGTCGACCGTGATACCGCCAAACGCCTGGGCGTGGATATGAACACGGTGACCACGGTGCTCAACAACGCCTACAGCCAGCGGCAGATCTCCACCATCTACGACACCCTGAACCAGTATCAGGTGGTGATGGAGATCAACCCGAAATACGCCCAGTCGCCGGAAACCCTCAATCAGGTCAAGGTGATCGGCTCAAGCGGGCAGCGTATTCCGTTGTCGACCATCGCCCATTATGAAAACAGCCTGCAGGACGACCGGGTTGACCACGAGGGTCAGTTCGCCTCCGAAAGCCTGTCGTTCGACATGGCGCCCGGCGTCACGGTGGAGCAGGGCACCGCCGCCATCGAGCGAGCTATCGCCAAGCTCGGCTTGCCGGAAGCGGTGATCGCCAAGATGGCCGGCACCAGCGACGCCTTTGCCGCGACCCAGAAAAGCCAGCCGTTCATGATCCTCGGCGCGCTGGTGGCGGTGTATCTGGTATTGGGCATTCTCTATGAGAGCTACATCCATCCGCTGACCATCCTTTCCACACTTCCGTCGGCCGGGGTCGGTGCCTTGCTCAGTATCTACCTGCTGGGCGGCGAGTTCAGCCTGATCTCGCTGCTGGGGTTGTTCCTGCTGATCGGCGTGGTGAAAAAGAATGCGATCCTGATGATCGACCTGGCGCTGCAACTGGAGCGCCATTCGGGCCTGGACCCGCTGGAGTCGATTCGCCAGGCCTGCCTGCTGCGCCTGCGGCCGATCCTGATGACCACCCTGGCGGCGATCCTCGGTGCCCTGCCGTTGCTGCTGAGCAGTGCCGAAGGCGCTGAAATGCGCCAGCCCCTGGGGTTGACCATTATCGGCGGGTTGATCTTCAGCCAGATCCTGACGCTCTACACCACCCCGGTGGTTTACCTTTATCTCGACCGTTTGCGCCACCGCTTCAACAAGTGGCGTGGTGTACGCACCGATGGTGCTCTGGAAGTTCCGCTATGACTGACCAATCGCAATGCAAAATGCCTCTGGCCGCCCAGCGCCTGGAGACCATCCGTGGCTCACGCCTGCTGAGCCTGGCCTTGTGCGGGCTGCTGCTCAGCGCCTGCGCCGTGGGCCCGGACTACAAGCGTCCGGACGCCGCCGCGCCGGCGCAATACAAGGAAGCCAGCGGCTGGCGTCAGGCGCAGCCCAGCGACTCGCTGGCCCGTGGTGCCTGGTGGGAACTGTATGGCGACCCGACGCTCAATGGCCTGGTGGAAAAACTCAACAGCGCCAACCAGACCGTGGCGCAGTCCGAAGCCCAGTACCGCCAGGCCCTGGCGTTGGTCAAGAGCGCCCGGGGGGCGTTCTTTCCGAGTGTCGACCTGAGTGCCGGAAAAACTCGCTCCAGCCAGGGCACCGGTAGCAGCAACTCGAGCCTGAGCCGTTCATCCAGCGGGATTGTCGACACCTATAACGCCCAACTCGGGGTGAGTTGGGAGGCGGATGTCTGGGGCAAGCTGCGCCGAGGCCTGGAAGCCAACGACGCCAGTGCCCAGGCAAGTTTTGCCGACCTCGCGGCCATGCGCCTGAGCCAACAGTCGAGCCTGGTGCAGAACTACCTGCAACTGCGGGTGATCGACGAACAGAAGCGCCTGCTTGAAGCCACGGTGCAGGCCTACGAGCGCTCATTGAAAAATACCGAAAGCCAGTACCGCTTTGGCGTTTCCGGGAAAGCGGCGATCGCCCAGGCGCAGACCCAGCTCAAGAGTGCCCAGGGCGACCTGATCGACCTGATCTGGCAACGGGCCCAGTTCGAAAACGCCATTGCCGTCATGATCGGCCTGCCACCGGCGCAATTCCAGCTGGCGGCCACCAACAGTGTTCCGGCCTTGCCGGCGATTCCGCTGGGGGTGCCGTCGCAACTGCTGGAGCGGCGTCCGGACATCGCTTCGGCGGAGCGCTCGGTGATCGCGGCCAACGCCAATATCGGCGTGGCGAAAGCGGCTTATTATCCGGACTTCACCCTGAGCCTGTCCGGTGGTTACAGCAGCAGTACCTTTGAGAACTGGATCAGCCTGCCGAACCGTTTCTGGTCGGTGGGCCCTAAGCTGGCCGCCACCTTGTTCGACGGTGGCCAGCGCTCGGCGGAAGTGGACCGGACCGAAGCGGTGTATGACCAGACCGTGGCCAAGTACCGCCAGACCGTGCTGGATGGATTCCGTGAAGTGGAAAACTATATGGTCCAGCTCAAGGTCATGGAAGACGAAGCGACGGTGCGGGCCCAGGCACTGGACGCGGCCCGGGAATCCCTGCGCCTGACCGACAACCAGTACAAGGCGGGCCTGATCACTTACCTGGATGTGGTCACGGTGCAGACCACGGCGTTGACCAACGAGCGTAGCGTGCTGAGCTTGCTGCAGAGCCGGTTGATCGCCAGCGTCCAGTTGATCGCGGCGATGGGCGGTGGTTGGGATGGCAATACCGATTTGAGCGCCAAGCACTGATCGGTATTCGGCTTGGGTTGGATGGCGGTCTTATTGACGCCTTCGCGGGCAAGCTCCGCTCCCACACAGAATGTGCGTCGAACACAGATTTTGTATACGACAAAGACCCTGTGTGGGAGCGGAGCTTGCCCGCGAAGAGGCCCTCAAAGTCACAAAACCTTTATCTGAAGAAACCGCACCCGGCCTCATTTCTGCAATGAGCGCACACCGCGTCCCGCCAGGAAACACAGGCTGCCACCAATCGCCGTGAGCCCGCTGAGGGCATAGAACATCGTCCCTGGCGCCGCATGGATCAGCAGATAACCGCAGATCACCGGACTCAATGCGCCGCCCAGGGCCGCCAGGTTCTGCGCGCCGAGGTAACTGCCCCGCAGATCCTCCGGGGCGATGGTGTCGACGAACAGATATTCCGACGGATAAATGATCATCTCCCCCAGGGTGAAGATGAACATCGCCGCGCACCAGCTCATCAGGTTCTGCGCAAAACTGAAGCCGATCAGCCCGACGATAAACAGGCTGGTGCCGATAGCGATCCAGTAGCGCAACTGCTCACGCTTGAGAAAGCGGCCGATCTGGTACTGCAGCAGGATCACGCTGATGGCGTTGCAGGCCAGGATCGCCGACAAGGTGGTCAGGGCATCCTGGCTGCTGTGGGTCACCAGCAGGAACTGCGAGAGGTACAGCGTGAAGCGGCCATGGACGATGGTGCTCAGCAAGCTGCCACAGGTGAACAGGATCAGCGTCCGATCATTGCGCAGCGTCACCAGGGTCTTGATGAAACTGGGGGGCTTGCCGATCTGGGCCTGGGCGGTCGGGGTGATGCCGAACATCAGGAAAATACTGCCAAAGGCGATGCCGGCGGCCATCAGGAACGGCGCCAGGGGTTGCACTCCGGCGATCACCACGCCGAGCATCGGGCCGGTGGCGTAACCGATATTGGTCAGGGTGTAGCGCAGGGAAAAGACCCTGGCCCGCTGGTCGATGGGCAGGTTCTCGCTGATGATGGCCTTGGAACCGATCAGAAACAGCGCCGACGCGGTCTCGGTCATCACCAGGGTCAGGGTGGTCAGGTACAGGTCATGGGCGAACGTCAGCAGGGTGAAGCCGATGCCGCTGGAGAGCATGGCGAGGATCATCAGCCGGCGTTTTTCCAGACGGTCGATGATATAGCCGCCGTACAACGAGAGCAGGGTGGCGATAAACACCGCGATCCCCATCAGCAGGCCGACATCCTGCTGGTTCAGCCCGAGCTTCCTGCTGAGGAACAGGGTCAGCAGCGGACTGGTGATGGCACGGCTGACGACGATGGTCACGGAGCAGATCATCAGCCGACGGATAACGAGGGAATAGGTGGCCACGGTTGTGCTTATATCCTTGTTTTGGAAACGTCTCTGTCTTTCACCGCAGGGCCTCGAGACCGCTGCAACATCACGGCAGATACTTGCGGTAGTGGCGCTCATAGACCGCCGCCGGATGGTCCGCCGTCATGGCGCGACCATTGTCGTCCCACCACTGGGCTACTTCGGCGCCCGTGGCAATCCAGACGTCGTCGTGTTGCTGAATCCCCTTGAGCAACTCCCGCAGCACACCGATACGCCCCGGCGTGGCAATGACTTCCGGGTGCAGGCGCAGGACGTAGCACAACCCGAACCGATGGAAACCGGCAAAGTCCATCTGCAGGTTGCCCAGGGTATGGCTGTAGGACGCGATCCGCGATTGTGCCGGTGGCACCGCCGGGCTGAGGTTGAAAGCGAAGTAGGGTTCGTCCTCCAGCTCATAGTGCAGCGGCAGTTCGATAACCTGCGGTGCCGTTGGATGGGCGAAGGGCAGGTCGTCGCCACGCCAGGAGGACGACCAGAGGATACCCTCGTCATGCAGGGCCTCGGTGAAACCCGGTAGCCAATTGCCGGCCGGAATCCGAAAGCCTTTGGGTCGTTCTCCCGTCAGTGCCTCCAGGGCCTTGCAACCTTGTGCGAGCGCTGCCTTCTGTTCCTCGAGGGTCAGAGTGTCGTAGTTCTGATGCCTGTAACCGGCACAGGCGATTTCATGGCCGCCGGCCCGGATCGCCCGGATATGCGCCGGCTGTTCCTCGGCGACGATGCCCGGGATGCACCAACTGCTGCGTACCCCCAGTTCCTCGAATAAACCGAGCAGGCGCTCGACCCCGCGCTGGCTGCCATAGCGCCAGACCGACAGGCTTTTGTCGCGCCCGGCAACCTCAGGTGCTTGGGTAAGAATGCCGTGTATATCATTGTAATCAATAGTAATTACTACCGCGCAGCGATAGGGTACCGGCCATGGGCTCTGGAATACGGGACGCTGGAACTCAGCCATGATGATGCTCCTTCAGCCACCAATGGGCGACATCGCGGCAGGTGGCAAACCAGACATCATCGCGTTCGCGCATATGCTCGAACAGCCGCTCCAGCAGCAGGATACGGCCCGGTTTGCCGGTGATCTTGGGGTGAAACAGAGTGGTCAGGCACAGCCCTTCGTCAACTGCGCCATCGAATTCCCGGCACCAGTTGTCCAGGGTCAGCTCATAGCTGGCCGTGCGGTCCAGCCCGGACGGAAAATTCGGTTCGCGGGTGTAGGCAATGGAGGCGTAGTCGTCCATTTCCCAGCGGCCGGGGATTTCCACCAAGGGCTGCGCATGGCCCGGCACCTGCACCAGGTAGGGTCGGTCATCACCGCGCATGCTGCTGGAATAGGTCACCCCGGCGTCGACCAGCATCGCCGGAGTTTCCGCGCGCCAGTCACCGGAGGGCGTGCGAAAGCCCTCGGCGCGGATGTGCAGGTGTTGCCAGAACACCTCGCGGCATTTGTTCATCACGTCCCGCTGCTGGTCCAGCGTCAGGGCGTAAAAGGATTCGTGTTTGTAGCCGTGGTAGGCCACTTCATGTCCGCGTTCGACAATCGCCTGGCATTGCCGGGGCCAGTTTTCCACGACCCAGGCCGGGACGAAGAAGGTGGTCGGCAGGCGGAACTCGTCGAGCAGGTCGAGAATCCGCGGCAACGCCCGATACGGGCCGTAGCCGCCAAAACCGAAGTACTCGGGCTTGTGCCAGATCGAGCCATCGAGCATGGCATCGCCGGTGGGGCCGTCGAGGTCGAACGCCAGGGCCAGGCAGGCTTTGTGCCCATCCGGCCAGGTCGGGGTCGAGGACATGAGTGGCAGCTCCTGTTTACTGGCCCTTGTTCACGGCGATGTTATCGACGGCACCCACCGACAGGTCCCATTTCTTCAGGATGGCCTGGTAGCTGCCGTCGGCGATCATGCTTTGCAGGGCCGCCTGGATAGCGTCACGCAGTTCCTGGTTTTCCTTGCTCACGCCAATCCCGGTGAACTGCACCACCATCGGCGTGCCGATGATCTTGAAGGTGTTTTTCTCCTGGTTCGCGAGGTACGGCAGGGTCTCGCTGCCTTGCACGGCGACGTTGATACGGCTCTGGCGCAGCTGCGCGCGGGCGTCGGCCGAACCTTCGGTGCCGATCACCTTGATCTGTTTGTCAGCCGGGCAGTGTGCGCTGCTCCAGGCGGCGATTTCCGCCGGGAAGGTGGTGCGACGGCTGGTACCGGCGGTCTTGCCGCAGATATCGCTCATCTCGTTGATGTCCTTGTTCTTCTCCAGGGTGTAGAACTGCGAACCACTGGTGAAGTAATCGACGAAGTCCACGGCTTTCTGGCGCTCGGCGGTGTCGGTCATGCCCGAGAGCACGATGTCCACGCGCTTGGTGGTCAGGGCGTTGATCATCTGTTCGAAGGAGGTTTCCTGCCACTTCATTTTCACGCCCATATGCTGCGCCAGGGCGTTGCCCAGGTCGAAGTCGACACCGGTGAGCTCGTTGCTGGCCGGGTCCTTGAAATCCATCGGCGGGTAGTTGGGCATGATCGCGGCGACGATCTCGCCCTTGGCCTTGATGCTGGCGGGCAATTCGGCGGCCCAGGTGAAGCTGGAAGCCATGAGGCCGGCGAGTACTGAGGGAATGACGAAATTCTTCATGGTCGTTCTCTTATGAATGTTGTGAAGGCTCAGGGAACCTAGGTTCGAACGGCAGAAATGAAGCTTTGGGTGCGCGGGTTTTGTGGACTTATTAGAAGTTCTTCGGGGCTTCCTTCCTCCACGATCTGGCCGCCATCCATGAACACCATGCGGTTCGAGACTTCGCGCGCGAAGCCCAGCTCATGGGTGACGACGATCATGGTCATGCCGGTCTGCGCCAGGTCGCGCATCACCGACAGCACCTCTGCGACCAATTCCGGGTCGAGTGCCGAAGTGGGTTCATCGAACAGCATCAGCTTGGGCCGCATCGCCAGGGCCCGGGCGATGGCCACCCGTTGCTGCTGGCCACCGGACAGCTCGATGGGATAGCTGTCGCGCTTGTGCGCCAGGCCGACCCGGGCCAGCAACTCAAGGGCTTCCTCGACCGACTCCTTGGGCGAACGCTTGAGCACCTGGACCGGGCCTTCGATGATGTTTTCCAGCACGGTCATGTGCGGAAACAGGTTGAAGCGCTGGAACACCATGCCGGTGGCCAGCCGCTGGCGGGCGATCTGCGCTTCATTGAGTTCATGCAGCTTGTTGCCGGCGATCCGGTAACCGACCAGTTCACCGTCGACCCACAAGCCACCCTTGTCGATCTTTTCCAACTGGTTGACGCAGCGCAGCAGGGTGCTCTTGCCGGAACCCGAAGGACCGATGATGCACAGCACTTCGCCTTGCTCGACTTCGATATTGATGTCCTTGAGGGCGTGGAACGAGTCGTAGTATTTGTTCAGGCCGACAGCCTTGATGATGCTTCTCATGTTCGAATTCTCCAGGACACTTACGAGCGCTTGCCGGCGCCACGGGCAAAACGCCGTTCCAGGCGACTCTGGCCGAAGGACAGTACGGTGACGGCGACCAGGTACCAGATCCCGGCGACGATCAGTAGCTCCATGACTCGGGCGTTGGCGTAGTAGATGTTCTGGGCGTTGTAGAGCAGTTCCGAGTACTGGATCACGCTCGCCAGGCTGGTCATCTTGACCATGCCGATAAACTCGTTGCCCACTGGCGGGATGATGATGCGCATGGCCTGGGGCAGGATGATCCGGCGCAGGGCTTGCAGTTGCGGCATGCCGATGGACTTGGCGGCTTCATACTGGCCGGTGTCCACCGAGAGCAGGCCGGCGCGGACCACTTCGGCGGTGTAGGCGCCCTGGTTGATCGACAGGCCCAGCAGCGCGGCGACAAAAGGCGTCATCAGGCTGACGGTATCGAGCTGGAATACTCCGGGAATCCCGATGGTCGGGAAGATCAGCGCCAGGTTGAACCACAGCAGCAGTTGCAGGATCAGCGGCGTGCCACGGAACAGCCAGGTGTAGGTGATCGCCACATAGCGCAGGATCGGGTTGGCCGACATGCGCATGATCGCCGTGATCACCCCGAATACCACGCCCAGGGCCATGGCCAGGATCGCCATGATAATGGTGTTCAGCAGCCCGGTGAGGATCGCCTTGGCGGTCAGGAACTGGCCGATATAGGACCATTCGATCTGGCCCAGGGCAAAGGCCCGGACCAGCCCGACCAGGGCGACGACGATCAGGGTGGCGAAGAAAATACGTCCGTAATAGCGCCGCGGTACGTGTTCGTACTGGGTGATATCGAACTGGTTCTCGGCCAGTTTGCGCTCAGCGAGCAAGCGTTCTGCCTGGGATTGGCTCATGGTGTTTCTCCGTATGCGGCGCCGGGGCGCCGCCGTTGTTTCTGGTTACACCGTCCTGTAGAAGCCTGGCTTGTCGGGCCGCCGCATCGCAGCGAAGGGGCCATCAAGGCCGCCAAAAGCTTCGCGGGCAAGCCCTGCTCCTACAGGGGGGCGGTGTTTTCTAAGCCTTGCTACACACGCAGGCCGGCGTATTCGGCGGCCCATTGGTGCTGTGCTTCGAGTGCGATTTTCAACCGGGCGATCTGCTCGCGAACTCGCTCAGGCGCCGTTCCGCCCCAACCGCTACGGGCGGCAATGGCGGCTTCCAGGGTCAGGTAGTCACGCACTTGCGGGGTCAGGCGTGGATCGATCTCGGCCAACAACGCCGGGCTCGCTTCCCACAGTTCCAGATCGCCGGCTTCGCAGGCCTTGACCAGCGCGCCGGTGATTTCATGGGCTTCCTTGAACGGCACGCCGCGCATCGCCAGCCAGTCGGCGACTTCGGTGGCCAGGGTGAAACCCAGGGGCGCCTGGCGCCGCAATTCCTCGACGTTGACGGTCATGGTCGCGACCATCCCGGCCATGGCCGGCAGCACCAGCAACAGGGTGTCGACGCTGTCGAGCACGCCGTTCTTGTCTTCGCTCAGGTCACGGTTATAGGACAGCGGCAAGGATTTGAGGGTCGACAGCAGCCCGGTCAGGTTGCCGATCAGGCGGCCGGCCTTGCCCCGCGCCAGCTCGGCGATATCCGGGTTTTTCTTCTGCGGCATGATCGAACTGCCGGTGGCATAGGCATCGTCCAGCGCCACCCAGCGGAACTGCCGGGACGACCACAGGCAGAACTCTTCGGCCAGGCGCGAGATATTGATCCCGAGCATGCTGGCGACGAACAGGAACTCGGCGACATGGTCACGGCTGGCCACTGCATCGATGGAGTTTTCACAGACGCCGCTGTAACCCATTTCCCGCGCCGATTGCTGCGGCTGGCGAGCAATGGCCGAACCGGCCATGGCCGCCGCGCCCAAGGGCGACAGCGAGGTACGGGCATCCCAGTCCACCAGCCGCTGGACATCCCGCAACATCGCCTGGGCGTGGGCCAGCAGGTGATGGGCGAACACGATCGGCTGGGCCTGCTGCAAGTGGGTGAAGCCGGGGCAGATGCTCTGCACATGTTGCTCGGCCTGGTCGACCAGCGCCTGTTGCAGGGCCAGGACTTCCACCGCCAGGGTGCGCACATGGTCACGCAGGAACAGGCGCAGGTCATTGGCGGTCTGGTCGTTGCGCGAACGCCCGGCGCGCAGCTTGCCGCCCAGGGCGCCGAGGCGCTCGGTCAGCAGGCGCTCGATAAAGGTGTGCACGTCCTCGTCGTCGAGGGTCGGGGCGACACGGCCGGCGCGGAAATCCTCGCCGATGGTGTCCAGGGCCTCGACCATGCTTTTGGTTTCCTGCTCGTCGAGCAGGCCGGCCCGCTGCAATTCGTGGGCATGGGCCCGGGAACCGGCGAGGTCATAGGGGGTGAGGCGGAAATAACCATCCGGGCAGCGGGAGAGGGCGGCCAGGGCGGCGGATGGGCCGCTCTTGAAACGGGCGCCCCAGAGACGGTCGGTGGCTTGAGCCATTGTTGTTTTCCTCCAGCAAATGATCGATTCAACACAGGACCGCCGCCAACCGTCCGGGGAGGGGCAGGGTCATGCACTATCAGGAGGGCAGATTACGAATCCTTGTAGACGCCGCTCGTGGACACCTACAAGTACAAAAGAATGGCGTTTAAACGCTTGCAATCAGCGACTTGTGGCTGATTTGCAAAAAATATCGGTGGTTGCCAAGCCTGGTTTTCTGTGTTCATTATTATCGACCGGCGACGTTTTTCTTGTGGAGCTAAGCCTGTTGAATATGTGGTTCGAGGTCAATAAGCATGATGGAAACCCAGCTTTCCAATTCTGGAAACCCGGCGCCGAAACCCGGACAGCGAGCGCCCTTGGCACTCAGTGGACTGGACTTCAAATTACTCAAAGTGTTCAAGGCGGTGGTCGAGGCCGGGGGCTTCAGCGCGGCTCAGAATGAGCTGAATGTGGGGCTGGCCGCCATCAGCAAGCAGATTTCCGACTTGGAAATCCGCATTGGCATGCGCCTGTGTACCCGTGGACGAGAGGGTTTTTGCCTGACCGAAGAGGGCAGCCTGGTGTACCAGGCATCAATTGATTTGTTTGCCTCGGTCGACAACTTTCGCGACCGACTTAGTTCGGCCCAGAACGAACTGATCGGCGACTTGAGTGTAGGCGTCGTGGACAATACTATTTCCGACCTTAATTCTCCGTTAGTTGCCGCGCTGCGCAAGATTCACGATGAGTCACCGAAAGTAAGATTTCGCCTGCACGCGGCACAGTTGGATGAAGTGGAGCGAGGGGTTGTAGAAGGTCGTTATATTGCGGGGATAGTACCGGTTTATCAAAAAAGAGAAGAGTTTGATTATTTCACGCTCTATGAGGAGCGGGCCGAGGTTTACTGTGGTGTCGGACACCCGCTGTTCGACTCGGAAGACGCGCTCAGCAGTGTCGAAGTGCTGCGTGAGTACCCGTTCGTCAACCACCGTTATGCCATCCATCGCGACAAACTCGACTTTGTCACCTACGACAGTTTTTCCGCCTCGGCGTCCCAGGTGGAGGCTGTGGCGATGCTGGTCCAGACCGGGCGTTTTCTTGGCTTCCTGCCGCAGCACTATGCCGCCCCGTTGGTGGCCAAAGGCTTATTGCGGGCCTTGATGCCGGAGCGGGTCAGCTATTGCACTCCCTTCAATCTGATCCTGCGCCACAACACGACGCGCAGCCCGCTGGTCAAGGCTTTCGCCCAGGCCCTGGGGGTAGATCTCAAAGCGCCGTTGCAGGGATAGGGGCGAGCTGAAGCCGCCAACCCGCTTGCCCAATACCCGCTCATGGACCTCATTGTTAAGCAACACGCTTTCAATCACTTGCCGAAAGCCGGGCTCGTCGTACAACGGTCCCTTGAGTGCGACCAAGGCATCGCGCAGTGCCATCAACTTGCTCAAAGGGAGCCCCGGGTTCGGCGCGGCACCGTTGCCGGGACCTGGCCCGAGGGCGCCCCGGGTGTTCGCCTTGATGGCGGCGGGCGGTAATGGGTCGCAATCTTCATTGGACATGACGGGTTCTCTACAGAATGGGCGCACTGCGTAAGGAGAACAGAGGGTAAAAAGCTCGACCTTTTTAGTCTAAAGCAGGCTCAGCCGGGTGCTAGTTATGAGCGGATTTTAATAGCCGTCATATTTACGTATATATACGTAGGAGCTTTCTAGAAAACCGCTATTCTTGTAGGTAAAACGGCCTTGAGCAACAGGAAGCTTCATCGGAAAGAGCGGGACGTTTTAACCCATGTTGTCCATTGCCCTCCGTCGTCAGCGCGTCACTCCAACAGCCGCACAAACCCGGGTTGTAAACCGAACACCTCGACGCCTTCCGGTGTCGCCTGGCCGGTGGTGACCGCCACGCGCTTGACCGGCTGACCCACCGCCTCGCGGTATTCCACCTCAAGGCCGTTATCGACATGCTGGAGCGCCGCGGGCGGCAGCACGATCGCCTGCTCGTTGCGGTAGGTGATGATAGTCAGCCGGGCACTCATGCCCAGCCGGACCCGTTGCAACTGCTCCTTGCTCAGTTTCGGCACCGAGAGCGTCACCGGGAACTGTGCGCCGCCGCCGGGCGCATCGCTGGGCAGCGCCAGGCTGCTGACAATATCGACGGCGCCGTCGAGGCGCACACCGTCGAAACCGTCTCCCAGGATCTCGACGCTCTGACCTTGATGCAGTTGGTTGATGTCCAGCTCCGAGACCTTGCTGACGATCTTCAGCTGCTCGATATTGGCCAGGCCGAACAAGACCTGCCCCTGGGTGACCCGGCTGCCGTTCTGCACCGGCCCGGCGCTGCTGGCTGTCGAGCCTTGCGGGCCGGACGCCCCCGGAGCCGGCACGACGATACCGGCAAACGGTGCCAACACATTCTTTCCCTCAAGCAGGGTGCGCAAGGCTTCGTACTTGACCGTGGTATTGGTCAATTCCATATCGGCGATCTGGCGATATTCGCCCTTGCCCTGGTCCAGGGCCTGTTGCAGATCACCCTGGGCCGCCGCCAGATCCAGGCGCTGGGTTTGCAGTTGCTGCTGCAGATCGTCCAGCTCGCCACGGGCGATGATGCCGCGCTGGAGCAGGGTCTGGCTTTCGCGCAGCTTGCGCTCGTTGTTGCCGACGGACATTTCCACCGCCCTGAGCGAACGCCGGGCGCGGGCCACCTGTTGGCTGTTGTTCCAGTCCTGCAACTCCTGGACGGCGCGGCGTGCCTTGAGCTGGGCGGACAAGGCGTCGCGCAGCTGGATTTCCAGCAGCGCCGGGTCCATCTGCACCAGTGTCTGCCCGGACTCGACCCGCTGTCCCTGTTCCACCAGCACGGCGCGCACATTTCCGTCGAAGGGCGCGGTAAGGGTGATGGTTTTCTGCGGCTCGATCTTGCCCACCAGGCCGATCTGGTGGACCAGCGGCGCGGTCTGCACCGGGATCCACTGGCCGTTCTTCGGCGGATCGGCAGCCGGGGCGCGATAGCCGATCACCGTGGCGGCGACGACGACCACCAGGCCCAGTGCGCCGCCTTGCAACCAGCGTTTGCGGCGGGTCGTTGTGTCAGTAGTCATTGAGCGCAATGTCCCAGCTCTCCAGAGTCATGCCCAGGGTCAGATCCAACTGGGTCTGGGCGTTCAAATAGGCAATCAGGGCGTTGAGTCGGGCGTTTTCGGCGTTACGCAGGTCGCCTTCATAGCTCAGGACCTGAAAGTTGCTGGAGCGCCCGGCACTGAGCTTTTCCCGCTCGATATCCAGCTTGCGCCGGGAAAGGTCGACGGCGCGCTGGGCGATCTCGTATTGCCGCCAGCGGGTGCCGAGGTCGCGCACCACGTCATTGACGCTGCGCTCCAGCGCCTGCTTGGCATCGGCGAGCGTGATCTGCTGATTCTCGACATCGATCCGGGCATGCACTTCGGCCTGGCGGGTACTGAGGTCGCCGATGGGGATCTGCACCTGCACGCCGGCGTAGCTGTCCCAACGGCGGCTGCCGACGTTGCCGAGGTCATTGTCGGTGCGATCGCGAATCTGGTTGGCCCCGGCGATCAGCGACACATCCCAACGGCTCTGGTCCTTGGCGATCACCAGGTTCAGGTCGGCCTGCTGGCTGCCGAGCAAGGACGCCAGGTAGTCCGGCTGCTGGACCTGGGCCACGCGAAAGGCGTCCTGCTTGTCGATGTTGACCCGGTTGGCTTCCAGCGCCTCGGTGGCGCGGATCGGCGTGGACAGGTCGAGGGCCAGCAGGCGCAATAACGACAGGCGATTGATATCCACCTGGTTGCGGGCTTCCTCGACGCCCAATTCCTGGGTGGCGATATCGGCCTCGGTCTGGACGATTTCGAACTCGGCCATGCGCCCCGCGGCGATCAGCGCCTTGTTCACGTCGAGCAGGGCACGGGCGCGCTTGAGCGCGTCCTGGGTAATGGTCAGTTGTTCCTGGGACCTGAGCACTTCCCGGTAGGAGGTGATGATGTCGCTGATGGTCTGCGCGACATTGGACTTGAGGCTCAGGCGGTTGACCTGCTCGGCGATCCGCGCCACCCGCAGTGGGGCGGTGGTCACATCCCAACCGGCGCCCCGCAGCAGCGGCTGGATAATTGCCAGGTCGAGGCCGTCGCTGCGATAACGACCGGCGACATCGGCATTGGTCAGTTGTTGGGTCCAGGCCATGCTCAGGCGGGTGCCGTACTCGCTGAGCAGGCTGGTGGTCGGCGAGAGGGTGGCATTGCGCGAGCTGTCCTTGGAACCCCGGTTCGCCTGATAGGTGCCACTGAGCAACAGCTTGGGATTGAATACATCTTCAGAAACCCGCAGGTCGAACTTCTGCGCGATCCGTTGCAGGTAGGCGCTGCGGATGCTGCGGTTGTTGCGCAACCCCAGGTACACCGCGTCCCCCAGGGTCAGGTCGGTGTTCTGCTGGCTCAACAATACGCCACGGGCCTGATTGCTCCGCAGACTCGGGGCTGACGGCTGGCCGACCAGATCGTCGCCGGCCAAGGCCGGGCCGTACGAGAGGCAGAGCAGTAGCGCCATCCATGGCCAGGATCTATTCATCGCGCAAGGCCTCCACCGGTTGCAGTCGTGATGCCGAAATCGCCGGATAAAGGCCGAAGAACAGGCCCACCAGCAGGGTACTGCCGACCCCCAATGGCAGCGACAGCACCGCCAGGGAAAATTGCCAGCCGGACATCCGCGCATACAGGTAGGCTGCGGCCATGCCCAGCAGCGCACCGGATAAAGCACCGACGGCGGTCAGGGTGACCGCCTCCAGCAGAAACAGATTACGGATGTCCTTGCGCCGCGCGCCCAGCGCCATGCGCACGCCGATCTCCCGACGGCGCTCGGAGACGTTCATCAGCATCACATTCATCACCCCGACACCGCCGCCGACCAGGGAAATGCCGCCCAGGGCCATCAGCAGGTAGCCGAAGGTCCGGCTTTGCCGGGTCATGCCGTCAATCATCTGTTGCGGTACCTGGACCTCGACCTGGCGGCCCCTGAGGCGCTGTTTCAAGGCCTGGGTCAGGGCATCGGCGACTTGATTGGTGTCCTGGCCGGGGGCCACCCGCACGATGAGATTACTGATCTGCGGGTCGCTCATGATTCGCCCCAGGCCTTCAAGGGGGAGAAACAGCGAGTCGTCGGCCTGCACCGGAATCAGGATGGCCGGCGGTTGGCTGCGGGCGATGCCGATCACCTGGAACAGGTAGTCATTGATGCGGATGCGTTCGCCCAGGCGCAGCGGGTCGCCGGGTTTGCTCAAGGCCTGGGCGATCTTGTGCCCGACCACGACATAGGTTTCGCCGTGATCGAAGTCGGAGATAAAGCGTCCTTCATCCAGTTGCAGGCGCATGGCCCCCATCAACTGGGCGGTGCTGCCCACCAGATTGGCGTTGCTGGCCCGGCCGTGAAACACCACCGCGGCGCTGGACAGGGTGATCGGGGCGATCTCCAGCAGGCCTGGCAACGCAGTGTTCAACGACGACACATCGAGGGTCGCCGGCATCGGCGTGCGTACATCGGCATTGCCGGGAAACTGCACCGACAACGTATCGGTGCCCATGTCCTTGAAGATCGCCGAGGCTTCCTGGGCCGCGTTGTGGCCGATATTGATCAGGGCGATCACCGATGAACTGCCGATGACAATCCCCAGCAAGGCCAGGAGCGAGCGTTTACCCAAGGTCCTCAGGCTGACAAAGGCCTCGTGGAGCAACTGGCTGGCACTTTGTTCGACCTGCACGCTCATGCCGGGCAGGCCTCGCGTATCACGCCGTTGTGCACCCGGATCTGCCGCCCCAGGCGTTGGGCGATCTGCGGGTCGTGGGTGACGATGATCAGCGTGACCTGGCGGACGCGATTGAGCTCCAGCAACAGGTCCATGATTTCCCGGGCGGTGCTGCTGTCGAGGTTGCCGGTGGGTTCGTCGGCGAGGATCACCGAAGGTTCCCCCACCAGCGCCCGGGCAATCGCCACCCGTTGGCGCTGGCCGCCGGAGAGGTCGGCGGGGCGATGGTGCGCGCGCGCCTCCAGGCCGACCTGTTCGAGCATGGCCATGGCCCGGGTCAGTGACTCGCCACGGGGGACACCGCGATAACTCAGGGGCAGGGCGACATTGTCCAGGGCGCTGAGGCGCGCCAGCAGGTTGAAACTCTGGAAGACGAAGCCGATCTGCCGGTTGCGGATCGCCGCCAACTGGTCGGGGCTGGAGCGGAAGATGTCATGGCCGGCAAAACGATAGTGGCCGCTGTCGGGCAGGTCGAGCAACCCGAGGATATTGAGCAGGGTGCTTTTGCCCGAACCGGAAGCGCCGAGAATGGCACAGCTTTCACCGGCCTCGATGGACAGCGAGACATTGTCGAGAATGGTGAGGGTTTGCTCGGCGAGGCGATAACGCTTGGCGATGCCTTGCAGGGAGATGAAGCCTTCGTGAGCAATCGTGTCTGTCATCGCTGATCGCGCCGGCCGGCTTGACCCGGCAGGAGCCTCCGTCCCGGGCGCTTTGTGGGACGCTCAGGCGGTTCTCGGGGCAGGGACAAGCACAAGGTTTATTTTATTGTTTCAAATAATTGTTTGAATAGTAACCGTGATCTTGGGGCGACGCCAGCCGCCGGGTTCAAGGAAGGCCAAGACATTTCAGGCAGGGCTTTGTGACAACTGGATACATTTTATTGGTCGGTCAAGCCGGCCGCGACGAGTGCAGGCACTAGCCTTGCTCACGAGGGACAGCCTGGACACAGTTGCCTCCAACTGTGTCTTTTTGAACCCAAATAGAATGGTTTTCAAACACCCGATAAGACACGGTACCCGGCGTAGAGGCTTGCTTTCAAAGGCTTTCACGGGTATAAAAAATCAAATTTTTTTTTAAAACACTGTTCATCCGGTCAAATTTTCACCCCGCAAAGGCTCCTCACATATGGTCGCAAAGAAACTCAGTGCCCCGAATGTCACCAAGACCCGACTACTGGATGCCACGGAGGCACTGTTTATCAAATACGGCTACGACGCCGTGTTATTGCGCCAGATCACGGAGCGCGCCCAGGTCAACCTGGCCGCGGTGAACTATCACTTCGGGGACAAGGATTCCCTGATGACCGCCTTGCTCATGCAGCGCCTCGGGCCGCTCAACGAGCAGCGCCTGGAACTGTTGGCCAAATGCGAGGAACAGGCGGACGGCCCGCTGGACTGCGAGACCCTGCTGGGGGTTCTGTTCGCCCCGGCCATGGGCCTGGAACGCAGCGGCGACGGTGATGAAAGCCGCTCCTTCATTCGTTTCCTGGGGCGGGTCTACAGCGATACCTCACCCTTTATCCAGGAGTACCTCAAGGAGCATTACCAGCCGGTTTTCGAGCGTTTCTTCAAGGCCTTTGCCCTGGCGCTGCCGGATATGCCGCGCAATGAAGTCGGGGTGCGCCTGCAATTCGCCCTCAAGGCGATTTCCGGGGTGATTGCCGGGACCGAGCTGCGTTTCCTGATGCAGGCCATGAGCCTGGGGCGCCCGGCCACGGATGCCGAAGTCATGGCCAAGCTGATCAGCCTGGTCTCGGCCGCCATCCATGCGCCGATGCAGGACCGCAAAGCCGAGCAGGCGCTGGAGCGCGTGCTGCAGACCCAACGCTCGATTCGCCAGCAGGGCGTGCCGGTCACGGCCAAGGTGGCCGGCAAGCCATAGCGGATTGATCCCTCGTGTATTGGCGCGCCCATGTTTGAGCCGATACCGATGATCAGGTCACGTCGCACAATCGCCAATCATGGCTAGAGTGAAACTGACGGCAATTGTGCCGCCACCGTGATCGTTTCAAAGAGCCCGGCACCTGACCGGGACCTTCACCTGATCGGGAGTACGCGATGGATCTCA
Organism: Pseudomonas sp. MWU12-2319; assembly: GCF_023242525.1. Classification (NCBI taxonomy): domain Bacteria; kingdom Pseudomonadati; phylum Pseudomonadota; class Gammaproteobacteria; order Pseudomonadales; family Pseudomonadaceae; genus Pseudomonas; species Pseudomonas sp. MWU12-2319. The sequence continues at coordinate 230,392 of NZ_JALJES010000006.1, forward strand.
ACCGTCGTCAGTTCTTCAAGGTCGCCGCCATCGGCCTTGGAGGCTCGAGTCTGGCCGCGTTGGGCATGGCCCCGACGCCCGCCTTCGCCGAGCAAGTGCGCCACTTCAAACTCACCCATACCCATGAAACCCGCAACACCTGCCCGTATTGTTCGGTCGGTTGCGGGCTGATCATGTACAGCCAGGGTGATACCGCGAAGAACGTGGTCCAGGACATCATCCATATCGAGGGCGATGCCGACCATCCGGTCAATCGCGGCACCCTGTGCCCCAAAGGCGCCGGCCTGCTGGACTTCATCCACAGCCCTGATCGCCTCAAGTACCCGCAGGTACGCAAGCCGGGCAGCCAGGAATGGACCCGGGTTTCCTGGGATGAAGCGCTGGACCGCGTCAGCGACCTGATCAAGGCCGACCGCGACGCCAACTTCATCGAGAAGAACGCCCAGGGGCAGACGGTCAACCGCTGGCTGACCACCGGATTTCTCGCCGCTTCGGCGGCGTCCAACGAAGCCGGTTACCTGACCCACAAGGTCATTCGCAGTCTCGGCATGCTGGGGTTCGACAACCAGGCACGTGTCTGACACGGCCCGACGGTGGCAAGTCTTGCCCCGACGTACGGCCGTGGCGCCATGACCAACACCTGGACCGATATCGCCAACGCGAATCTGATCCTGGTAATGGGTGGCAATGCCGCTGAAGCGCATCCGTGCGGCTTCAAATGGGTGACCGAAGCCAAGGCCCACAACCAGGCACGCCTGATCGTGGTCGACCCGCGTTTTACCCGGACCGCCTCGGTGGCCGACTATTACGCGCCGATCCGTACCGGCAGCGATATCGCCTTTATGGGCGGGCTGATCAATTTCCTGCTGACCGAGGACAAGATCCAGCACGAATATGTGCGCAACTACACCGACGTATCGTTTATCGTCAAAGCCGGCTTCGGCTTCGAGGACGGGCTGTTCAGCGGCTACGACGCGGCCAGCCGCACCTATACCGACAAGTCCTCCTGGGGGTATGAGCTGGGCGAGGACGGTTTCGCCAAGATCGACCCGAGCCTGCAACACGAGCGCTGCGTCTACCAGCTGATGAAACAGCACTACAGCCGCTACAGCCTGGAACTGGCGAGCCAGACCTGCGGCATGCCCCAGGACGCCATGCGCAAGATCTGGGACGAAATCGCCACCTGCTCGCAACCGGGCAAGACCATGACGATTCTCTATGCCCTGGGTTGGACCCAGCACTCCATCGGCTCGCAGATCATCCGCAGTGCGGCCATGGTCCAGCTGTTGCTGGGTAACGTCGGCATGCCCGGTGGCGGGGTCAATGCCTTGCGCGGTCACTCCAATATCCAGGGGCTGACGGACCTCGGGCTGTTGTCCAATTCGCTGCCCGGCTACCTGACCCTGGCTTCCGATGCCGAGCAGGACTACGACACCTATATCGCCAAGCGCGCCCTCAAACCCTTGCGTCCCGGCCAGTTGTCCTACTGGCAGAACTACGGCAAGTTCCATGTCAGCCTGATGAAAGCCTGGTATGGCGCCAATGCCACCGCCGAAAACCACTGGGGCTACGACTGGCTGCCCAAGCTCGACAACCCCGGCTACGACATCCTGCGCATGTTCGACCGGATGGGCCAGGGGCTGGTCAACGGCTATATCTGCCAGGGCTTCAACCCGATTGCCGCGCTGCCCGACAAGAACCGGGTGACCGCGGCGCTGGGCAAACTCAAGTGGCTGGTGGTGATGGATCCGCTGTCCACTGAAACCTCGGAGTTCTGGCGCAACGCCGGACCTTACAACGATGTCGACACCGGCAGTATCCAGACCGAGGTCATTCGCTTTCCGACCACCTGCTTCGCCGAGGAAGATGGCTCGCTGACCAATAGCAGCCGCTGGCTGCAATGGCACTGGAAAGGCGCCGAGGGGCCTGGGGAAACCCGCACCGACGTGAAGATCATGAGCGAACTGTTCCTGCGTCTGCGCAAACGTTATCAGGCCGATGGCGGCGCTTTCCCCGAGCCGATCCTCAAGCTCAGCTGGCCGTACAAGATCGCTGATGAACCGTCACCGGAGGAACTGGCGCGGGAAATCAACGGTTACGCCAGCGCGGACTTCACCGATGCCACGGGGACTGCCATGAAGGCCGGCCAGCAACTGGCCGGATTCGCCCAGCTCAAGGACGACGGCAGCACCGCTTCGGGCTGCTGGATCTTCTGCGGCAGCTGGACCGAGCAGGGCAACCAGATGGCCCGGCGCGACAACAGCGATCCCTACGGCATGAAACAGCACCTGGGTTGGGCCTGGGCCTGGCCGATGAACCGGCGCATTCTCTACAACCGTGCATCCGCCGACACCCAGGGCAAGCCCTGGTCGCCGGAAAAACGCCTGGTGTGGTGGAACGGCAAGGCCTGGGGAGGCACCGACGTGCCCGACTACAAACCCGATGTATCGCCGGAAGCCGGGATGAACCCGTTCATCATGAACCCCGAGGGCGTGGCGCGGTTCTTTGCCGTGGACAAGATGGCCGAAGGGCCGTTCCCGGAACATTACGAGCCGTTCGAAACCCCCATCGGCATCAACCCGCTGCACCCGGACAACAAGAAGGTCACCAGCAACCCGGCGGCCCGGATCTTCGATTCGGTCTGGGACAGTCTGGGCGTGGCGAAGGATTTCCCCTATGCCGCGACCACTTACCGGCTGACCGAACATTTCCACTTCTGGAGCAAGCACTGCAAGCTCAACGCCATTGCCCAGCCCGAGCAGTTCGTCGAGATCGGCGAGCTCCTGGCCAAGGAGAAAGGCATCGCCGCCGGCGACCGGGTGCGGGTCAGCTCCAAGCGCGGGCATATCGAGGCGGTGGCGGTGGTGACCAAACGGATTCGGCCGCTGCAGGTCAACAACCAGGTCGTGCACCACATCGGCATCCCGTTGCACTGGGGATTCACCGGGGTGGCGCGGCATGGCTACCTGACCAACACCCTGGTGCCGTTCCTCGGCGATGGTAATTCACAGACCCCGGAATCCAAGTCATTCCTGGTCAACGTGGAGAAAATCTGATGGCCAGCCAAGACATCATTGCCCGTTCGGCGACCACCACCTTGCCGCCCTCCGTGCGCCAGCAGGAAGAAGTCGCCAAACTGATCGACACCACCAAATGCATCGGCTGCAAGGCCTGCCAGGTGGCGTGCTCGGAATGGAACGAGCTGCGCGACGAGGTCGGCCATAACCATGGCACCTACGACAACCCCCAGGACCTGAGTGCCGAAAGCTGGACCCTGATGCGCTTCACCGAGCATGAAAATGCCGCCGGCAACCTGGAGTGGCTGATCCGCAAGGACGGTTGCATGCACTGCGCCGACCCCGGCTGCCTGAAGGCCTGCCCCAGCCCGGGGGCGATCATCAAGCACGCCAATGGCATCGTCGATTTCAACCAGGACCATTGCATCGGTTGCGGTTACTGCATCACCGGTTGCCCCTTCGACATACCGCGCATCTCGCAGAAGGACCACAAGGCCTACAAGTGCACGCTGTGTTCGGACCGGGTGGCGGTGGGACTGGAGCCGGCCTGTGTGAAAACCTGCCCGACCGGGGCGATTGTCTTTGGCAGCAAGGAGGACATGAAGGAACACGCCGCCGAACGCATTGTCGACCTCAAGTCCCGCGGCTTCGACCAGGCCGGCTTGTACGACCCGGCCGGGGTCGGCGGCACCCATGTGATGTACGTGCTGCACCACGCCGACCAGCCGTCGCTGTACGCCGGCCTGCCGAACCAGCCGAGCATCAGCCCCTTCGTCGAATTGTGGAAAGGCATCAGCAAACCCCTGGGCCTGCTGGCGATGGGCGCGGCGGTGCTGGCGGGCTTTTTCCACTACGTGCGCATCGGCCCGCAACGGGTGGAGGAGGACGAGCATCCGGCACCCCCGGACAGCAGCGTCCATCAGGTCGATCCGAGCGTGCATGTCTTTGATCCGAAAACCGGTGAGGAGCCACGGCCATGAGCGACAAGCCGATCCTGCGTTATACCGCCAACCAGCGCACCAACCACTGGCTGGTGGCGATCCTGTTCTTTATGGCCGGTCTGTCCGGGCTGGCGCTGTTTCACCCGTCGTTGTTCTGGCTCAGCCAACTGTTCGGCGGCGGTCCCTGGACCCGTATCCTGCATCCGTTCATGGGCCTGCTGATGTTCGTGCTGTTCCTCGGATTGGTGATCCGCTTCTGGCGGGCCAACTTCTTTATCGCCAACGACCGCTTGTGGCTCAAACGGGTAGATCGGGTGATCCGTAACGAGGAGGAGGGCGTACCGCCGATCGGCAAGTACAACCCCGGGCAGAAACTGCTGTTCTGGACGCTGCTGGCCTGCATGCTGGTCTTGCTGTTCAGCGGCGTGGTGATCTGGCGGGCGTATTTCAGCCAGTACTTCGGCATCGGCAGCATTCGCCTGGCGGTGTTGCTCCATGCCCTGGCGGCGTTCGTACTGGTGTTGAGCATCATCGTGCATATTTATGCCGGTATCTGGATCAAGGGCTCGGTCGGGGCCATGCTGCATGGCTGGGTCAGCCGTGCCTGGGCACGCAAACACCATGAGTTGTGGTACCGCGAGGTGACCCGGAACGAAGCCTCGACCGCCGAGCCACGGAAAAAGGGATAAGCGCTTGAGCACGATATTGGAACCTGGACAGATCGAGGCTTCGGCCAGTTCGCCGCCGTTTCTGCATCTGCCGCCGCCGACGCTGTTCGCCCTGCGCGCAGCGCGGCTGGAGCAGTTGGCGGTCGGGCATCCGCTGGCCGAATATATCGGACTGGTGGCCGGGCTTTGTCGGGTGCAGCAGCAACTGCTGGATCAACCGCCAAGCACCGCGCTTCCCGATCCTGAGCGCCAGCGGTTGTGCCTGGAGCATGGCCTGCCGCCGCTGGCTGCTGACAGCCTGGTGCGCGAGGATCTTTGGCTGCCTTGGCTGGATGCCTTGTTGTCGGCTTATGCCACCCGTGTCCCCACCGTGCGACAGGCCATCAGCACCTTGCAGGACACCCGGGTCGGGCAACGTAAAGTCTGGGCGCTGGCCTTGCTCGGGGGCCAGTATTCCGGCCTGCCGGCAGCCTTGGTGCCGTTTCTCGGGGCGGCCTTGCAGGCGGCCTGGAGCTATTGGCTGCTGAGCGTACCGAACCTGGCCTTGAAAGCCGGCGATAGCCTGAGCCAATGCCCGGCCTGCGGTTCGCCGGCCATGGCCGGGGTGATCCGCCACCGGGGCAAGTTCAATGGCCTGCGTTACCTGGTGTGTTCGCTGTGCGCCTGCGAGTGGCATGTGGTACGGGTCAAATGCATCTACTGCGAACAGAGCAAGGGGCTCAAGTACCTGAGCCTGGGGGATGACGGCCACGAAGCGGGTCATGCACCGTTACGGGCGGAAATCTGCCCGGGCTGTAACAGCTATCTCAAGCTGCTCTATCTGGAAGAAGATGCCGAGGCCGAGGCGCTGTCAGCTGATATCACCAGCCTGGCGCTGGATATTCGTCTCGATCAGGAAGGGTATCTGCGCCAGGCACCGAATCTGTTGCTGGCGCCAGGGGGCGATTAGGCGATGGCGTCCGGATGGGCGCGGCAAGGCTCAAGGGCCTCTTCGCGGGCAAGCCCTGCTCCTACAGTATTTCGTTGTTCCCCGATTTTGTGTACGACACAGCATTGTAGGAGCTGGGCTTGCCCGCGAAGAGGCCAGTAAGTCTTGCCTTGGCTATGCGACCGCCATCGCCGGCAAGCCAGCTTCCACAAAAAACGCCGTCGTGCCCCGCCCTCAAGGAACGAGCGAGGCGTCTACACTCAGGTTTCCGCATCGCGTCTTCAGGAAACCGCTGATGTCCACGAGCCTTGTCGCTGTCCCGCCACGCCTGCCCTCCATCGATAGTCTCCTGCGCGACCCTGCTTGCCAGCCCCTGGCCGAGCGCTACGGTCGGGATGCCTTGCTGGCGACCTTGCGGCAGTTGCTCGACGAACTGCGTGAACCGGTCCGTTCGGGCCAGCTCACGGCCAACGAACTGACCCCGCCCGTTCTGGCGGGCCGAGCTGGCGAACGTCTGTTCAACCAGCACCGCAGCCGTGTGCAACGGGTGTTCAACCTGACCGGCACGGTGCTGCACACCAACCTCGGCCGGGCGCTGCTGCCCGAAGAAGCCATAGACGCCGTGCAAACCGCCGCCCGTTACCCGCTCAATCTCGAATTCGACCTGCACAGCGGCAAGCGTGGCGACCGTGACGACCTGATCGAAGGCCTGATTCGCGAACTGACCGGCGCCGAAGCCGTTACCGTGGTCAACAACAATGCCGCCGCCGTGCTGCTGGCCCTCAACAGCCTCGGGCAACGCAAGGAAGGCATCATCTCCCGGGGCGAGTTGATCGAGATCGGCGGGGCCTTTCGCATCCCCGATATCATGGCCCGCGCCGGTGTCCGCCTGCATGAGGTGGGCACCACCAATCGCACCCATGCCCGAGACTACGAAACCGCCATCGGCCCACGTAGCGGCCTGTTGATGCGGGTGCATGCCAGCAACTACAACATCCAGGGCTTTACTGCCCAGGTGCCCACCGCCCGGTTGGCAGAGATTGCCCATCGCCATGGCTTGCCGTTGCTGGAAGACCTGGGCAGCGGCAGCCTGCTTGACCTCACACGCTGGGGCCTGCCCGCCGAACCCACGGTGCGCCAGGCGCTGGAAGACGGCGCCGATATTGTCACCTTCAGCGGCGACAAATTGCTCGGTGGCCCCCAGGCCGGGTTGATTGTCGGGCGCAAGGAGTTGATCGCGAAGATCAAGAAGAACCCGTTGAAACGGGCGTTGCGGGTCGACAAGCTGACCCTTGCCGCGCTGGAGGCGGTGCTGGGGTTGTACCGTAACCCGGACCGATTGGCTGAGCGGTTGCCCAGCTTGCGCCTGCTGACCCGACCCCAGGCGGAGATCCTTGCCCAGGCCGAGCGTCTGCGCCCGTTGTTGGCTGGCGTCTTGGGGGAGGGCTGGAGCGTCTCGGCGATGCCGGCGCTGGGCATGATCGGCAGCGGTAGCCAACCGGTGGCGCGGCTGCCCAGCGCGGCCTTGTGCCTGCGGGCCAATACCTCGAAGCGCCTGCGCGGGCGCACTTTACATGGGCTGGAGGCCGCGTTGCGGGGGTTGCCGATTCCGGTGTTGGGGCGCATCGATGATGATGCCTTGTGGCTGGATCTGCGTCAGTTGGATGACGAGGCGGTCTGGGTGGCGCAGCTTGCGGGGTTGAACCTCGGGACTGCGTCATCGTTCATCGCGAGCAAGCTTGCTCCTACAAAAAGCGGGCCGCAGGGGAGTCGGACGAGGTGATCGTCGGCACGGCGGGGCATATCGACCATGGCAAGACGAGCCTGCTCCAGGCGCTGACCGGTCAGGCCGGCGACAAGCGCCGCGAGGAGCGCGAGCGCGGCATCACCATCGATCTGGGTTACCTCTATGCCTCGCTGGCGCCCGGCTGCGCGCTGACCGGTTTTATCGATGTGCCCGGCCATGAGCGATTTATCCATAACATGCTGGCCGGCGCCCAGGGGATCGATCTGGTGTTGCTGGTGGTGGCCGCCGATGACGGGGTGATGCCCCAGACCCGCGAGCACCTGGCGATTGTCGAGCTGCTGGGCATTCCCCGGGCGTTGGTGGCGATCAGCAAGTGCGACCGGGTGGACCTTGCGCGCAGGGCCCAGGTGCGCACCGAGATCCAGGCATTGCTGGCGTCCGGCCCTTATGCCCGGGCACCGTTTATCGAGGTTTCCAGTGTCACCGGTGAGGGTATCGAGATCTTGCGTCAGGCATTGCTCGAAGCCCAGGGCGAGGTCCGGCGACGCAGTGATGAGGGCGGCTTTCGCCTGGCGATCGACCGCGCCTTCAATGTACCGGGCAGCGGTATCGTGGTCACCGGCACGGCTTTGTCCGGTCACGTTGGAGCCGGTGATGTCCTGGCCCTTGGACCTACCGGCAAAGCGGTGCGGGTCCGTGGTCTGCACGCGCAGAATCAGGCGGCAAGCAAGGCGTTCGCCGGGCAGCGGGTCGCTTTGAACTTGAGTGCCGAGCGCCTGGCGCTCGAGCAGATTCATCGCGGTCACTGGCTGCTGTCCGAGTGGCTGCATGCCCCGACCCAGCGGCTGGATATCGAACTGCGATTGCTCGCCAGTGAAACCCGCCGGTTCGAACACTTCAGTTCGGTGCATATTCACTTGGGCACCCAGGATGTACTGGGCCGGGTAGCTTTGCTGGATACCACGCAGTTGGCGCCGGGAGGCCGAGCCTTTGCCCAGTTGCTGACCCATGCACCCTTGCAGGCCGTGCACGGTGACCGTCTGGTGTTGCGCGATCAAAGCGCACAACGGACCCTCGGTGGTGGCCGGGTGCTGGATCCCTTTGCGCCAACCCGTCAGCGCCGCAGCCCCGAGCGCCTGGCGCAGTTGCAGGCGTTGGCGCAGGCCCAAAGCCTGGAGACGGCATTGCCGACACTACTCGCCGGCAGCACCGGCGGTCTTGATCCGCAACGCCTGGAGCGTCAGTTCAATCGTCCGCGCAACAGCTGGACGCTGCCCGCCGATATCAGTGTGATCGCCACGCGCCAAGGCTCGTTGCTGTTCAGCAGCACAGGTTGGCAAGCCCAGAAGGACGCCTTGCTCGCGCAACTGGCACGCTTTCACAGCCTGGAGCCCGATCAACTGGGGCCGGACCGCGATCGCCTGCGGCGTTTCGCTGCCTTGGCGCTGGAACGGCCGGCATTTATCAGCCTGCTGGACTCGCTGCTCGACGACGCTGCGATTGCAGCAAGCGGCCCCTGGTTGCATTTGCCCGACCATCAGGTGCGCCTGAGCGCAAGCGACGAGAGCTTGTGGCAACAGCTGCAACCGCTGCTGGACCAGGGCGCAATCGATCCTCCGTGGGTACGCGCCCTGGCACTGTCGACCGGGCAGGATGAAAACGCCGTACGCTTGCTGCTGCGCAAGCTGGCGAGGCTGGGGCAGGTGTACCAGGTGGTGCACGATCGTTTTTACACGGAGGCGGCGGTCCGGCAATTGGCGGCTATGCTGGTGCAATTGGCAGCGGATAATCCGACGGTACAGGTGATCGCCTTTCGTGATCGGCTGGGTCTGGGACGTAAACGCTGCATTCAGATATTGGAGTTTTTCGATCGGATCGGCCTGACCCGGCGTGTCGGCAACTTGCGCTTTATTCGTGCTGACAACGCACTGGCCCGGAGTGCGCCGCAAAACCTGTAGGCGCCTGGCTTGCCAGCGAAGTTTTTAGCGCTCTCAAGGGCCTCTTCGCTGGCAAGCCAGTCTCCTACAGGTTTGCAGCGTGCCCAAGGCCTCGTCCAGGCATACAGATTTCAAGGAAGGCAATCGCGCCCGGTGGCGCGGCCGGGCTTCAAACCCGGTTGGGGACGGCATCCGTTCCCGGGCAGGTTCGACTCCGGCTGCCTTCCGCCACTTTGTGGGAGCGGAGCTTGCCCGCGAAGACGGCCGTGAGGTCGCTAAAAGCTTCGCGGGCAAGCTCCACTCCCACAGGTTCTGCATCAGTCTTTGAAAGACTAGATCTGCAGCGAGCGCCAGGCCGCTTCGGCCAACTCGTTCCGGAAAGTCGCGGGGCGACTCTGGACCCGCCCGGATAACCAGGCCCGGCAATAGTTCTCCGCCTGCCCGACAATCAACGACAGCAACAGCTCGGCCGGAACATTCTTGAGGCCGTCGGCATGGGCCGGCTCGCCCAGCCATTCGCGCAACTGTCGGTTACGCGCCTTGTTACGGGTGGCCAGCTCCGTGGCATGGGGCCCCTGGGCCACGACAAAACGCGCCTGGAACTGGAATCGTGCCCATTGCGGTTGCGCGTCGACCCAATCGACATAGCTGTACACCAACGCCTGCACACCGTCCTGCAATGTCTCGGCAGCCGAGAGATAACGCTCACGCAAACCGGCCTGGTCTTCCAGTGCGGCGAAAAACAGCGCCGCCACCAGCCCCTCCTTGTTGCCGAAGTGGTGATAGATCGCTCCCACGCTGGTATCGCATTCGGCGCGGATGGTTTCGATGGTCGTGGCTTCGATCCCGTGCTCGTTAAAGCTGGACAGGGCCTGCGCCAGGATCGCGCGTTTCAGTTCGGCCCGACGGCCCGGGTAACAGCGTTCGAGAAGATCGAGGTTTTCCATGGAAGCAACAACCTGAAGTCCGGTGGCAAGGCAGCAATCTTATGAAACAGAAGCCTGAGCTTGACAGATTTTCCATTAACAGAATATTGTTCTTTTACAGAATATTATTCTGTTAATCGAACAAGACACCCACCGAGGTACACCCGATGAGCCAGTTCCTGAGTATGTTCACCAGTGCAGGTCCGGAAAAATTCAGTCAGATGGCCTGCCAGATCGCCCCGTACTTCAGCACCATCAACCCGTTGATCAGCGAGCTACGCGCCGGGCATTCGCAGGTGCTGGTGCCGTTTCGTCGGGAAATCACCAATCACCTGGGTACTGTCCACGCCATTGCCCTGTGCAACGCCGCCGAGCTGGCAGCCGGGGTGATGACCGATGTGTCGATTCCCGAGGGTGCGCGCTGGATTCCCAAGGGCATGAGCGTGGAGTACCTGGCCAAGGCCAAGACCGACGTACGTGCCGTGGCCGATGGTAGTGCGGTCGACTGGTCGACGGCGGGAGACAAGATCGTCGTGGTGGACATTCGTGACGAGGAGGGTGTGCAGGTGTTCACGGCGCGGATCACCATGAACGTCAAGCTGGCGTAAGCGTTGAACCCGTGGTGCGGCACCCGATGTGCCATTTTGTCGCACCACCGGCCACAGCGACGGTGTTACATTCTGCGCCCATGAAACCCATCCCGTCCCTTCGACCGTCCGGCCGCCGCCGCACCGGTGCCTGGCTCAGCTTGCTGGCCATGCTGCTGGTCTTCGCCGGCCCGCTGATCGGGCAGGGGCTGAGCCTGGCCCACGGAGCCGGTCCGGCGATCGAGGATATCTGCGGCGCCGTGCCCGGCCTGAACCCGGTGGCGCAGCAAGACTCCGTCCCGGCGGATCATCACGGGACGATGCTCTGGGAAAAGTGCGGTTATTGCTCGCTGCTGTTCCAACACCCGGCCCTGAGCGACTCCCATGCCCTGGCACCTCGCCTGGCACTGGTCCCGAGCAGCTTTGCCCACAACCACTTCATCCCCGAGCAAGCCTCGGCCCCGGTTTTTCCGGGGGCCCGTTCTCGTGCACCGCCTCAGGCCAGCGTCTGATCCGCCGCACCGATCATTGTCGAAACGACCTGCTGCCGATAAACCCGACGCCCTGATGTGCGTCAATGTGCATTTATCCGGCAACGCCAGGCCGCGACATCGCTCCATACGAAGGACTACAGAACATGAATGAATTGCTGACTCGCCGCCAGGTCGTTGCCGGCCTTGGCCTGCTCGGCCTCGGCGCGCTGACCGGCTGCGACAGCTCCAACGGCTTGTCGTACAAATACGGCAAGGACCTGAGCGACGAGATCCTCGGGCGGACCTTCAAGCTGAAGGACACCGCGGGCAACGTCAAAACGCTGTCCAGTTACCGCGGCATGATGCCGATGGTGTTTTTCGGCTTCACCCAGTGCCCGGCCGTCTGCCCGACCGCGCTGGCCAGGGCGGTACAGGCCAAGAAGCTGATGGGGGTGGACGGCGATCGATTGCAGGTGATCTTCATCACCCTGGACCCGGAACGCGATACGCCCAAGGTCCTCGATGCCTATGTAAAGGCCTTCGACCCGAGCTTTGTCGCGCTCTACGGCACCCTGGAAGAAACCGCGGCCACCGCCAAGGAATTCAAGGTGTTCTACGAAAAGATCCCCAGCGGTTCGACCTACACGCTGTCCCATTCGGCGACCAGTTTTGTCTATGACACGCGGGGCGTACTGCGCCTGGGACTGTCGCCATCGCTGTCGGCCAAACAGTGCGCCGAAGACTTGCTCACGGTGATGGAAGTCTGCTGATGAATACTCGAATTTATAAGGTTGCGGCCATGAAACCCTTGAACGTCCTGATGTTGTCCCTGCTCGCGTTGCTGAGTATTCCGGCCTTTGCCGAAACCCGCGTGGATGACGCCTGGGTCCGCGCCACCGTACCCGGTCAGCCTTCGACCGGGGCCTTTATGCGGATCACCTCAAGTGACAACGCCAAGCTGCTGGAGGCGAAATCGCCGGTGGCCAAGATCGTGCAGATCCACCAGTCGAAGATGGACAATGACGTGATGAGCATGCAGCCGGTGGCGTTCGTGCCGTTGCCGGCGGGCAAGACCGTGGCCATCGAGCCTGAGGGGTATCACGTGATGCTGATCGACTTGGTGGGGCAGGTGAAGGAGGGCGACGAAGTGCCGCTGACCCTGGTGGTGGAAAACGCCAAGGGCGTCAAGGAATCCATTGAAGTCAAGGCCCGCGCCCGCGCACTGAACAGCATGGCCGATCACGGCGACATGCACTGAAGGTAGACGCCGTATTCAAGGCAAGACCCCGAGCAGTCGCCAGATCCGCTGGATATCGGGGTCGGCCTTGATCAACTCGCCAAGCAGCTCCGGCAGCTCCATATTCCCCCAATCCACCGCACGGTTGATCAGGTAGGGCACCGGGCTGTGGGGCTCGACCCGTTTCAGATAGTCGGAAATAACCTTCAACTGCCGGTAGGCGGCCTGGCGTGACTCGGGTGCCGAAAGCGGCAGGGGGGCTGTTGTCGCGGCGGGCTCCTCGATCGTCGGTTCAGGGGGCAGGCTGACTTGCACAGGCAGCGGTTCCGGATGCATGGCGATAAACTCCCGCAAAGCTTGAACGTGTAGATCGAGGATGTTTTGCAATGCGGCAAAGCTTGGTGCATCTCCACCCAGTTGGCTGTCGCCCCAGCGGTTCAGTCGCTCAACATTCTGCAAACAGGTATTGAACAGCTGTAACCGTGCGTCGAGCTGATCGAGCGGAATTCGCAGCACAGCCTCGCGCCAGTCACGCAGCAGGTCCTGGGACTCCTGCGCCAGGGCCTTGGCCTTGCGCTCCTCGCTTTTGTTCAGCAGCTGTTTCTGCGCGCGCATCCACTGTTCCAGCGTGAGGGTTTCGAACCCGCGCGCCGCGCCGCCCAGCAAGGGCAGGCGAATATTCAGCAACAGGCTGTACTGGCGCACCAGCAAGCCCAGTGGCGAGGCCAGCCAGCTGGCGTCGTCGCCCCGGGGGTAGAGGGTCTGCCCATAACGCTCGCAAAGCCCGACCACCAGTTCCAGTGCCACACACACACCGGGCAACTGATAACGCTGCAACCAGGCCTCTCCCAGCCAGGTCGCCACCAGCAGGTCCTTGCTCTGCTTGCTTAACAGCTCGCTGGCCAGGTTCTCCACCGTCGACCAGTCCGCGCGCTTGAGGTCGGTCTGCCAGACCCCGGTGGGCAGGCTGGCATCGTCTTCGCGACGGGCCTCGCGCAATACGTCGATCTCGGGCGCCGAGCGCAAGCTGATACCGGCCGGATCGGCACCGGGCAGCGGATCGATCAAGCCCGGCAAACGCAGGCGCAGTTGATCGAGGGAGGGTGTGTCGATCGTCATTGTTGGCTCTCGGTACTGGCCACGGGCAACGGGAAGACCGACCCATAGGGCGAGGCCGGCACGCGTGTCGGCAAGGTGCTCAGGGTCAGCGGCTGCTTGCCGCCAACGGCCTTGAGCGACAGGCGCAGGAACATCAGGGCGTTGGCATTGCCCGGCTGCGGCGAGCGCAACGGCAGTTGCAGGGCCAGCGGCCGGTCACCCTCATCCTGGGTCGCGAAGTGATTGCCGGCCTGGTTGGCGTGGATAAACCGCAGCAAGGCCCAGGTGCCGTCGTATGACCAACTGGCTTGCAAGTCGGCCACGGCCAGCGCCGGTTGTTTCGGATCGTCCAGCGGCCGTTGGCTGCTGCCCTTGGCCCAACGCAAGGCCAGGCGAACCGGTTCGCCGACGGTCCAATTGGCGTGGCTGAGGTTTTCCGCCGGATAGCCGACTTCCCGTGGACCGGTGGCCAGGTTCCAGTCAATCACCTGGTCGGCGCCGCGCTCTTCCTCGCGGTCGGTGCGCCAGCGGACTTCCAGGTCCAGGCCGCGCACGCCGTCCTTGTCACGCAGCAACAACGGACCGAGCCAGGCCCGGGCGTTTTGCAGGTTGAACAGGAACTCGGCGGCCGCGGACGATTGTGGCGAGCGGTTGTTCTCCAGGCCGCTGAAGGCGCTGGGCAGGTTTTTGTCGATCAGGTCGAGGAACTCACGGACCCGGTCGGGGTTGGCATCGACCGGCGTGTCGTCACCGCTGAAGGGAAAACGCCCGGCCAGGTAGGTACTGAAGTAATCGCCCAGGCGCTTCCAGGCCACTGCGGCCGTGTAATTCTGCAAACTGTCGCAGCGTTGCCGCGCCCGGTCATGGGCGCTGCGGGCGAGCAGGGCAATATTGCCTTGTCCCATCGGCAGGATGGAATCGGCAAGGATCTTGGCGCAGTTACCCAGGTCCATGTCATTGAAGTCACGCAGGACCATCTGCTGGTACTGCAGCGGTGAACTCGCCGGGTTCTGGTCGCCGTACTTCTTGAGCTCGGCACTCATGTCGACAAAGCTGTCGAGGGTCCCATCATCGCTGGCCGAGAGTCGATCACGCTGCTGGTCGAGCCACTCGATGGCCGGGCGCGCGGTGCTCAGCGAGTCGCCGATCAGCGTGAATTGTCGGCTCAAGGCCAGTTTCAGCGCCGGTGGATCACTTTCCCGGAAGCTGCGCAGCGACAGGTTGCGGGTACCGTCCCATTGACTGAAGTCGATGGGTTGGCGGAACAGTGGCAGGGCCGCGATCTCGTTCGAGGCACGGCGCATATCGTTCAGCGCACGGGTATTCAACTCTTGCCGCAATAGCTCGATCTGGCGGGAGTCGCCGATATCGCTGAACACTTGCAGCACTTGCAGGGCCTTGTCGGCGGGCAGGTTGAAGGTGGTGCCGCTGTCGATGCTCGGGGGCTTGCTGGCGCTCAGGCTGGAGACGTTGTTCAGGCTTTGCCACATGGCGGTGGCGGTCGCCGAGCGGGCGGCGCTGATCATGGACTTGCGGTAGGGCGCCGGCAGCTCCGCCACATTCTGTTGCAACCAGAGTTGGTAGCTGTCGTGATAGTGCAGCGCCGCATCCAACTTGCCGCTGTCCAGCTCGCGCAGCCCCTGGCCACTCAGCGGTGGGGCATCGTCCTGGTTCAGGGCCATCTGGCTGAAGTCCTGGTGCAACAGCGCCGCAACCACCTGCCCGAGCTTGTCGACGTTGGCTTGCAACTCCAGGGTACCGCTGCTCTGTTGCCGCAAAATGCCCTGTTCCTCGTCGCCCTGTTCCAGCCAGCGATCGTGGAAGGTCCGTTTCGAGGTGTCGGCATAACGCTCGACCTGGTCGACGGCGATGCTGCCGATCAATGCACTTTGCCGGGCCTTTTCGAGCCCTTCCTGATAACCGGGCGCCAACTGTGCGCCGTTGCCCTGGCTCCACGCCGCATTGGTCAGGGTCAGTAACTGGCGCAGTTGGGATATGGAGGCATCCAGTTCTTCAAGCTCGGCGAGACTGTTGCGCTGTCCCCCCTGCAAGGCCCGCAATTGACTGTTCAGGGCGCCGGCCGTGGCACTGAAGTCGGAACTGGCGAACAGGCTGTCAAGCCATAGGCGCATGGCATTGACGTAGCGCGCAGCAATCTGCGGCTTGAGCGGGTCCAGTTGCACGGGGCTGGCCAGCGGGATTTCTGGCGTGGCCAACAGGCTGTTGTAGTCATCGCTCAGCGGCAGGCCCTTGGTCTGGAAATTGAATCCGAACAACTCGTTGGCCAGGGCGATGGCGTCGTCCAGCGGGCGTTGGTCGCCTTGCAGGCTCTGGGCGAAACGTTTGTTGTGGCGTTCCACCGCCAGGGCCTGGTCGAGCACCTGCATGGCTTGTCGGTAGGCCTCTTCATTGCTGCTGCTACCGGCCCTGGGACGCGGCGCCACGCGAGGCGCAATCAGGGTAGTGATTTCGTCCTGCAGCTTGCCCTTGAGCGGCGTGAACAATTGCACCCGGGCCCGGGCGCGCAGCTCCTGCGCCAGTTGCTGGTCCAGTGAGGAGAACCACGAGCCGGGCAGGAGCGAGGTGCGCATATGCCAACGCGGCGCGGCCTGGAGCAGGCGCCAGAAACTGGCGATGCGTTCGCGCGCGGCGTCGTCGTCGACGGTCACCGGGTTATGCGCCTGGTCCTCGTGCAGCAGGCTGCTCAACTGCGTCGCGGCATCGCTACGACCATGCCAGGCCCAGAGCATGCCGATCACCCAGACCAGCCCGATCACGCCCACGGCCAGCGCCACCAGGCGCTGCCAGCGTTGGCGTAATTGCAGGATGCGCGTGATCGGCTGTGCCAGCCCTTGTTCGGCAATGATTCGTTGCCGCCACAGGCGCGCGGTGAACAGTGGCGGCGCCGGGATCGGCGCCGGGCCTTCGGCAAAGGGGTCGGCATCGGCCGCCGGCGCGGCGGGACTGGCCTGGGCACTGAAATAGATGCCGCGCAAACGCGGGGCTTCGCCCATGGCGTTGCCCTGGAATATCGGGTCGCACAAGGAGCGCAGGGGATCATGCAAGGCTTGTAATTGTTTGGGCAGCAAGTACAGCTCGGCATCCACCTGACCACGCAACGTGCCGATTTCCACCAGCAGGTCGGCCAGGGTCTGTTCGACCAGGCCCAGGCCCTGGCTGATCCAGTCAGGGTGCCAAGGGGTTTGCGCCGTGTAGGGCGATGTCCAGCCGAACGGTGCGTCTTTCGCCGCCGTTGGCAGCACTTCCAGCAGTTTGCTGGTACCGGGCAGGCTCTCGAAACCACTCAGGAGCATATACACCGGCAGGCTCAGGCCGAGTCGCTGTTGCAGATCGATGAACTTGCGCCGTACCGCCAGGCCGGCGGCGGCGGTATCCTGATCGGGCGCCAGTTGCTCCAGGTCGCAGAGCCAGATAATGCCATCCGCTGGTCGATTGGCCCGGGCTTGCAGTAGCAGTTCCAGCAGTTGACGCCAGAGCTTGAGCTGCACGCTGGCGCGCTCGCCATGGCTGAACAGCGGCGCGGGCACCACCAGCACCGCGCCGTCGGGGCCGTACCACCAACGTCCGAACCAGGCCGGTTGCGTCGTGCTGGTCAGTCCC
This sequence comes from Pseudomonas sp. MWU12-2319, assembly GCF_023242525.1. Classification (NCBI taxonomy): domain Bacteria; kingdom Pseudomonadati; phylum Pseudomonadota; class Gammaproteobacteria; order Pseudomonadales; family Pseudomonadaceae; genus Pseudomonas; species Pseudomonas sp. MWU12-2319. The sequence goes on from NZ_JALJES010000006.1 coordinate 247,572, forward strand.
CAGCCGGCCAGGAGCGCCTCGATCTGCGGTGCATCGCCGAGCATCAGCACCCACGGCGTCTCATAACGATCGTGCACGCCCAGCGCTTGTTCCCACTCGCTCACCGCAGCGTAGAAGCTGCGATTGGCGCCGTTCAGTCGCGCGGAATACTTCCACAACAGTGCCGCGACCACCACCAGCAGGAGCAGGGCCGCGAGTATTTCACCCAGGTAAGCCATCAGCGCTTGAGCTCCGTGACCAGTGTTTGCCGATCCTGATCAAGAGCAGGCTGCACCCGGTATTGAATGTTCAACCAGAAGCCCTGGCTGATGGCGAGCAACAGCAAGAATCCCAACCCCAAGGCCAGGCCCAGCCGGTAACCGTCGGGCAGGCTGCGGCGTACCGGCAGTTGTTGCGGCGCGATGGCGCTCGGGCGTTGCAGTTGTTGGGCGATGTCGTTGGGTGTGGCGCTGCGCTGGCGGATAAAGGTGAACAGGCTGCGCCGCCATTTTTCGTGCAAGGCCGGGCCACTGCCGTTGCGCAGCCGGCCCTGGAAACCGAGGATCAGGCAGTACAGGTAGACGCTGCCCAGGTCGCGCAGGGCCGGGTCGCGGGTTTCCAGGAGTTTCTTGATGGCGACCGGAATCCGGTCGCCCGCCGAACGCGTACCGAACATGCGGGTTTCCATCGGCAGATCCTGCCAGATCGATTGCCCCGGCCAGTCTTCGAACAACAGGTGTTCGTCCACCAGCCCGACGAAAGCGAAGAGCGTTGCCTTGGCTTGCTGGCCCTGGGCATCGCCGACGGCGGCGAAGGTGCTGCGCCATAGCCGCCGGGCAATCTGACTGACCTGCTCGGCCACTTGCACGACCTGGACCTTGGCTTCGGTGGTATGTGGCAGGGCCTGCCAGAATACCAGCCATTCATTCCAGGCCCGGTTGAAGGCGCTGCTCAGGGGCGCCGCCTCGAAGGTGTCGAACGTCGGCAGTGCGTCATTATCCAACATCGCTCATCAATCCCTGATCCGGTTCAGTCCCGAGTGGCGTCGAATATCATGATTTCAACAGGTTCGACCCTTGCACTGCCCGGTGGCATATACAGGCACAGGTCGGTATCAGGTGCGAACCAATCACCCGCGGCCTGCAAGGTGAACAGACGAATATCCTCGGCAACGCCGTAGGCGACCTGGTCATTGCGCCCCAGCACGTTGAACGCCAACCCATGGGAGCGCTGCTGGATCAGGGGCGGCAATTGTGCCCGGGAGGCCCTGAAGGCGTTTTGCAGCCAATCCCCCGCCGCCTGTGGCGTGGCGCCGGAAGGCATGCGCAGGCCGATGACCAACTGTTGGATCGGCGTCTGGCGGTCCAGCAGGGCGATGGAGAAATGCTTGTCCTTGTAGTCGAAACTGCGTCGAGTGTAGCTGGCGCGAATGTTGTTGAGCTGGCCTTCGATCCAGTCAAGCACCTGGGCGAAGCCTGGCAGCATATCGTCGAACAGCAAGGGGCTGAAACGGGGCAGTGTCTCTTCCGGCTGCAAGCCGTATAGCGCACCCACCAGGCCGGTCAATTGCAGGTACAGCGCCATCGGTGAAGCAACACCGGTATCCAGCGTGGCTTGCAACTCCGGGAGCCGGGAGCCGATCGCGACCAACTGGCCGCGCAGTTCAGCGCCCTCCAGGGTCTTGCCGGCGTCCTGCGCCAGGCGCCAGCGGCCTTTGAGGAAATCGCATTTGCTGCGGGCCAGCAGGCACGCCTTGCTGATCCTTTCGCCGATCACCGAGTCCGGGGTCAACACAGGGCAGGGCGGCACGTAGTCGAGTTGGCTGAACACACCGCCCGAATGGCTGATGCGCAGCAATGGCAGGCAGATCGAGTCGGAGAGTTGGTTTTCCGTGACCAGCCGCACGATGGGGCGCCAGACACATACGGTGTCGGGCGTCGGGGCGTCGCTGCCGTTCAGGTCCACGGCGTTGATATTGAGCGAACGCAGCCGGCCACTGACCTCGCCCAGCAGCCCGGCACGCCACAGCGGATCGACCGCCAGGTAAACCATCAGGGTGCTCTGCTTCTGGAAATCATCGGCAGTCAGCTTGAGTTCGAGCGGATAGTGCTCTTTGTCCTTGACGGCATCCAGGTCGACCACCAGACCGTCGGGCATTACGGCCTCGAGTGCCTTGACGGTGATTTTGCCGCTGTCCTCTACCAGTAATTCAATGTACTGCACACCCCAGTACCAGGGCCTGGCATTGGCTGCGAGCCGGGCACTCACGCCCTCGGCACGCAAGCTCTGCAACTGGAAATGTTGTGGCAGCAGATGCATGCCTTCACTCCAACAGATCGCATCCGGTATAGCATCCGGTATAGCGCGCATCCTTCACTCCTAGCCTTCCTGGAATACGGGTTTCACTGGCCCTGGGCGTCGAGCAGGCGCATCTCGCGGGCGCCGACCTTGAGCCAGATATCCGTTTGTTTGTCGAGCAACAATCGGTGTGCGCCCGGTGTACTGTAGCCCGCGAACAACAACACGCCTTCAGCCTTTTCACCTTGCAGGGGATTGCTCGCGAACGTCACCAGGTTCCCCGGAACCACCTCCAGGCTCCAGATGTTGAAACCCTGGGGGAAATCGCGGCGTAGCTGCTCTCGCTGGGCGAACCACTGGTTGGCCGGCGTGCCCTTGAGACGCTCGAGTAATTGCGGATCGGCGACAGCGACGAAATCCAGGGGCAGTGGTGTGTCGCTGTTGGCTTTGGGCTCGACATCGACTATGACTTTCTGTAGCGCGACCTTGGGCGCGAACAGGCTGCAACCACTTATCTGAAATATCATGAAAAAAGCTAGCGCGCAGCTGCTACCGAGGAACTTAATTCGCTTCATAGGATTCAAATATAGGTTTTGCCAGATATTTCTTGCTTGTCTTATAGACCTCTTCTAAGGTTTTGGACAGTCGATTTTCCTACAGAAAATTCGCACTCAAGCCGTCGGAAAAGGTTTATACCACCAGGAGCGCGTTGCCGTTCGGTAGGCGCGCCAGAAGGAGAAGGGCATGGCCGCTAATCAGGAAAGCAAGCAGAAGTACTTGGGTCGTAACCGCCCCCCGCGTGTGCAAATCACTTATGACGTAGAAATCGGTAACGCCTTCACCAAAGAGGAACTGCCGCTGGTGGTGGGCATCCTGTCCGACCTCTCCGGCAACAACCAGCCGAACAAACCCGACCCACTGTCTTCGCGCGGTTTTGTCGACATCGACCGGGACAGCTTCGACACGGTGCTGAGCCGGATCAACCCGCAACAAAAGTTCAAAGTCGCGAACCTGATCGATCCCCAAAAAGTAAACGACGGCCTGTGGGCCGAGCTGTCCTTCAAGACCATCGAAGATTTCAGTCCGGAAAATATCGTTTCCCAGATCGATGGACTCAAAGACCTCTACAACAAACGTCAGAAGCTGCAGGACCTGCTGATCAAGCTCGATGGCAATGACGATCTGGACCGGAGCCTGATTGCCAGGCTGCACGATGACGCGGCGATTCTGGCCTTCAAGGGCGACCTGCAAAAGGCCCTCGCGCCGCCAGCAGCGGACCCCGCAGCGATTGTCGATCCTGCCAAGACCGACCCCGCGGCCGTCGTCGACCCGGTCAAGGCTGACCCCGCAGTGGCGCCCGTGGATCCCAACAAGCCCCTGGACCCCGCACCGGTTGTCGATCCTACCAAATCCTAGTTGATCAGCTCCCCTCCATGGAGGAATCGCGATGCCTAATGACCCCGCTTTGACGCCCGCAACCACGCCGGCGGCGGCCGCACCAACGGCCGACCAGACAGCTCCAACCCCACTGCTTGAAAGCATCGTCCAGGCGATGATCCTGGGTGCCCAGGATGGCGTCCAGAAGAAGTATGCCCAGCAGATGCTCAGCGTCTTCGCCGACGAAGTGGGCGAAAAGAATGTCCAGGCCGACGAGAACATGCTGACCACCATCAGCAAGCGTATCGCCGATCTCGACACGCTGATCAACGCCCAGCTCAACCTGGTGCTGCACGACCCGTCGTTCCAGGCCCTGGAAGCGTCCTGGCGTGGCCTGCACCAATTGGTGATGAACACCGAAACCGGTGAATCCCTGAAGTTGCGCCTGCTCAACGTCACCAAAAGCGAACTGCAACAGGACCTGGAGAAAGCCATCGATTTCGACCAGAGCGTACTGTTCAAGAAGGTCTACGAGGAAGAGTACGGCACCCTCGGTGGCAGCCCGTTCAGCCTGCTGATGGGCGACTATGAATTCGGTCGCAACAGTGTCGACGTCAAGATGCTCACCAACCTGTCGGGTGTCGCGGCGGCGGCCCATGCGCCGTTGATCACGGCGGCCAGTCCGGCCCTGTTCGACCTCAAGACCTTCGCCGACCTGGGCGTGCCCCGTGACCTGAGCAAGGTTTTCGAAAGCGGCGCGCTGATCGAGTGGAACGCGTTCCGCAAGACCGAGGACTCGCGTTATGTGGCCATGGTCCTGCCCCATTACCTGTCGCGTCTGCCGTACGATCCGCTGAACAATCCGGTACCGGGGATGTCGACCTTCGTCGAGGACGTCAACACCACCGCCGGGGCGACGGCGGCGGCAGCGGCCATTGCCGCCGTTGCGGCGGCCAAAGCCTCGGGCGTACCGCCTGAGAGTGCCGATGTCGATGCGCAAAAGATGGTCGAGCCCGACTCGGCGAAGTTCCTCTGGGGCAACGCCGCCTGGCTGCTGACCCAACGTATCACCAACGCCTTTGCGCAGTACCGTTGGTGTGCCGCGATCCGCGGAACGGAAGGCGGCGGTACGGTCAGCGATTTGCCGGTGTACCAGTTCAATACCCAGGTCGGCGACCTGGCGATCAAGTGCCCGACCGAAGTGGCGATCACCGATCGCCGGGAAAAGGAACTCGACTCGCTGGGCTTCATCGCTTTGTGCCACCGCAAGAACAGCAATGTCGCGGTATTTTTCGGTGGCCAGACCACCAACAAACCGCAGACCTACAACACCTTCGAGGCCAACGCGAACGCACGGATTTCCGGCATGCTGCCGTACATCCTGGCCGCCTCGCGCTTTGCCCATTACCTGAAGGTGATCTTGCGCGACAAGGTCGGCAGCTTCGCCACCCGCGACAACGTGCAGACCTACCTCAACAACTGGATCGCCGACTACGTGCTGATCAATGACAACGCCCCCCAGGAAATCAAGGCGCAGTATCCGCTGCGTGAAGCCCGGGTCGATGTCAGCGATGTGCCTGGACGTCCCGGCAGCTACACCGCCACGGTGTTCCTGCGGCCGCACTTCCAGTTGGAAGAGCTGACCGCTTCGATCCGCCTGGTCGCCGCGCTGCCGGCACCCGCCGCGGCCTGATCCATGCCATGCAGCCCGCCGTGACCCGGCGGGCCCTCCATTTCTGCTAGTCGTGCAAGGAACAACACCCCATGGATGCAATTATTCTCGACCTGGGCACCACGATCAAAGGCGACTCCCTGCTGGAAGGCTATGCCGACAAGATCGAAGTCATGTCCTACAGCCACAACGTGGCCATGCAGGTCACCAACGACGTCAGCAACTCGGAACGGACCTCCGGCAAGCCGCATATCGGTGAGTTCACCCTGACCAAATTCGTCGACTCCGCCACCCCGAGCATCAACGAGTACTGCTGCGGCGGCAAGCCGATCGCCGAGGTCAAGGTCACCGTCGGCCGTAACGCCGCCGAGAGCAACGGCCAGTTGATGCCGTTCATTATCTACACCCTGACCAACGTGGTGGTCTCCAACGTCAGTGTCAGCGGCGGCGCCGGTGGCAAGCCAGTGGAAACCCTGTCGCTGAACTTCACCAAGATCAAGTGGGAACTGACCGCCCAGAAAGACGACGGTACCAAGGAAGGCACTGCAGCCTCCACCTGGGACCTGGCGGCGAACAAACTCATCAAGGGTTGATCGCCTGTTTTCATCCGGTTGGAGATTTTCATGCGTGTTGCGCTGTTCGACCTCCTGGCGGGGGACACGGAGGGCTACTTCGATGCCCGTGATCCGTTGCGGATCGTCGAGTCCATTCGCCTTGAGCTGGAGCGCCTGCTCAATACCCGGCGCACCGAACGGGTTCATGGGTTCGCCCCGACCATCATCGATTACGGGATGAGCGACTGGAGCACCCTGTATGCCGACCGTGAAGAGGATCATCGCATCCTGATTCGCGATATACGGAAGGCCATTACCCGTTTCGAACCACGCCTGGCGCTGGAAGACGTCGATGTACAGGCGCTGCCGGGGCAACGTACACGCATGACGGTGCGCGTGATGGGGCATGTCCGGGGCCTGGAGACGGCCCCGAACATGTCGTTCGTCCTGGAGCTGGGTGAAAGCGGCTTCGAGGTCAGGCATGAGTGATTCGATTGATGCCCGACTGCTGGATTACTATCAGCGCGAATTGACCTGGCTGCATCGTGCCGGCAGCGACTTCGTCGAGAACCATCCGAGTCTGGCCAGCAGCCTGAAGCTGTCGTCCAGTGGCTCCCAGGACCCCCATGTCGAACGCTTGATCGAAAGCTTCGCCTTGCTCGCCGCGCGCTTGCAACGCCGGCTCGACGACGGTTACTCCGAATTCAGCGATGCCTTGCTGGAACAGCTGTATCCGATGGCGCTACGGCCGATGCCGTCCTGCGCCATCGTGCAGTTCGGGCCGGACCCGAGCAAAGGCAGCCTGGCCGCCGGCTATCACCTGCCGCGTGGTACACAAGTGTTCAAGGCCCCGCAGAAAGAGCAGCTCGACAGCCTGTATTTCCGCACCTGCGCCGATGTCACCCTATGGCCCCTGGAGGTTCAGGACGCCAGCCTGATCGAAGGCAGCGCCGCGCAGTCGGTCACCGGGATCGCCAATGCCGAGGCGGCACTGCGTCTGGTGTTGAAATGCAACAATGGCAAGCCCTGGAGCGAATTGCCGATCCAGACCTTGCGCATTCACCTGGCGGGGCCTGCGGGTAATCGTTCCCAACTCTATGATCTGCTGGCCGCCCATAGTCTGGATATTGTCTGCGGCTTGCCCGGCAGCCTCGGCCAGCCACTCGGGGCCCGGCCTTTGCCAGCCGGTTATGACGATAACCAGCGGCTGTTGCCGGAGGAAGACGGCGTGCACCCCGGGCTGCACCTGTTGGTGGAGTATTTTGCCTTTCCGGAGAAGTTCGCCTTTTTCGATCTCGCCCTGAAGATCCCGCCGCAGGCTACGGATCTGCTCGAGGTCTATGTCGCCTTCGATCGCGCCCCCGACAGCCGTATCAGCCTGCAACGCGAAGATATCGCCCTGGGCTGTACGCCGGTCATCAATCTGTTTTCCCGTACCGCTGAAACCCTGCGCCCGGACGGCACGCAAAGCGAATACCGTTTGGTAGCCGACTCACACCGTGACAACAGTGTTGAAATCCACAGCATCCGCAAGCTGGTGGCCGGTACCGCCAACGGCTACCAGACCGTGCCGCCGTACTACGGCTACCAGCATGGGCAAGGGGAGGATGGCCTGTTCTGGCACGCCCGGCGGATCAGTGCCCCCGGTCACTCGCGAGCCGGCACCGACATGATCCTGAGCCTGGTGGACAGCCAGTTCCAGCCGCGCTCCGCGTCGCCTGACGACACCTTTACCGCGCAGGTCTGGTGTACCAACCGGCATATGGCGCAAAACCTGTTGACCGGCACCTCCTTGAAGTTCGAACGCAGCGGTCCGGTGGCCACCATTGCCTTGCTGAAAAGCCCCACGCCGCAATCACTGCCCGACCTGGAGGGGTCTTCACGCTGGCGCCTGATCTCGCAACTCAACCTCAATCATCTGTCGTTGACCGAAGGCCCCCAGGCCCTGGAGGCCCTCAAGGAAATGCTGATTCTGCACAATCTGCGCGACGAGCCCTCGGCTCGCCTGCAGATCAATGGCATTCTCTCGCTGAAAACCGAACGGGTTGTCGGCCGTGCCGGCAAGGATGCCTGGCGCGGCTGGCGCAACGGCCTGGAGGTTCATCTGGAACTGGATCCGAGCAAGTTTTCCGGTAGCAGCCGGGTGCTGTTCTCCGGTGTACTGGCGCACTTTTTCGCGCTGTATGCCAATGCCAACTGTTTTGTTCGCACCGTGCTGGTAGAGGGCGATAAGGAGATCAAGCAATGGAGTCCGAGCAGCAACCCCATCCTGGCTCTCTAGGCGCGCTGCTGCGTCAGGTCCCCCAGCGTTTCGAATTGCTGCAAGCGTTGCTGATTCTGGAGCGCGAGCAGCAAGCGGCTGATTCGCCGGGGACTGGCAGTGACCTCGAAGAAGAGTTGGCGCGTCTACGCGCGCAGCAAACCGTCGACTCGCTGGGTACCGGCAGTGATCCCGAGCGAGAGGTGGTGCGCCTGCGCGGGCCGCTGTTGCCGGAGTTCGCACCGAGTGAGATCAGCAGCTTGCGCCAGGTCCCCAATGCGAAAATGCCCGGGTCCCGGCTGACCCTGCACACCCAGGTGTTCGGCCTCGGCGGCCCGGACGGCCCGTTACCCTATGCCTATCAGGAATGGTTGCAGCAGAGGGCGCGCAACCGCGATCACGGCACGGTGGCGTTTCTCGATCTGTTCCAGCACCGCTTGCTGAGCCTGATGTATCGGGTGCAACAACGCCAGCGAGTAGCCTTGCCTTACAGCCAGCCGGCACTCAGCCCGGTGTACCAACAGTTGCGTGCCTTGTGCGGGCTGTCGTCCAGTTCCGTGGAGCAGCTGACTGTGCTGCCGGAAAGAGCCCTGATCGCCCGCGCCGGATTGCTGGCCAACCGGCGACGATCCCTGGCCGGGTTTCAGAACCTGCTCAAGCACTACTTCGATTTGCCCGTGCAACTGCACGGCTACCAGGGCGCCTGGCAACAGATTGCTTCCAGCGACCAGAGCGTGCTGGGCCGCAAGGGCCGTAACCTGGTCCTGGGACGCAACGCCCTGTGCGGGACCCGGGTCTGGGATGAGCATGCCGGTATTCATATCCGCCTCGGCCCGCAGGAGCCCGAGATGGCCGAGCGCTTTATGCCGGGCCGGGAGGCTCACCAACAGTTGGCGGCGCTGGTGGCCTTCTATTTTGGCGCGCAGCTGCGTTGTACGCTGTCCGTGCACGTCACCAGCAGCGCGACCCTGACGATTGGCCGCGAGCAACCTACCGCTCTGGGTCAGGGAACCCGGTTGAACCGTGTCGCGCGCACGGGAGATTTCCGGATCGACCTGCGTTTGCACGAAGAGGGAAGTGCCTGAGATGGAAATCGCCGTGCTGATCTCACGCTTGAACCATCAGTGCCGCGACGCCATGGAACGGGCCGCCCAGCGCAGTTGGCAGCGTAACCAGCACTTTGTCGAGATCGAACACCTGATGCTGGAATTGCTGGAGATCGAAGGCGGCGACCTGGCTTGCCTGTTGCCGGCGCTGGGGTTGGAGCGCGATCGCCTGGCGAGTGAAATCAATCTCGCCCTGGAGCTGTTCAAGACCGGTAATACCCGCACACCAACGCTGTCCAAACAACTGCTGGCGCTGATCGAGGACGCCGTGGTCCAGGCCAGCGTGTTCGGCACCACGGGGGTGCGTTCCGGGCTGCTGTTGCTGGCGCTGCTCGATCGCGACGAATATCGGGCCCTGCTGCAAGGCAGCATCCCGTCATTGCTCGGAATTGCCCGCGATCCGTTGCGCACCCAGTTCATGGCCTTGACCGAGCACTCCTGTGAAACCGGCCTGCCGGCCCGCCCCGGAAAAGCTTCGTCGCGAGCCGGCGGCGCTGACGCATCATTGCTCGAGCAGTACACCCAGGACCTCACGGAGGACGCCCGCCAGGGGCGCATCGACCCGATCATCGGCCGCGACGGGGAGATCCGCCAGTGCATCGACATCCTCCTGCGCCGTCGGCAGAACAACCCGATCCTGGTGGGGGCTCCCGGGGTCGGCAAGACCGCGGTGGTCGAGGGCCTGGCGCTGCGCATTGCCCAAGGGGATGTGCCGCCGCCCTTGCAGGCGGTCAGCCTGCGGGTACTGGACCTCGGGCTGCTGCAAGCCGGGGCGGGGGTCAAGGGTGAATTCGAACAGCGCCTCAAGGGGGTGATCGAAGGCGTGCGTAACGCCGCCGGCAAGATCATCCTGTTTATCGACGAGGCCCATACCCTGATCGGCGCCGGTGCCGCCGAAGGGCAGAACGACGCGGCCAATCTGCTCAAGCCGGCTTTGGCCCGTGGTGAACTGCGGACCCTGGCCGCCACCACCTGGCTTGAGTACAAGAAATATTTCGAGAAAGACCCGGCGCTGACCCGACGCTTCCAACTGGTCCAGGTCGAAGAGCCGGACGAGCAGACCGCCATACAGATGTTACGCGCCGTGGCCGGCAAGCTGGAGCAGCACCATGGCGTCGAAGTACTGGACGCGGCGATCCAGGATGCGGTGAAGCTCAGCCAGCGCTATATCTCCGGGCGGCAACTGCCGGACAAGGCCATCAGCGTGCTCGACACCGCCTGTGCCCGGGTGGCACTGGCCCAGCACGACGTGCCGCCTGCCCTGGAAAGCCTGCGGCATCGCCAGGCGGCGACCCATGACGAACTGCAACGCCTGCGCCGCGAACAGGCCATCGGGCATGATCATGATCTGCGTATCCGGCCGCTCGAACTTCAGGAGCAGGAAGACCGCCAGGCCATCGTCGAACTGGAAACCCGTTGGCACAAGGAACGCGAGGCCGTGACCGAGTTGCTCAGGGCCCGTCGCGAGATGCTCGCGCTCAACGAAAGCGTCGATCCGAACCGCGATGACGAGGAACTGGACAACCGTCTCGAACAACTGGCCAGCGAACTGGTGCGCCTGGAAAGTGGCCTGAACGCGATTCGCGAGGACGATCCGCTGGTACCGGAACAGGTCGACTCGAAAGTCGTCGCCGCGGTGATTGCCGCCTGGACCGGCATTCCACAAGGCAAGGTGCTCGCCGACGAAGCCTATGCCCTGCGCACCCTGGCCGAGCGCCTCGGCCAACGGGTAATGGGGCAGGGGGCTGCCCTCGGCGCCATCGCCCAACGGCTGCAAGCTTATCGCGCCGGGCTCACCGACCCGCAAAAACCGGTCGGGGTGTTCCTGCTGCTGGGACCCACCGGCGTGGGCAAGACCGAGACCGCCTATGCCCTGGCCGATGCGCTGTACGGTGGCGAGCGCAATCTGATCAGCATCAACCTTTCCGAATACCAGGAAGCCCATACCGTCAGCCAGCTCAAGGGCGCGCCGCCGGGCTACGTCGGTTATGGCAGCGGCGGCGTGTTGACCGAGGCGGTGCGGCGCAAGCCCTACAGCGTGGTTTTGCTGGACGAAATCGAAAAAGCCCATCCGGACGTGCTCGAAGCCTTCTACAACGTGTTTGACAAAGGCCTTATGGAGGATGGCAGCGGCCTGGTGGTCGACTTCAAGAACACCGTGATGCTGGCAACCAGCAATGTCGGGGCCGAACTGATCCTCGACAGCGCCGTTGAGCAACAAACCGCCGAAGCCTTCAACCAGCAGTTGCACACTGTGTTGTTGCAGGCGTTTCGCCCGGCCTTTCTGGCACGCATGACCGTGGTACCGTATCGCGCCCTGGATGAGGTGACCCTGGAAGGGATTGTCCTGGCCAAGCTGGAGAAACTGCGCGCGCGTTACCTGGCGGCCACCGGCAAGCGTTTCGACTACGACGATGGCATCGTCAAGGCCGTGCTGGCCCGTTGCAGTGCGGCAGGCGCCAGGGATGTGGAACATGTACTGATGGAACAGGTGGCAGGGCAGCTGGCGCAATGGGTGCTGGAATGAATACAGGTAGTCAAAGATGATCTTCAAGGAAAACCATGCCCCGTCCCACTGATACCAACACCTCGCTGTCGTTGAGCGGTGCGGTCATGGCGCCGTTGTTCCCCGAAACCCTGAGCGGCGAAGAGTCCCTGAACCAGCTGGGCGAGTTCAGCGTCACCGGCTACAGCACCGAGACAGTGGCCATGGCCAGCGCCGTGGCCACCCATGTGACCCTGACCCTGCATAACGACGCGCTGAAGCGTCCCGTGGATGGGCTTTGCGCGCAGATTCGCCAGCTACCGGCCGATGCCACCGCCGAGCGCTATAGCCTGCAACTGCGCCCGTGGCTCTGGTGGCTGACCCTGGCCAGCAACAACCGGGTGTACCAGAACCTGCCCACCAGCGATATCGTCACCAGTATCTTCAAGGCCCATGGCTTCAGCGACTACGAGTTGAAGCTTTCCGGCACCTACGAACCGCGCGAATACTGCATCCAGTACGGCGAGACCGATTTCGCCTTTGTCTGCAGGTTGCTGGAGGAGGAGGGGATCTTCTGGTTTTTCAGCCATGCCGAAGGGCGGCATACCCTGATACTGGCGGACAGCAACAGTGCCTTTGTCGCCTGCCCGAACGGTGCCAGCATCGCCTATCTTGGCCAGCAGATCGGCAATCGGGAGTTGCAGGGCATCCGCTCGGCGCAAATCAGCCAGCAAGCGGTATCCGGGGTCTACAGTGCCACCGACTATCAGTTCGTCACCCCCACCACTTCGTTGTACGGCCGCGCTGAAGCCGAGTCAGGACCTCTGTCGGTCTATGAACACCCCGGTGGCTACACCGCCAAGGCGCGGGGCGATGCCCTGGGCAAACAGCGCATGGACGCCCTGCGTACCCAGGCGCTGCGGCTGATCGGTGAAAGCGATTGCCGTTGGTTGCAGCCCGGCTACACCTTCGCCCTGACCGGGCACGACGACAGCAGTGCGAACATTGAATGGCTGTTGACCTCGGTCAGCCATGAGGCCAGTCACGAACACTATCGCAATCGCTTCGAGGCGGTTCCCAAGAGCGTCAACTATCGGCCCCTGCGCCTGACCCCGAAGCCGACCATGCATACCCAGACGGCCAGGGTGGTGGGCAAGGACGGCGAGGACATCTGGACCGACGAGTACGGGCGGATAAAGGTCCAGTTCACCTGGGACCGCGAGGGTGAAAAGAACGAGAACAGTTCGTGCTGGGTCCGCGTAGCCCAAGGCTGGACCGGCAAGGGCTTCGGCATGCAGTTCATTCCACGCATCGGCCAGGAAGTGGTGGTGACCTTTATCGACGGCGACCCGGACCGCCCTCTGGTCACCGCCTGTATCTACAACGGCGAAAACACGCTGCCCTATGCCTTGCCGGCCAACCAGACCCAGTCCGGGATCAAGACCCAGTCTTCCAAGGGCGGCGAGGGCTTCAACGAACTGCGTTTCGAGGACAAGAAAGACGCGGAGGAGGTCTTTCTCCAGGCGCAGAAGGACCTCAAGTTCAATGTACTCAACGACACCACCGCCACCGTCGGCCACGACGAAACCCTCACGGTGCAGAATGCCCGTACGCGCACGGTCAAGGAAGGCGATGAAACCGTCACCCTGGAAAAGGGCAAGCGTACGGTGACCCTGCAGACCGGCAGCGACACCCTGGACGTCAAGGGCGATCGTACACTCAAGGTCGGCGGCGACCAGACCCACACCACCAGTGGCAACTACAGCCACACGGTGAGCGGCAATTACCAACTGACCGTGGACGGCAACCTCACCATCAAGGTGACCGGTACCCTGACCCTGCAAAGTGGCGGCGATTTCACGGCGAAGAGCGACGCCAATCTCAGCGCCAAGGCCGGTATGGCCCTGAGCAACCAGGCTGGTACGGCCTTGAGCAACAAAGCCGGGACCTCACTGGAAAACAAGGCCGGTACCACGCTGACCAACGACGCCGGCGTCAGCCTGATGAACAAGGGCGGTGCCGAGCAGACCGTGGACGGCGGTGCGATGCTGACCATCAAGGGCGGCCTGGTCAAGGTCAACTGAGGAGGGGATATGGACAAACCAGCCAAGGTTGAAGTCGTCAGCGGCGACAGTACTCTCAACGCCACCCTGATCGGTGGCCAGTTGGAAGGCCCGGCCCGGGTGAGCGAAAGTGGTCGCCCGCAGGCAGTGCTCAGTTATAGCCAGGGCACGCTGGAGGGGCCGATGGTGATTTATCACCCCAACGGCCAGCCTTCGGCACGGCTGAATTTCCGCAAGGATAAACTCGACGGCCAGGCGGTGTTCCACAACCCGCAAGGCGCCTTGATCCGCGAGGCGCAATACCGCGCCGGCTTGCTGCACGGGCAGGTGCTCAGTTACTTCGAAGACGGCACGCTGGCGTCTCGCGAACACTATCAGCAGGGGCAATTGCAGGGGCTTTACCAGCGATTCCATGGCAATGGCCAGCTGGCGGCGCGGATTGAATACGACAAAGGTCAACCGCAGGACGGCGCACAATCCTATGCCGCGGATGGACGGCCACTCGATGAATCGGGAAAACCCATGGCGCGTTGGAAAGCCTGGTGGTTGAAATGGCGGCAGCCGCCCGATGCCTGATCAGGGAATCAGCATCTGCACCTGGCCCGGGAAGAGGATCTTGATCACCCCGGCCCAGTTGCACATCAGCGTGCTGTTGGCATCCAGCGCGGGCATCGGCCCCAGCAGCATGGTCGGCGCACCACCGGGTATCCAGGGCGCGACGGTCACGGGAATACAGGGCATGGGCACCAGCACCCCGAGTGCCGCCGCCGTTGCGGCCACCACCATGGGGTTGGCCAGGCTCTGGCACATGCCGAAGGGAATGATGTTGACCAGGGGAATATGGTCCATGAGATTCGCTGCAGGCATACCAGACACCAGGGTGCGGTTCTGCGGCAGTACGTTGAGCACGCCGGGCGCCAGGCCGAAGGTGCATTGCAGGGTAGCGCCGGAACAGACTTGGGGACAGCCCATGTAAAACCCCCTATGACGGCTGCCGAGTATAGGTTCGTGGGGCTGTGCGCAACAAGCGCACAGCCCCGAAAAATCGCGGACAACCGAAATCGAAAGAGGGGGTCAAGCTGACCGGGCCAGTAGCTCAAATCCCATTTTCAGGATCGGTACCGCGACACAGATGAAGATCAGGCCAAACTGCCAGCGCAGGATTTTGTTCTGCGACTCCAATCCCGAAATGGAGGCGCGCAGTTCAGCGCCTTGTTCCTTGATCAGTGCGCGCAGTTCGACACCTTGCTCCCTGATGGCGGAACCCAGCTCCGAGATGGATGCTTTCAGGTGCGTCTCGGTTTGTTGCAAGTCAGATTTTGACGCGAGATTTTCCACATCGGCCTCCCAGGCATTTACAACTGCCTTGGCCTTGTTCGCCGGAATGGTGGCAGCTGTCAGTGCATCGTATAAGGTGAGCGATAGTTTCATCATGCCTCCTGCAATTGACCCGCGACCTGGAGGCATCCTCTGACGGCGGCCGCAAGGGGTTGTAGCCGTCAACGTAGCCTTCCTGGCCGAGTGCTGTGAACAACAGCGATCCAGCCCGTATGCTCGACTAAACCTGTTGGGAGAGATAGTCGGACTTTTCCTGGGGTTGCGTAGGCTTGGGCATCGCGTGGGAGCGTATTCAGGAGCGACCCCGGGCCGATGTCTTGCCACATGACTCAAACGTCTGAAAACGGGGAGTTTGCTCCCCGTTCTTGTGTCAAACAGTCATGGCCTCAGTGCGGCGCCCGATGAATCGTCTTGAGCAGATCTTCAGGACTGATATGCCCAACGACTTGCTGCACGCCGCTGCCTGGTAGCGGCAGGTCAAGGATATGCCCCTTGATCTTGCCGACCACATGCATCTCGCAAGGCTTGCAGTCGAACTTCAGCGTCAGCACCTCGTCACCGTGGATCAGCTGCATCGGCGCGACCTTGGTGCGCACGCCCGTCACACCCTTGGCCTGCTTGGGGCAGAGGTTGAAGGAGAAGCGCAGGCAGTGCTTGGTGATCATCACCGGCACTTCACCGGTCTCCTCGTGCGCCTCGAAAGCCGCGTCGATCAGCTTGACGCCGTGACGGTGATAGAAGTCGCGGGCCTTCTGGTTGTAGACGTTGGCCAGGAACGACAGATGCGAATCCGGGTACACCGGTGGCGGCGTGGTCTCGGCCTTGCGGCTGCCCCGTGGGTGCGCGGCAATACGGGCCACGGTCAGCGCTTCGATCACTTCACGGCGCAAGGTCTTGAGCTGCGAATTAGGAATGAAATACGCCTGTGGCGCATCCAGCTTGATATCCGTGGCGTGGTACTGGGTGGTGCCCAGTTGGCCGAGCAGGTCCTGCAATTGCTCCAGGGCCTGTTCCGGTTTGTTGGCCAGACCGAATGGACCGTCCAGGGCAACGCTGGCGCTGACGCCTTCTTCGCTGGTGGCGGTCAGTTCCAGGCGCTCTTCGCGCAGACGAGCCACCCACGAAAGGCCGATCCGGCGTTCGGCGGAGGTCTTGAGCAGGGCTTGCTGCCAGTTGTGGTCCAGGTTACGGCTCAACGGATGGTTCGGCCGCAGGTTGTGCAGCCCGGCCGGCATCTCGTTAGGCTCGACGCGGTAGCGATAGCGCTTCTCGCCATCTTCTTCGAATTCGCCCTTGGGTTCGGCGATGTTGGCGCGGAAGCCCACTACCTCGCGCTTGACCTGCACATTGAGGCCGTCGCCGTTGGACAGCGGCTCATGGGTCACCACCTGCATATCGCGCTTGCCGACCTTCTCCACCACGCCCACCGGCAGGCCGGTAAAGGTTGGGGTGTCGAAGGCGCCAATGTCGATCTTGCGATCACTGACAAAGTAGTCGGTGCTGCCACGATGGAAGGTTTTCTCCGGATCGGGCAAGAAGAAATGCGCAGTACGACCACTGGAAGCACGGGCCAGGTCCGGGCGGTCTTCGAGGACATCGTCCAGGCGCTGGCGGTAGTAGGCGGTGATGTTTTTCACATAGCCCATGTCCTTGTAGCGCCCCTCGATCTTGAACGAGCGCACGCCGGCTTCGACCAGGGCGCGAATGTTGGCGCTCTGGTTGTTGTCCTTCATCGACAGCAGGTGTTTCTCAAAGGCAACCACACGACCCTGGTCATCTTTCAGGGTGTAGGGCAGGCGACAGGCCTGGGAGCAATCGCCACGGTTGGCGCTACGGCCATTCTGCGCGTGGGAGATATTGCATTGACCGGAGAACGCCACGCACAACGCGCCGTGAATGAAGAACTCGACTGCGGCATCGGTCTCGTCGGCGATGGCGCGGATCTCTTGCAGGTTCAGCTCGCGGGCCAGTACCAGCTGCGAGAAGCCGGCCTGGTCGAGGAACTTCGCCCGTGCCAGGGTGCGGATATCGGTCTGGGTACTGGCATGCAGCTCGATGGGCGGAATATCCAGCTCCATCACGCCCAGGTCCTGGACGATCAAGGCGTCGACGCCGGCATCGTAGAGCTGATGGATCAGCTTGCGGGCCGGTTCCAGCTCGTTGTCGTGCAGGATCGTGTTGATCGTGGTGAACACCCGGGCGTGGTAACGACGGGCGAACTCCACCAATCCGGCGATATCGCTCACTTCGTTGCAGGCGTTGTGGCGCGCGCCGAAGCTCGGGCCGCCGATATACACGGCATCAGCGCCATGCAGGATGGCCTCGCGGGCGATGGCTACGTCGCGGGCGGGGCTGAGCAATTCCAGGTGATGCTTGGGTAGGGACATGTTTTTTTAGTCAGGCTTCACGGTCAAGGCGTGCATTGTAGCGGCGAAACGCCTGACCGACACCCGAATGCTGCCAGTCGGCGACCACTCGCTGAGCGCGGCCGCCGGATAAAGCCGCGAACTCAGCCCTTGGCGGCCATCGCGGTGACTTCCACCCGCATGCCTTCGACCGCCAGGGCCGCCACGCCAACGGCTGCGCGCACCGGCCAGGGCTTGGCGAAGAAGCGTTTATAGACTTCGTTGAAGGCGGGGCGATCGGCGATGTCGGTGAGGTAGATGGTCAGGTGCAGAACCCGGTCCATGGAACTGCCGGCTTTTTCCAGTGCCACTTTGAGCGCCTGTAGCGTGCACTCGCTCTGCAGGGTGATGTCGCCCAGTTCCAGGCTGCCGTCGGCACGGGTAGGGATCTGGGTGGAGACCAGCAGGCCGCCGAAACCGGCAACATCGGAGGAGATGGAATCCGCGTCGGGGTCGGGAAGGAAGGTAATGCCTTGGTTCGCCATGAAATTCTCTTGCTTGAGGTGGGATAGGCGGATTATGCCGATTTGCCCGGCTACTCCGCCATCCGCCTGGCGTTATCGACTTCGCTCAAGCCGACTGCGCACCGAGGCCAGGTAGTCCACGCGGTATTGGCGCAAAATGTAGTCTTGGAAATTCTTCTGTTCCAAGTCTTGCCAGGCAAATTTGCGGGCGTCACCCGAGCGCTCGGCGGCGTCCACCAACATGTGCGTGTCAAAGGCGAAATTGGCCTCGGTCATGGGCTCATAGCCATATCGCAACATGAACTCCTTGGCCAGGGTCTCGATAACTTCGATCTCCTGGGTGCTCAGTTGCCCTTTGAATTTATCAATATTCGTGGTGATCGGCGAAGAGCTGTTGGATGACCAAAGCGCCGACATTTTCGAAATCTGCCTTGCTTCCCGGGATTCGGAGATATCGAGCATTTTGTCGAGAAATTCAATGCCGAAAAAATGGCAGATCTGCTTGAGTGTCGATTCTTCATCGAGCAGGAAATCTTCATAGCGTATGGTCAATACGCGCCCGGGGTAACGCTCGATCAAGGATTGCGCCGCTCGATGCGCCGCCACCCAGGTTTGTGCATTGATCAAGGTGTCGAAGTCATGAATGATCGCGCGATTCATTGAAGCGACCTGCGCACGGGGGTCACGGACAACATTGAGCAGCAGCATATTGGGGAAAAGCTGCATGAGTTCATGGGCGTAGTGCACATCGTCGAGCGACTTGTCCATCGCCACATGGGCGTGCTGCTGCTCCGCCGCGCATAACAGCAACTCCCAGGTAATCCGATGCACGCTTCGCGGCTCGTGGCGAACCCGCTCGAAAATATCGATCGGATCGAAAGCGCTGCCGGGCCATTTGACGATGCTGGCGGCCTGCAGACCGACAACATCGACCACCATGCGAAAGTAGGCGTTGTCATCGGCGATATCACCGTACAGGGGAACAATCGGCATATAGTCAGCGATGTGCAACGGATAAGGTGAAAAGAACTGCGGATTGAGATTGAGGCGTAGGCGCAGAGCATGACTACCGCAGCGACGCAACGGGATCATCAAGATGGGCCGTGGGCGCGCATTGCCAGTGGACACGGGTTTGTCGGTCACGTTCACGTCGTTCTCCTTGGAAACACAGCGGGCTCAGGCTACTTGGATGGGTGTATACAAGGCTGTTGTGGTTCAGGGCTCATGAAGGAGAGAGGAGGGGAGATAGTCCAGCTCGACCAGGGTGGCAATGATCAACTCCACCGCCTGGGCCGCACTCAGGGAGGCGGTGTCAATTCGCAAGTCGGGATAGAGCGGTGCTTCATAGGGGGCATCAATACCCGTCATCCCCGGTAGCTTCCCGGCCCTGGCTTTGGCATACAAACCCTTTCGGTCACGTCTTTCACAAACCTCCAGATCCGCCGCTATATATATTTCGAAAAAAGCCGTCTTGTGGGTGCCGGCCAACTCTCGACAGACCTGGCGCGTACTCGCGTAGGGCGCAATACACGCGCAGATTGCGATCCCGCCGGCCCTGGCGATCTCGATAGCCACAAAACCAATACGCTCTACATTGGCCTCGCGGTCCTCTTTTGAAAAACCGAGCCCCTTGCAGAGGCTATGTCGGACCACGTCGCCATCCAGCAAACTCACGGTTCGTCTCCCGTCCTCCCGCAGTCGCACGGCGATGCCATTGGCAATCGTTGACTTGCCGGCGCCAGACAGCCCGGTAAAAAAGAGCACAAAGCCTTGCTGTTGTTTCGGACGATATGAACGACGCAGTTCTGCGACGATATCGGGTGTACTGAACCATTCGGGAATTTCCGCGCCGCTGGCCAGCTTTTCCCTGACGGCGGTTCCCGACAGGCTCAGCACGGCGGCACCTGGTGGCACCTCTGAGGCCGGCGCGTAACGTCGCTCCTCCTTGATATACAACATTTCCTCGAAGGCCAGGATCTGCAGGCCGATTTCCTGCGCATGTGCCAACGCCATTTCCTGGGCGGCATAGGGCGAGTAGAACGCGTTGCCGTGCTTATCGTTGCCGGGACCGGCGTGATCACGGCCAACGATAAAGTGCGTGGCACCAAAGTTCTTGCGAATCAGGGCGTGCCAAACGGCCTCACGGGGGCCGCCCATACGCATGGCCAACGGCAGCAATGACAGCAGGACGGCATCGGCGGGGTAAGACTTCAGGGCGTGTTTGTAGCACCTGACACGGGTGTAATAATCGATATCATCCGGTTTGGTCAGCCCCACGACGGGCTGTAGCAACAAGGCCGCATTGGCCTGTTTCATGGCGCGAAGGGTCAGTTCGACATGGGCACAATGCATCGGATTACGTGTTTGAAAGGCAACGACCGCGTCCCAGCCACGACGGGCTATTTCGCGTTTGACTTGCGCGGGCGACAAGCGCAAATCAGAAAAATCATAGTGCGTCACCGAGTCGACTTTTTTGATGATCCCGCCGACATTGAAAGCATGCTGCCGATACAAGGCTGCCACACCGGGATGGCCCTTGTCCTGGGTGCCAAAAACCCGCAACGCCTCGATGTGATGGTCCGGTTGGTAGATTGACTCAATGGCCAGTACGGCTAATGTGAGGCCTTCCGGATCACGTAGCGCCAACTCGCCCCCGGGTACCAGTTGATCAGCCAATGTCTGCGGGATATCCAGGGTGATCGGCATTGGCCAAAGGGCACCCGAGCTCAGTCGCATGTGGTGGACGACGCTGAGATAATCCTCTAAACCGAGAAAACCCGTCAGCGGCGAAAAGGCCTCGTTAGCCAGAAGCTCCAGGTCACAGAGTTGTCTCGCGGAGAGTACCCAGAAAGGCAGGGAGGAAAGGTTATGCTTTTCTTTGTAGTTCTCCACGATAAGGCGCCCCTCTTTATTCGAATCGACCCAGTTTAGAGCGCACCAAAATCATGATGCGCGCACAATAAAATCAAAGAGTTGAATGCGAATTAACGGCGCTTTTGAGAGCGGGCAAGCTCGATTGCTTCGGCGTCCTTGCGCATGCGTTCATTTCCTTATATGGATATAGCTTTATGTAAGCCGAAGTAGAGCGTGATATCAAATGGCTGTCAATGCATGGGCATAGAACAAAACGGACTTGATGTTTTTTATCCTGAGTATTAACGGGTGTTCAGGGCTGGGGCAGCTCTTTGGTGAATCTGGCGCTTCGGCCATCTTCTACACTGTGGCCAGCCGCCGGAAATCCTCTATTAACAAGGCGTCTCATTCAGTGACGCCCTGGGCGCCGCGGGTGTTATTCCAGGCATCAAAGTGGACATGGGGGCAACGGATCTGGCCGCTCATCCAGGAGAAAAAATCACCGAGGGCCTGGACGGGCTGCGCAACCGGCTCAAGGAATACTTTCAAATGGGCGCCCGGTTTGCCAAGTGGCGTGCGGTCATCACCGTGGGGAGCGGCATTCCCAGCAGCGGTTGCATCGAGGCCAACGCCCAGGCGTTGGCCCGTTATGCCGCGTTGTGCCAGGAGGAGGGGCTGGTGCCCATCGTCGAGCCGGCTTTGGAGATCTGGCGCGGTGAGGAGGCGAATGTGGTGGCCGCTCAACAGGCGCTGTTACACAGACTCAGATGTAACCACACTGAGCATTCTCACCTACGATGCCCACCACCCCGAGGTGGCGATCATCGCACGATGGAACGCGTTATCAGAGCAGGTTGGAAACGACTAAATCACACAATGATCATCGGAACTGGCGCCTTTTTCAGTTACCTTTTCGACCATACGACCTCATCGTCGACCGCATAAGGTCGACAGTCTCGATGGGCTTTTGCACATTCATCCAAAGCAGTTTGCAGTGGTTCGTGACCGCCGGCCGATGCAGACCAGCCGCCATCGGGGGCGATGGTAAAAGCGCGTGGCTTTTTAAGTGCCAGAAACTTTCGATACCCGTCTCGGGCCGTTGTGCTGAGATAGGGAATAGCCGTCGTATCCTCTAGCGTCGCAAAATGCGTGGGGGGTGGAGTTTGTGCGGGTTTAACCCAAACTACGTCATTGTCCACGGCGTAGGGCCGGCAGTTTTTTCCCACTTTTTTACATTCGGCCAATCCCCTGCCAAGCGGATCAAAACCACCTTGCATTGAAGCAGCAGTGCCATCGCCAGCAATCAGAAAGGCGCGTGGAAGCTGTTTTGTTAGAAACTGTTGATAGGTTTGCCGGCCCTGATCGTTGATATACGGTACGGCATTCGCGTCATTGAGTGCCGCGAAATGTGTTGGTGGTGGAACCTGTGTCGGTAATCGCTTCACCCAGACCACTTCATTATCCACCGCGTAGGGGTAGCACGTGGCGCCTTTATTTTTACAGGCGCGAAGCCCGGCACCGAGCGGATCGAACCCACCATGCATGGAAGCGACGCCACCATTTTCGCCGATAAGGAAAGCGCGCGGCATGGATTGGGTCAAGAACTCTCGGTATTTCTGTCGATCCAGGTCGTTCGTAAGCGGCACGGCGCCAATATCCTCGATGGCGGCATACCGGGTTGGCGGCGGCGCAGGTACTGGCAGGTACTCGGGGTGGAGCGGTTGGTGAGGCAGCCCCAATTTGGCCAGGAAGGCGTCTACTTTAGCCCCCCAAATCGCCAGGCCTTCCGGAAAACCCAACAGGTTATGCGAGTCGTCCATGAAGTCGCCATACGCCACTAGTTCGGCCGCACCACCCGCTGCGGTATACCGCTCATAGACGGTGCGCCAGGTCGGCTCAGAAAACACTTTGTCATTGCTGCCATAAAACCAGATGGACGGAATGCTGGTATGTGCGCCGTTGTAGGCAGCGGCAACGGCCATACTTTGCTCCGAGGTGGCACAATCAGACTCTTTGAGCCCACCTGCAAAGTTAATCAGGCCTTTGACGTTAGGGATGTTGAGCGTGCCGAGTGCCAATGTGTTAAAGCCGCCAAAACTTTGGCCTGCGACAACAATGCGCCGACCATCGATGTAGGACTGTGCGGTCATATACTGGATGACTGCGCGGATGTCTTGGGCATTGCTGAGACCGGTCGCTATAAAGTCGCAACCATGGTGCTCTGGTTGTCCGCCCGATCCGGCAAAGCCACGCATCATGGGCAGCGCCACGGCATAACCGCGCGACAGAAAATAATAGGCGGAAAAAGTCAGGTGATAACGGGGATTATCCTTCGGCTTTTTTTTGCCATCGGAGCCGTGATTCATCACCACCAAGGGAAACGGGCCTGGGCCATTGGGCGTCAATATTGTCAGTTGCAGGGCAACAGGACGCTCGCTATCACCGGGAATATTGAGCACACGCTCATTCATGGAGGCCTCTGGCATCTTGCTGGCGTCAGGCTCTTCATTCGCGGCGTAGGCAGGATTAGTCCCTTGTAAAATGACATAAAACAAGAGGGCTATTATTTTTTTATATCGTGCTGGCATATAAGGTGCTCACTGCATCGTCCTGAGCGAAAGAGCCTCAGCACTTCTCAAGGGCTGTCTGTGAATGATGGCCAGCGATATTACCATTCCTCAAAGTGAACGTACCGCTCGTCAAGCGGCATATTGCCATTATTGGCCGGGGTGGTCGAGAAGCTGCCAAAGTACCAACGTGAGTGAGGTCGTCGGAGAGGCCAACAGGCTGAGCCTAAAGTTGGCCATTGACACGCCGATAACCGTTCAGGCCACCAAGAAACCGCCAAGATTGGTGCTCTGTGCAACGTATGCTTGAGTCCGTATAAAAATAAAAGAGGATAGCCATGACCATTCTTCAGCGAGTGATTGGCGGATTTGCCGTGTTGTTGGTGGTGTTGCTCACCATGGTCGGCATCAGCTATCAAAGCACCCACTCGATCAGCGAGCGCTTGACGATCATCACCGGCCAATCTGCGCCGTTGAGCCGGGCGGCCAGCGAGCTTTACGTTCATATTCTCAGGGCCAATCAGGCACTGTTGGCGGTTCTTATCAGCAACGACCCCAAGCAGATCGACGACGGCAAGCAGCCGTTCAACGACAGCCTGGTGCGCTTTACCCAATTGCTCGAGAGTATTCCGACCTATATCGGCGATCACCCGCAGCTACGCGACAACCTGACTCAACAACGCCAACTCAGTGCGGCTTATGTCGAACAGGCCCAGAGCCTGATGGAGACCCATCGCCAGTATGTGGCGCAAGTTGCCCTGACCCACGAGTTGCAAGGTTACAGCAGCAGCCAGGGAGTCCAGCTGACCAGCTATCTGCGCGATTATATCGCCCGTGAGCGCAGTGCCGGTGCCGATGAACACCTGGCCGCAGCGGAGAAGTTGCTGCTGGAAGTCAATAAGTCCTACGACAGTCTGGCCGCCCACGCCGCCAAGCCGGATATCGTGACCTTGCAGCGCCTGCTTAACCTGCAGGACGAGGTGATTAACTCGCGGGTCCAGGCATTTTTGGCGGTTGACCCCAGGGTAGGGCGCATCGTCGCGGTCATGGTCAACCGTTTGCTCAACGACCTGACCGGCAGTGATGGGCTGTATCGTGCCTTTCAGCAGGAAGCCAGCCTGGCCGACCATGTTCGCGAACAACGCCAGACGACGGAAACCCGCCTGCAGGCCACCCTGGACAAGATCGGCGAATTCGGTAGCCAGTCTCTTGACGTGGCCAGCGCGGCGAAGAGCGATGCCGACGCCACCATCAGCAACAGCCTCAGCCTGCTGTTGATCGTCTGTGTGCTGGCGGTGTTGGCCGCCTTGGTGATCGGGACGTGGGTGGCCTTCAGCCTGCGTCGGCCGCTGGCGGCCTTTCGCGAGGTGCTGAAGCAGCTTACCCGGGGTGACATGCGGGTGCGCTTCGATGTCAGTCGCAAAGATGAATTCGGTGAACTCGGCGGCTACCTCAACGAACTGACTCAGTCCTTGCAGACTACCTTCCGTGAGCTGATCGGCTCCGCCGATACCCTGGCCCAGTCCGCGAGCGATAACGCGGTGGTCAGCGAGCAGACCACACGGGTAGTGGATGAACAGAAAGATCGCCTGCATTCCGCTGCTTCGGCGATGACCGAGATGGAGAGTACCGTCGAAGAAGTCGCGCGGCGGGCGCAGGACACCCGTAGCGCGGTGGACGACACCAGCGAGCTGACCCACAAGGTGCAACAGCGAGTAGCCGAGACCATCGTCAATATCCGCCAGCAGGCCGAGCAGGTGAACAAGGCCTCGGCGGTCACCGACGAACTGCAGAAATATGGCCAGAACATCGACAGTATCGTCGATGCGATTCGCACCATTGCCGAACAGACCAACCTGTTGGCGCTCAACGCCGCCATTGAAGCGGCCCGTGCCGGCGAGCAAGGCAGGGGCTTTGCGGTGGTGGCTGATGAAGTGCGTTCACTGGCCAGCCGCACCCAGGCGTCGACCAGCGAAATCCAGGAAATGATCGGCCAGATGCAGGGCAAGATTCATTCCGCCGTGCAAGTGATGAACGAAAGCCAGGTGCAATCCAACAACTGCGTGACCTTGGCCTCTGGCGCCGATGAGCTGCTGGTGGCGATGGGGGAGGCGGTGGGCACCATCCGTGACATGAACATCCAGATCGCTGCCGCCACCGAGGAACAGAGTGCCACGGTGCAGGAAACCAGCCGCATGGTCACCCAGATCAACGACTCCGCCCAACAGGCCGCCGAGGGGGCCGAGCGTACGGCCAGCAGCAGCCAGGGCCTGTCGGACATGGCCAAGGTGCAGCGTGAGCTGCTCCATCATTTCAGCGTATGACGCCGGGGAGACCGAACATGAAACAGTGGTTGACGCTTGCCTTGGGTATCAGTTGCCTTACTGCCGGTTTGGCCCAGGCCGCTACGCCGCTGTTGGGCGTGGCCATGGCCAAATACGACGACAACTTCCAGACCATCCTGCGCAATGGCGTGCAGAAGCATGCCGCCGTGCTGGATACCGATATCTTCATGGAAGATGGTCATGATAGCGCCGAGTTGCAGATGCGCCAGTTTCGTAACCTGGTCAATTCCAAGGTAGACGCCATCGTGGTCGCGATGGTCAATGCCAAGAGCGCCCCTGAAATGCTGCGTTTGGCCACTGCGGCGAAAATCCCGCTGGTGTTCGTCAACCGCAACCCCGGTCCCGATAAATGGCCGGCGCAGACGGCATTCGTCGGATCCGATGAGCTGGAGTCGGGCACGCTGCAAATGGAAGAGCTGGCCCGCCGCGCCAACTACAAGGGCAATGTGGTGATCCTGGTGGGGGACCCCAACAACAAGTCCTCGTTGATGCGCACCGAAGATGTGGAAAAGGTCGTCGCCAAATACCCGAACATGAAAGTGGTACAGAAGAAGGTCGGTAACTGGGAGCGTAGCCAGGCGGCTGCCATTGTTATCGATTGGGTCAAGGCGGGCGTGGACTTCTCGATCATCGCGGCCAATAACGATGAGATGGCTATTGGCGCGATCATGGGGCTGGAAAAGGCCGGTAAAAATGCCAAGGACTATTGGGTCGGTGGCATTGATGGCACGCCTGACGGTTTGAAGCTGATGGCCGATGGCAAGATGGCCGTGAGTGTGTTCCAGGACGCCATCGGCCAGGCGAATGGCGCGGTGGAGGTTGCATTGCGCCTGGCCAGGGGAGAGAGCCTGGATTCACCGCTGATCTGGGTGCCGTTCAAGCTGATCACTCCGGAGAATCGGCAGGAGTTTGAATGAACCAGGTGCACACTTGACCAGCCTTCTTGGTTAGCTGGGTTGGGCCGCCAGGCTATTACTGACGTTACTCCCCAGCACAAGCACAGTAACAAAACCGCAGCCCACCAGGGCCGTCGCCAGGCTCAACAGCACCGAGCTGCCCAGTTGGTCGACGATCTGCCCGCCAAAGAATGAGCCCAGGGCAATAATCACCTGGAACAAGGCGACGAAGAGCGGCATGCCGCGCTCCACATCCTTGGGCGCTACGACAAACATCCAGATGCTGGCGCAGGCCGGAAAGGCGCCGAAGGCGAAGCCCCAGAGCGCTATGAGCATCGCTGCGCCGGTCATGCCCGTGGCGAAATAGGGAAACAGGGCAGTGCTGGTGCCGATCATCAGGGCGACCAGCAACAGGGTGTGACGGACGCTGCGGTTGGCGGCGAAACCGGCGAAAATATTACCCATTACCCCGGCCACGCCATAGAGCAGCAGCAATGAGCCAATAGTCGGCCCGTCGAAGCCGGAACTGTGTTTGAAGAAGGGGGCGACATAGGTGTAAGCGGCAAAGTGCGCCAGGCCAATCAGCAGTACAGCGATCAAGCCAACCCGAGATTGTGGATTGATGAACAAGGCCGGCAGGTCGCTGATGCGAATGGCCTTTTCCGGGGCGAGCCGCGGTAGCAGGAATATCTGCGCCAGTAGCACCGGTACGCCCAACAGCGCGGTGACCAGGAAGGTCATGCGCCAGCCCATCAGGCCACTCAGCCAGGTGCCTACGGGCACACCCAGTACGGTGGCCAATGTCACACCCACCATGATGATCGAGGTGGCCTGGGCTACGCCGACTCCCTTGGGGGCCAGGCGGCCGCTGAGGGCAATGGCAGTGGCCCAGAAACCGCCGATACTGATGCCCAGGAGTACGCGGCCGAACAGCAGCAGACTGAAGTCGCTGGCGTAGGCCACGACCGAGTTGGCGATGATCATTATCAGCGTCAGGCCGATCAGCAGATAGCGACGGTCCATGGCGCCAATGCCGACAGACAGCAATGGCGCGGCGAGGGCGGCCATGATGCCGGGCAAGGTAACCATCAGCCCGGCGTGGCCGGCACTGATACCCAGGTCACTGGCGACGTCGTTGAGTACGCCCACCGGGAGAAACTCACTGGTCACCAAGGCGAAGGCACCCACGGCGACCGAGAGAATCGCCAGCCATTGCTGCTTGACGCTCTGTTGATTATGTTCGGGAAGACCTCGAGGGGCCTGGCTTGCGCTTGGCATGGTGTTGGGTTCCGGGGGTATTCGCCTGAAGCCAGGCGGAAGGGAGAAATTGGAGGCGATTATATGAATCGGTTCTGGCAACCCAATAGGCGGGGGCTTCGATAGTAATCATCAGTGTAATCGATGAGAGGCTCCAAGCAGAGCGTCCGCGGGTTCGATTTGAGGAGGCGACAGAAATTTAAGGCGTAATGTCTGAAGCTGACACCAGGTGGGACCTTATGAATATATCGTATTTAACAAGTGGGCGATGTCAGATGTTCATAAGTAGCTCACAGGCCCGAGAGGAGGGCAGGCACTGATGCTTGCCTGCAGCTATCGAGTCTTCGAAATCAAGTTCAGTAAGGCTTATATCTTTTGACTCTGCCGGTACCGCGAACAATGCTGCTCAAAGCATTGCTGTCTGCGAACGCCAATCGTGCGCGCTTGTCGCTGTTGTGCTTGGCGCTGATCAACATGGCATTGCTGTAAACGGCCGCTCCGCTGGCAGACTTGGCAATAATGTGATCGACCTGAGGTGTGAGATCATGACCACCTTCGACCAGTAGACCAACCCGCTGGCCTGGAATGCGGTACTTGTCGGTGTACACAGGGTCAACGATGTCGTCGCTTATAAGATACCCATCGTTGAGAACGCGGTTGACTGCGCGGATAGTTTCGATCTGTGTGCTTGAGAACTCGGCTGCCTGCGACAGTATTACGCGGTCATTCCAATGCGCAAGCTGCTTGGGGTCATCCTTGACGGACTTCCACTCGGCATAATCGAGGAACGCGTAAGGCCTTGCCGCGGCAGGAAAAACGGGGAGCCGTCGGTAAGAGGGAAACCCTACAGTATTCAACTGGTCCTGGATGTTCCAGCCTGCGTTTGTCATTTCGTCGATGAGTGCGAGGTATTCGGCCTTCTTCGTCGGGTCGGCACCGCCGATGATAGGCGCTGGCTTTGGATGCAGAATAGGCCACGTGCGTGTGCGATTGACGTGCAGGCCGGCCAGGACTTTCGTGATAATCGTGAACCGCGTGGGCACACGCTGTTCTTCGGAAATTTCGGTAGCGTAATCGCAGGTGATGGCCACTTCGCAATTACCTCCTGCGGCATCCACCCAGCTCTCAAGCTCACGCTCGAATTGGCGCCATATACCTCCCGAGTTGAATGAGCCATACATCGGAACCAGGTTGCTCGAGGACTCGGGCCCACCAAACTCCAGAGCAATGAGGTGTCCTCGGTGGCAGTCTTCGTGCCGGGTGTCAGCCACTCCACCTTCATACATCGAAAGAGGCAGGACCGTGTTGTTTCGTGGAGTTGGCGTGTGAGGCTTCACCCCCGGTGACATCTCGGCAACGAGCCGTTTCACACGCTGGCGGGCTCCACCCTTGAAATTTTCAGGAGGATTGCTGAGGAACTGTACGAAGCGCATGGTCCTTCCTTGGAATGAGTGGATAGCCAAACAAACTGGGGAAATCGTACAGGGAGTGTGAACAGCGAAGCAAGGTGTGCGCCGCAGCAGTAACATTCGAAACATATCACTTAATTTAACATAATATACATTATGCGAAGTAACGGATTGAGACCTACGAGCCCTGGCTTGCATAAATCGACGTAACCTCATGGCACCTAAGCCAAGCCACTACGCCGGCATGACTGCTTGCAACGGTTCCGCGCTCTGAACCGAGCCGCTTCACCGCCACGGGCAAAAACGCCCCAGCAACATCGAGCGACGGTGTCAGCAAGCTGACAAGCGTTCGCCCGATGCTTCTCACAGAAAACGATAAACGCCAAGGACACCCGTAGCGCGGTGCCAGGCGTATCAGTCCTCCCCGAACATCGCGAGAAAGTTTGGCTGGCCGTTAGATGCGGCCAAACCGCCGTCGACCGGTATGATTACCCCGTTGACGAAGCTGGCGTCATCACTGGCCAGAAACGCAATGACAGCCGCGACCTCTTCCGGTAATGCCTGCCGACCGGCCGGCAGACGGGCGCGAAACGCCGACATGATGGCCTCGTTCTTCTCTATATCTGCCGTCGCATCGGTGCTGGTGAGGCTGGGAGCGACGGCGTTTACCCGGACGTTCCTAGCGGCGTACTCCAGGGCAAGCGACCGGGTCAGATTGCTGACCGCCCCCTTCGCTGCGTTGTACCCGCTTCCTCCCCAGTCACCACCCAGGCCGGAGGCTGACGATACGTTGACGATTGAGCCCTTGGTGGCGAGCAAGTGAGGCAACGCCTCCCGGCAGCCAAAATAGACTCCGTCCAGGTCAGTGGCGATCTGTCGCCGCCAGTCCTCTGTGGAAAGCTGGGCGAATGGGCCAAAGATGGCGAAGCCGGCGTTGTTGACCAGTACGTCCAGCCGGCCGAACTTGGCGACTGTGTCGGCTATGAGCCGCTTGACGTACGTCTCGTCCGAGATGTCGCCAGGATGGAGCATCACCTTGGTCGGATCGGCTCCTTCCACTGTTTTGGCGAGCTTGTGTTCGCGGCGGCCGTTAAGCACCACCGATGCGCCCTCGGACAAGAACCGGCGGGCCGTGGCGGCCCCAATGCCTGTCCCGGCCCCTGTCACGACTACAACTTTGCCTGCGAAACGATTCATGTTGTTTTCCTCCGCGTATGGTTGATGAACACGGGAGTTGACGTTACGGCGGCCAGGCCAAAAAACTTCGCCCTGGCACTGGTACCACCCGTGAGGAGCGTTTCGAGCCACATGGATTAAAGCTCAGAAGCGTTCGAGCATCTCAGCAATTGCTGTACGATCAGCAGCGGCCCTCAAAAACGCCAAGGACAGAAATGGCGCTCATTCCATCCCTTTGGCCTGCAATAAACTCACGGCTTTTTCTTCACCCAACGCCTTGATCAACTCGAGCGAGTCCTCTGCATGCCGAGAACCTTTCGCCATTGCTGCCGTGTAGGTCGTATAGCTCTGGATTTCGGCCGGGAGCGCTCCAACAAACTGGATGCCGGGTACAGCCAATAATTCGCTGATTTGATGAATGGCAACGCTTGCCTCACCGTCGACGAGCTTCGTACCCACCAGCCCACCATTCACCAGGACAGCCTTTCTGGCAACCTCTTCAGAAACGCCCAGCTTATCGAATAACCCAGTCAGGTAGATCCCCGATGAGCCTCCAGACTTGGGGTCGATATAAGCAATTTTTGCCTCAGAATGCAGCATGGACTTGAAGTCGTTGACCGTGGAAATCACGGGCTTCGGAGCGTTCAACGGGACGGCCACACCGATACCGACCTTCGCGACGTTCTTCGCAGTATCCTTGTCCATACTCCCGGCGGCTTCGAACTTGCTGACCAGCGAGTCCGTAAGAATCGCCACATCAAAACGTTCCCCTGACTCAATCCTTTTGTTCAGTTCCCCAGCAGTACCGTTAGAGATGTTCAGGGTAATATGCTTCGAAGCCTCAAGCTCCGGCGCGATGGCCAATAACACCGGTTTGAATGCTCCCGTGGTCAACACCTTGATTTCAGCGGCTTGCGCACCGTTGAAGGCTGTCAGCAATAAAACAGCGACTGCAAGTTTTGACTTCATAACCCTACCTGAAGATCACGCTAGAACCCCGGGGACATCGCCCTCGGCTGAGACAACACTGGGGCCGGATGAGACTAGCCCTGGGGCAAGCGCATTTCAACCAATCCCCTACGCTTGATCAACCGCCAGAAAAACACCCACAGCCTGATGGAATAAACCTCTTAGCCAAGCGTCCTTTCAGCCACTGTTGCCGGCGATGGAGATGTAGTCGGTATAGAGCTGCGGCGCGCCAGAAAAAGACGCCAGTTCACGCCACTCGTCGTACATACGCTCACTCTCCTGATGCTCGCGCACGAACGTCAGGGCCTTGTCCGTCGAAACGTCCAGCTCAGGGTGGAAGGCGTTCAGGGACTCCAGGCTTTCGATTTCCAGCATGACCGCGTATTGGTCGAGGCGGCTACCGCCCTGCCCTTTGAGCATGTGAAATTTCCAGCCCGGGTAGTCTTCCACGCGGTGAATATTGCCGGTGATGAACGCCTCGAAGGTCTCCGGCGCCACGCCGGAACGCAGGGCCAGATTATGAATCCCCACCACCCGGGCCACCGCTTTGGCCTGATAGTTAGGGCCTTCCGGCAGCGAGCTGTTGGTGTTCTCAGCCACTGTTGAATAGTAGGAGAAGATGGTCGGTAGCTCGGCGAAGGTTGAGAAGGTTTTCCACTCGGCAATCAGAGCCTGTGCCTGCGAATGTTCCCGCCAGAACCCCCGCGCACGGATGGTCTGATCGCCGTTGCGGTCAATATACTGGGCGTACTGTTCCGCGCTGGGTGCCTCCTGCAGCATCAGATACTGGTTTTCCCTTTCACCACGCAGCCCTTTCAATAATGTCCAATGCCAGCCGGGATAAGCCGGAATCCCCACGCCGCGTTCGCGCACGAAATTTTCGAAATGCTCAGCCGTAACGCCCTTTTTCAAATTGAGGCCAATGTAATGCAGGCTGAACACCGGACCGGATAATTGACTCATAAAGACTCCATGGATTGACTACGTCAGGACAGCCCTGTCATAGCCTCAACGCGCAATGCGTCGGGCACTGGAACAGACCAGCAGCATGATCACCACACCCGCGCTGAAAGCCGTGGTCAGGCTGGAATGGTGGGCAACAAATCCGATAAGCGCCGGGCCGCTCAACAACCCCGTGTAACCGATAAGGGTCACGGCCGAAAGCGCGAAGCTCGACGGGACATCCGGCTGGTTGCCGGCGGTGGTGAACAGAATCGGGATGATATTGGACAGGCCGATGCCTGCCAGGATGAACCCGGCGAGGGCCACACCAGGGAGATCGACCGAGACGATCAGCAGCAGCCCGACTGCGGCACATGAACCGCCCAGCATCAGCATGCGTTGCCGGCCGAACGCGTTGACCAGGCGATCGCCGTACAACCTGCCCAGCGCGACGGCGATGGCATAAAGGGTGTAGCCAAAACCGGCATGGCTTTTTTCCATGCCGCGCTCCGAATGAAGGAACACAGCCGACCAGTCCAGCATCGCGCCCTCAATCAGGAAGATGAAAAAGCACAACACGGCAATAAACAGAATCCCCGGGTGTGAGAGCGCCTGAAACGTGCCGCCAGACTCACCGCTTTCCTGCGGCCGCTTGGCGAGCAGATGACCGGAAGCCGTCATCACCACAAGCGCAATCAGCAGCACGATCAGGAAAATGGCCTGCAGAGGCATCAGCCCAGCCCACAGCAGCAGACTGACGCCCCCTGCCCCGGCGACACAGCCAATGCTGTAGAAACCGTGAAATCCGGACATCCTCGCCTGCCCGCTGTCACGTTCGACAATCACCGCCTGGGCATTCATCGACACATCCAACAGGCCGTTCACCGCGCCAAAAACCAGCAATGCGCCGCCAATCTCCACGGCAGAGGTGGCGTGCATCATGAACGGCAGGATCAAACAGAAGACCGCTGCGCAGGCAAGGATCAGCGTCCGACAGCCGAGCCTGGCGATGGCGCGCCCGGTAAAGGGCATTACCAGCATGGAGCCCGCCGCAATACAAAACAGCAGCAGGCCCAGCGTGCCGTCATCAATATCGAGCCGGGCTTTGACAAATGGAATCAACGGCGCCCAGGACGCCATGCCCAGCCCGGCAATAAAGAAGATGCCCCGTGTGGCGTGCTGCTGACGAAGATTCTCGCTGCTCTGCGAGAGGGATACATTTGTACTCACAGGCTTTGCGCCACTGACAGATAGTCGGTATAGATCTGCGGCGAGCCGGAAAACGAGGCCAGTTGCTTCCACTCTTCGTACATCTGCTTGGTGTCCCGGTGTGCCCGGGCAAATTTCGCCGCTTCATCGGTGGCGATATCCGGCTCTGGATAAAACACATCGAGCGCCTTCAGGCTCGCGATCTCCATCAGCACCACGTACTGGTCCAGACGGTTGCCCCGCTCGCCTTTGAGCAAGCGGAATTTCCAGTCCGGATAGTCCTCGATGCGCTGGTGGTTTTGCGCAATAAAGGTCTCGAAGGTCTGCGCCTGGACATCGGGGCGCAACGCGAGATTGTGGATGCCGATAACCCGCGCGACAGGCTCCTCCCCTGCCCGCTCCTGGTAACGCGGGCCATGGGGCACGGTGCTTTTGCTGTTTTCCGCCAGCAGCCGATAATCGGTGTAAAGGGTGGGCAGTTCGCTGAAGGTAGCGTAACGCTTCCACTCCCCGAGAATATCCAGCGCTTCGGGATGTTCACGCCAGAACTGGTGGGCCAGTTCTGTTTTATTACCATCCGCGGCCATATAACAATCGCGCTGCGCGGCGCTGTCGATCTCAAACAGCATCAGGTATTGCCCTGCCCGTTCGCCCCGCAACCCGCGTAACAAGGTCCAGCTCCAGCCCGGATAGCTGGGAATATGTACGCCCTTGTGGCGAACAAAGTGCTCAAACTGTTCTGGCGTCACGCCGGCTTCAGTGTCGATAGCAATGTAGTAGAGGCTGAAGACCGGCACGGATGAGCTTTTTTGCTGTTCCATCGGATACCCCCCTCAGGCTTGCGGCGTCACGAACTGGGTGTTGATGACGGCTTCGACCAGCGTTACGCCGTTGGGCGTCAGGCTGACCAGATCACCATCGATACTGACGAGAGCCTTGTCGACCAGGGTTTTGAGCGTGCCGCCGATAATCGGATTGTCGTAAAAGCTTCTGCCTTCAAAACGCTGTTTGAAGACCTGGTCATTCACTGGAATCAGCGTGGAAAGTGCCATTTTGAAAGCATTCACTTCGCGCTGGAGCGGTGAGAACCCCCGGCTTTCATCAATCGGCAGGCGGCCTTCATCAAGTGCCTGCTTGTACTTGTTGTAGCCGGTGATATTGATGGCTTCGGAGCCCGTGCATTTCGAGCTGCCACCGAGACCGATCGCCACTTCCGGGTACTGTTTATCGAGATCGGTGATAAGCCCCTTCCATTTCTCCGGTTGTCGATGGTTCTGGTGGAAGTACATGGTCGGGTGTTCGCGATAACCGGACGACAGGTGCTGCTCCACCAGCTCGCGCATCTGATACTGCTTGCCAAGACCCGGGAAGCTCATGTCGTTGACACTGATCAGCCCTTTTCTCTGCCAGTGGCTTTCTTTCTCTCCCGACACGCCGGTACGGGTTTTCATGAACTCTTCCATGTGCAGCTTGCTGATGACCACATGGGAAAGCTCGAGCTCGAGGGACTTCTCCATGTCGTATTTGACGTCATCCACGCTTTGGCCGAGCATGCCGTAGATAAGGTCGACGCTGACCCAGTCCAGGCCGATTTCACGGGCGTGATGGATGGTTTCCACGCACTCGTCAGCGGAGTGCATGCGACCGCAGGCCGAGATGATGCGGTCATTGAAGGATTGGGTGCCGAAGCTGATTTTGCTGAACCCCAGCTCCTTCAACAGCGACAGGTAGGGTTTGTTCAGGGTGCCCGGTTCGCCCTCAAAGCGCAGGGTGGCGGCCGAGAAGTTGAAATGGCTCCGGTAGAACGCCATCAGACGACGCAGTTCCTGCTCAGGCAGCAGTGACGGCGTACCGCCAAAAATGTTGAATTCGCCCACTTCTGCCTGAGCCAGACCGGGGACTTTCTGGAGCCACATCGTGGCCTCTTTGATGTTGTAATCCACCAGATCCCGGAACACCTGCTGCGACGAGGCGGCCTTGGGGTTCAGGATAACCGTCGGATACTGGCAAAAATGGCAACGGTAGCGGCAGGTGGGAATATAGGCCCAGAGGTGGATCTGCCTGGCCTGCTTGATATCGCGATCCATGTCGGCAAAAAAAGAGGACAGCGGATAGTCGGGGATATCGCCAGGGAAAACATGGCAGCCGAACGGGTCGTTGAACACGTACTCCAGAAAGGCGCTGTTATCGGGGCGCGAGAGAAAGTCGTAGACCCGCGGCGTTGGATAGTTCGGGTCGATATCGTTCAGTGAGCCCAGCGCTTCGCCATTCATCAGAATACCCCTCCGTTCGCAAAGTAGTTATGGGCTTCACCGGACTCGCGGTCTTCGGCGAAGTAGTAGACAAAGCGCTCGAAGTCTTCCGGTTTGACCCCATCGAAGCAGGCCGGCAATGGCGGCGGGAAACCGATGTCCTCGCCGACGGCACGGCGCAGGGCACTGAAAATTTCCTCGCGGAACTCGAAATAGAGGCGATAGGACGGGGTCTTGTAGGCGTGAATCGGTTTGAAATCGATGACCCGCGAGCCCTGTTTGATTTCATCGATACGCTGATACATACGATCGGCCACCGGCTCGCTGAAAAACTCACGTACCGCCGGGCTTTCCAGCAGAATCCGCGGGTTGAGCAGCGCCGGCAGCACGATGTTTTTGGGCACATAGTCCTTGATCGAGTAGTCCCAGGCCTGTTGCGACTGCACAGGCGTGGTGTCCCGCAGCGTTGGGGTTTGCTCTTCGACGTCGGGGCGTACGTCCTTCATGATGATGATTCCATCCTGCCCATAGGCGTTGCCGGTAATCACCTCATCCAGAATGGTATCCACACGACGGCTGTTGATCTCGATACGGGAATCGTGGGCGTAGACCGGCTTGCCGCCCCAGGCGATCACCCGGATCCCGAAATCCCAGTCATCGGAGAGGTGTTCGACAAAGCGGCCCTTGTCCAACTGGTAGAAAATCTCGATGCCGCCCACTTTGTCGTAGAGACCCCGCTCGACGGCAAACCCCTTGCCGTCCGGAAAACCGCCAAACAGTGAAAATGACATCTCGCGGCAGCGCAGGGTCTTCTGGATCTCGTTGAGCAGGTTCGGCCGATGGCGAAAGGACGCTTCGTTGTAATAGTAATTACAGGTGCCCAGATCGCCGTTCTCCTCGAGCATTTTTTCAATCAGCGCGTGCAGCCAGTAAGGGTCCACGGTGCAGTCCGCATCGGCGGAAGCAATGTAGTGTTTATTCTTGACTCCCAGGCGGATGTCGCGCTGTTTTGAGCGCAAGGAGGCATAGTCCATGCCGCGTTTTCTGGCAGATGAAACACCTTGGGTGGTCTCCTGGATAACGTGAATATCCAAGGTCGGGTTTTCAGCCTTGAAGGCGTTGATTTTTTTTACCGAGTTATCCGTGGAGTTGTTATCCACGATGATCAGTTCATAGGTGGCGTGGGTAATCAGGCCACCCCGTGTTTTCTGATTGAGTAAAGAATCCAGCACACTATCGATGCGATCACTTTCGTTATAAACCGGCAGCACAACCGAGACAAAGACGGCCTCACGCATATTTCCTCCAGAAGGACTCAAGTCCAGCATGCCAATGACGTTATTGGAGAGCACCTGCTGACCGATGGTGAAATTTTTATGAGCCATTTCAGCCATCAGCGTCTTGTTATTCAGCAACTGATAGACATCGTCAATAAAGTCATCATCAGGCAGGCCATCCTGATCTTCCGAGATCGACATGACTGGCGCTTCAAAACCATGCTGGCCATAGACTTCCTGATAATATTCGTAGCGGCTCGTGATATAGCAGCGCCGGCTGCTGATCGCCTCCCCCACGGGATTGCCGTAGCTGTCATACCCCCAGGAAGTGAGAAAGGAAACCAGGTCGCAGGAGTAATACAAATCTTCAATGGTCGTGGACTTTTCCTTTGTCGGCATAGAGTCATGGGGCAACGAGCCGATGAACTTGATAAAGGCCTCGATCTGTAGCTCCCGGGCCAGTTTATTCAAGGCTTCAAAATAGCCAGGATGTTCATGGGGATCGCCGGCGACCGCGAGATATACTCTTCGGCGGCTACCGTTCCGAGCAAAAAGCGCGTTCAACCGATGGACCAGGTGGATATCCCTGTCCTGTCGTTTTTGCGGAATGATGCGGGTCGTGCGGGCAATCAGGACGTCGCTGTCGCGGATATCCAGGCTTTCCTTGATGTTCGTGCAGGTCCCCTGCCCGCTGAAATCATAGGTATTCTTCCTGACTTTGACGTCGACGGCGTGATCGCACCATTCCTCGAGTTTGTTCTTCAGGTGCTGATTGAGGGTCACATAGGTGATGTAGCGGGATTGAACCGGCTTGACGGCATGGGGATACGGCTCCGGACCGTATTTCATCACGGTCTTCTCACTGTTCCACATCAGGTCATGATCGCGCCAGATAACGAAATTCCCCAGGCCATGCTTTTGCCCATAGGCGTCGATGGCCAGGTACAAGGCTCGGGTGTAAATAATGTTTTCCGGCAACGTTCCGTTTTCAACGATCACATAACGGATATCCAGTGTTTCCCAAAACTGCACCATTCGATGAGCCAGTGCCTGTGACGACTCGCGAATGGCGATTAAAAGCCGTTCCTGCTCTTCTGGAGAAACCGCAGTCTTTTGACCGATCAGGACACTGTGCGAATACTCTATGAAATCACGGCTGTAATGCGGGACAGTCTCTATGTCTTCGATGCGAACCAGGGTAAACACGCCCTGATAGATATTTTTCTCGTGATCATAAGGCCTGTTGAAATTGCCTTTGTCGATCTTGATGTCATAGCCCAGGTCGAGATAGGACGTAATCTCACTCTGCTCAAGGCATTTGGCCATCTTTAATGCTTCGACCGTAATGCCCGATACCGCGACAGCATCAAATGATATAAATATGGCTCCAGCCTGCATGCTCATACCCCTCAAACCAATAGGAAGTCATTGATTACCACGCACTCGAAACGGCTAGCCTTGAATCATGCTTTATCCATTTTTTGTTTTATGAGAGGGTCATAAGTAACCTCTCGAAATTAAAATACTCGTCTGTACGAGTCGAATCAACAACTCATACAGACGAGTATTGGTTTTATTTATTCATGGCCTGGAAAAGGGGGACAAGGTATTTCCAGCATCCAGGACAACAGCGTCATCCGCGTAAAAGGCAGCCTGTTACGGGCCCCTGCTCCAGCGTGATGCGGTACTGCCGCCTTCGGTCGGCGCGCGGCTGGCGGTTGAATTGCGTGCGCCAAGGCTGGGAGCGCTATATTGGTAGTGATGGCACGGCCCTCATCAGCAGGCACAACCCCGGAAAGAGGCTAAATCGTGAACAAACAAGACACCGCCTTCTACAGTCTCCTGAATGAAATCGCCCAGGGCAAAAGTGAGATCAAGGATCCTGCCGAGGTCGATACGCTGGAACGCTTGATCAGCTTCAACTATGCGCAAGCGCTGGCCGACGTCAGCCATCCGCAACTGATCTATAGCGGTGCTCAAATGACCCCCATGGGAAGGGCTTTCCTGGCGGAATGCAAGGCAGCGGAACATCCCGTCAGGTAAAGGCACTTCCAGCCAAATCCTACCCTCCTTCGTCTCGATCCGAACCGGTGCTCACAGGCCCCGGTTTCGGACGAGCTTGCATTACAACTTTGTCATTGTTTTGTTCGTCGGCTGTTTGAGTGGCCTCGTTATTGTGAACCCACTGCCAGACAACAGGCAGCCCACTCAGACAGAGAGACAATGCCATGAAACTTCTTATGCTCGGATTCGCCGCCCTCCTCGCCACCGGTTCAGCCTTCGCCAGCACCACCGATAGTCCTACGGTGATTCATGACAAGACTGGTTTTTTCGTCCAGATGGACGTGGCGAAAGTCTTGTCCATGACCGACCTCTCGGATCAATGCGGCGTGATCCCGGCAAAGCTCGATTACCTGGATCATCAGGGTCGGGAACATGTGTTGGACTATCAGGTTCAAGGGCACTGCTCGAACGAAAACTGATGGGGAGCTTTACGAAGATGGCTGACAAGGAGCGGGGGCCACACGCAGTATCAGCTGATGATCGGGCTATACTCGCGCCACCTGCTCGCGGCTTTCTGGTCCGCTTTCGTGAATCGAATACCGAAACTGAACCAAGGTAATACCCATGAATATCCTGGTAGTGGAAGACGAACCCAAGGCGGGCAACTATTTACTCAATGGCCTGCAGGAGCAAGGCTACTCCGTCAGCCTGGCCCGCGATGGCGTTGACGGCTTGCACCAGGCCCTGGAAACGTCCTTCGACGTCATCGTGCTGGACGTGATGATGCCGAAGATGGGCGGCTGGGAAGTCCTGCGCCGCCTGCGCAAGGAGGCCGACACGCCGGTCTTGTTCCTGACCGCGCGAGATGATATCGCCGACCGTATCAAAGGCCTGGAACTGGGGGCCGACGACTACCTGATCAAGCCCTTCTCTTTCGCCGAGCTGGTCGCCCGCCTGCGCACACTGACCCGACGCGGTCCGACCCGGGAGGAAGAGCAACTGCAGATCGATGACCTGCAGATCGATGTCATCAAACGCCGCGTCATCCGCGCTGGCGTGCGAGTGACGCTGACCAACAAGGAGTTTGCCCTGCTGCACCTGTTTGCCACGCATCAGGGGCAGGTGTTATCCCGCTCACTGATCGCCTCTCGAGTCTGGGACATGAACTTTGATAGCGACACCAATGTGGTGGACGTGGCGGTGCGCCGCCTGCGCCTGAAAATAGACGATCCTTTCCAGCTCAAGCTGATCCACAGCGTGCGTGGCATTGGCTACCGCTTCGATACGCAACCATGAAGCGTCGTCATTATTCCCTGACACTGCGCCTGGCCTTGGTGTTTGCCTTGCTGGCCTTTGCCCTGCTGGCGACCATGGGGGTCGAGCTGTACCGCGAACTGGAGAGCGAGCTGATACACCGTGACGAAGCCGCCCTCGTCTTCCGCGTCAATCAGTTGCGTAACCTGCTCAATGACAGCAACACCCGGGATCTGATCAGAACCAAGCCCGCGCTGTTTCAGAACATGATGGGCAACCGCGAATCGGTACTCAGCATTGGTGCTCCAGGGGGGCCTCCGTTGCTCGTGGTCAATCCCGGGAACCTCGATATTCCCCAGTTGGTTCCGGTCGCGATGGAGCACACCCTGGAGTTGAGTGATGTCCATAAAGTAGCGGAAGTCGATGGTGCACCCTTCGCCGCGGTGTCTGCGAATATCGACTCGGGCAAGCTGCAACTGACCATCGGCCGCCTGATGACCGAACGCACCGCGGTGCTGGCCAGCTACCGTCTCAGCGTCTATATCCTCGCCAGCGTCGCGGCCATTGTCCTGGCCCTGGCCGGCTGGTTGATGGTTCACCGCGGCCTGCTGCCGCTGCGGCGCCTGGCACGCCACGCCCATGGCATCGGCATCGGCAACCTGACCGAACGACTCGACAGCCAGGGCGCGCCGAAGGAGCTGTTACCGATGATCGACTCTTTCAATACCATGCTCGAGCGCCTGGGCAAGGGTTTTGAGCAACTGGCTCACGTCTCTACGGACATGGCCCATGAACTGCGCACCCCCATCAACAACCTGCTGGGTGAAACCCAGGTCGCCATGCAGCAGAACCGCAGCGTTGAACATTACCAGCAGCTACTGGCCTCCAATGTAGAAGAGCTGGAGCGCTTGGCGCGCATGCTCGACAACATGCTTTTCCTCGCGCGCACCGACCCCAGCAGTGCCCGTCAGCAGCGCCAGGAGTTGGACGCCGCTGAAGAAGTGGAGCGCATGGCTGATTATTTCGAAGGTCTGGCGGCAGACGCCGACATCAGCATCCGCGCGGAAGGTGAAGGGGTCATCTGGGCCGAACCCGTCCTGCTGCGCCGCGCCCTGGCCAATCTGTGTGCCAATGCGATCAAGTACGGAGCACCGCATTCCGAATTGTTGATCCAGGCCATACCGTCGGACACTGGCATCCATCTGCGTGTGTGCAACCAAGGCACCACCATCCCGGCGGAGCACCTGCCGAGACTGTTCGAGCGGTTCTATCGGGTTGATCAATCGCGTGAGCGCTCGGCCCAATCCAATGGGCTTGGCCTGTCGATCGTAGCGACCATCATGCAATTGCACAGTGGTCACTACAGCGTTACCAGCGAGAGTGGCGTGACCTGTTTCGAGCTGTCCTTCCCGATGCGCGAGCAATAAATCGGTTGGATCGATCACCCGTTCATTTGCGCCAAACTCCGGCTTTCTCTCAAATCCGCGCTACGCTAAGTCAGCGGTCGCCATGATTTCTCCGGGCTTTTCCGGGAGCTGCCAGCCGTGCTTGAGATATCAGGTCATGAGCCAGATCACGCGCGTAGCCCATACTCGTACCCAGGCCCTTGCCAAGCTGTGTCTGCCGGCGTTCCTGCTGCTGAGCTATCACGCATGGGCTGCGCCACAACCGATCGACCTGTTTATCATCGACGCGCCCCCGCTGACGCTTGTCGATGACGCCAAGGGGCACGGCATCGTCGGAGATGCCGCCCTGATGGCCATTGCCAAAGCCGGCTATGTCGCTCATATACAGGCGCTGCCCTGGGCCAGGTCGCAAAAATACGTCAGTGAGAAGCAGGACCTCTTGATCGCCCCGTTGTCACGTACGCCCGAGCGCGAAGATCACTTCACCTGGATTGCGCCCATCATGAGCATGGACCGTGCTTTTTTCAGCCTTGAGCACCGGGTGAGCAGCTTCGCCGAAGCCAGGAAGATCTACCATGTGATCGGCGTGGGCCTGGGCAGTGCGCAAGAGGAAATCCTGCGTGCCCAAGGTTTCAGCGACAAGCAGATCCACCCCTTGACCATTGGGGAAAATCCCGCGCAAATGCTTTTGAAAGGCCGCATCGATGCGTGGTTCAACGGTGTCCCCGAAAGCCAGTACATCTGGCCCAAGGTCTCCAGCCGCAAGCTGCTGATGAGCCCCGTCATGAGCACGGTGGATCTCTATCTCGCCTGCTCGAAGCAATGCTCCTCCGAACAGGTCCACGACTTGCGCCAAGCGATTGAAGCGCTTCGCCGTGACGGGACGCTGGCACGGATACAAAAGGACTACCTGTCGCAGTGAGTCGCGAAGGGGGACCCCTTTTGTACGTGCCATCCTCCCTGCCGTTTACGGCGTTCACTCAACGCCTGGCGCCTTGCCCTTGCGATACGCCATCGAGTCATCGATTCTCTTGAGTATGTAGTCCCCCGCCGCCACTGGCGGATACAGGCTCTGCGCCGAATCGATCCCCAGCTCACAGGGATCGACCAGGGCGCCATAGGTCGGATCATAGAAGGTGGCAATGGAGTAACGCTCATGACCTGAGCGGTTGATCACCCGATGCAAGGTCGAGCGAAAGCGATTGTTGGACCAGCGCGCCAGCAGGTCGCCGACGTTCACCACCAGGCTGCCCGGGATCGGCGTCGCATCGATCCAGCTGTTGGAGCCCAGCTCACGGACCTGCAAGCCGCCGCTGTTGTCCTGATACAGCAAGGTGATGCAACCGTAGTCGGTGTGGGGCGCCACCCCGAATTGATCGGCATCGGCCTGGGCCGGTTGCGGCGGGTAATAGACCATCTGGGTGCGTTGCAAAGGCTTGGTGTATTTGTCGATGAAGAAATGCTCGTCAATCCCCAACCCCACCGCCACCACCCTCAACAGATCCGCCCCGGCCTTGCCGATTTCCTGATAGTACTCGGCCAGGACCTCGCGCAACGACGGCATAAATGCCGGCCACTGGTTCGGGCCGCGCAGCGCCTCACCGGCGAGCACGCTGGGATCGTCTTCAGCCAACTCGAGCCCGATACTGAAAAACTCCTTGTGATCGGGTTTGCTGGCTTCGTACATGGTAGCCCCGCCCAGCGCGTGCCAGCCACGATGGCGCTTGTTGACGGCCGCCTCGCGCTTGACCTCGGTCGGATAGGCAAAGAACTCCGCGGCAGCCGACATCGCCCTGTCGATCACCGGCTGCGGTACACCGTGATTGATGATGTAGAAGAAGCCGGTATCGCAGCAGGCAGTCCGGATGGCATCGGCGGCTCGACGAATACTCGCCTGGTCACCTTCGCGAACACCGGACATATCAATCAGGGGAAGACGGATGCTGGAAGACATATGCACTCCTGGGGGCGTGGTTGAGAGGACATGACGCACTTATTGCTCAGCTGTATATACAGCTATAAGCATTTACCGTGCCGTCCCTCTCGCCCGACACCCCTTCACCGCACGCCAAAGCGCCTACCCACTGTTCAATACCGCCGGTGGGGTGGATTTCCCCGTGACCATTGATTTCCATACGCCCCAACAGTGTGCGATGAGCACGTATCAGGTGCGGCTTTCGGTTACACCCCCTGAGGCAGCAAGGCCAGGCTGTGCCGGGCGATGACCGCGTTTTCGTCAGTGGCAATGACCCATGCCGATACTTTGCTCTGCGCCTGGGAAAGGCAGGCAGACACGGCCTGATCGGGCTTCTCACTGCCGGTGTTTTTTCGAACTACGCCTAACCAA
The DNA here is from genome assembly GCF_023242525.1 of Pseudomonas sp. MWU12-2319. Classification (NCBI taxonomy): domain Bacteria; kingdom Pseudomonadati; phylum Pseudomonadota; class Gammaproteobacteria; order Pseudomonadales; family Pseudomonadaceae; genus Pseudomonas; species Pseudomonas sp. MWU12-2319. Next base: position 291,736 of record NZ_JALJES010000006.1, read on the forward strand.
GCGCACCCCTCAAGAATCCCATCGCGCACCTCATGCGCGTGTTCTCCGATGCCACCGGTGAACACCAGCGCGTCAACGCCACCGAGCACCGCGGCCAGCGCGCCGATTTCCTTGACGACGCGGCGTACAAACAACGCTATGGCCTGTTTGGCGGCGTCCGAACGGCTGGCCATCAGCGTGCGCATATCGCTGGCCTCGCCGCCAGAGACACCCAGCAAGCCGCACTCGTGATACAGCAGGTGTTCGACTGCCTGCACGCTCATGCCGCGCTCACGCAGCAGGTACAGCACGATCCCGGGATCCAGGCTTCCCGGTCGACTGCCCATGAGCAATCCGTCCAGCGTGGAGAAGCCCATGGTGGTCGCGCGGCTGATCCGGTCATGCAGCGCACATAAACTGGCGCCGTTGCCGAGGTGGGCGACGATCGTCCGCCCTTGTGCCGCATCGCGGTCGTAATCGGGCAAAACACCGGCAATATACTCATAGGACAAGCCGTGGAAGCCGTAACGGCGAATGCCCGCCTCACTCAGGGCCTTGGGCAGTCCGTAAAGGGTTTCCAGTGGATCGAGGGTGTGGTGAAACGCAGTGTCGAAACAGGCCACCTGGGGCATACCGGGATACTCACGGGCTAAGTGGAGCATGGGCGCCAGGCACAACGGCTGGTGCAACGGCGCCATCGGCGTCAGCGCCTGCATCTCGCGGATCAGCGACCCATCCACCAGCGCCGCCACCTCGCGCCGCTGGCCGCCATGGACCACGCGATGGGCCGCGGCGCGGACACGCCACCGGGTATTGCTGTCGATCCAGCCCATCAGGTGGCTCAAGGTGGCAGCGTCCATGCCGTCACCGGCACTCGACCAGTGCGCCTGCGGCCCGGCCTTGAGCCGGGTGTCCTGATAACTCAGGCTGGCCTTGTGTTCGCGCACTTCGACACTGCCATGCCCCAGACAGTGGGGCGCTGACAGGCTCGCGTCATAAAGGGAAAACTTGAGCGTCGAAGAACCCGCGTTAAACACCAACAACGCGGGGCAAGGATCATCCATCGTGGTGCACTCCTGTTTTGCCGCAGCCGTTACTGGCCAGGGCCGTCCGCTCCGTTTTCGGAGGCCGGCGTCCATTGCCATTGCGCCACTTCCGGCAAGTCCTGGCCATGTTCGATCAGGTACAGGGCATGCCTTTCCCGGGAGGCCCAATAACGTGCACGCGCGGTCTCGACCTGCGGCTGCAGGCGTGGGACACGTTCAATCACATCCAGGGCCAGTTGGTAACGATCCAGCTGGTTGATCACCGTCAGGTCAAAGGGCGTCGTGGTGGCCCCCTCCTCCTTGAACCCCCGGACATGAAAACGCTCCTGCTGTCCGCGACCGTGCAAAAGCCGGTGGATCAACGATGGATAGCCGTGGAAGGCAAAGATAACCGGTATATTGCGGGGAAAAAGTTCCTCGAAAGCCCCCTCCGATAGACCGTGGGGGTGCTCGCTATCGGGTTGGATCACCATCAGGTCGACCACATTGACAACCCTGACCTTCAGATCCGCTACGTAATCGCGCAACAAGGTCACCGCCGCCAGGGTTTCCAGGGTTGGCACATCACCGGCGCAGGCCATCACCACATCCGGGACCTCATCGTCATGACTGGCCCACGCCCAGCGACCAATGCCACGCAGGCAATGGCTGATGGCCGATTCGATATCCAGCCACTGCCAGGCCGGCTGTTTGCCCGCGACAATGACATTGATGTAATTGCGACTGCGCAGGCAGTGATCTGTCACCGACAACAGGCAATTGGCATCGGGTGGCAGGTAAATACGCACCACCTCGGCTTTCTTGTTGGCCACCAGATCGATGAATCCCGGGTCCTGATGGGAAAAACCATTATGGTCTTGCTGCCAGACATGGGAAGACAGCAACAGGTTGAGCGAGGCAATGGGTTTGCGCCAGGGCACACTGGCGGCGGTTTTCAACCATTTGGCGTGCTGATTGACCATCGAACCGACAATGTGAATGAAGGCTTCGTAGCAGGAAAACAGCCCATGACGCCCGGTGAGCAGGTAACCCTCCAGCCAACCTTCGCACACATGTTCACTGAGTATTTCCATGACCCGCCCATCGGCGGCCAGATGATTGTCTCCCGGCTCCAGGTCCGCCATCCAGGTCTTGCCACTGACCTCATAGACCGCGTCGAGCCGGTTGGAAGCTGTTTCATCCGGGCCAAACAGCCGGAAGTTCGCAGACGCCAGGTTGCTTCTCATGACCTCTTTCAAAAACACGCCCAGCACACGTGTCGGTTCTGCCTGTAAGGCCCCGGGGCTTGGCAGTTTGACCGCATATTCCGAAAAACGCGGGATTTCCAGGGAGCGCAGCAGCAACCCACCGTTGGCATGGGGATTGGCGCTCATGCGCTGGTGTCCGCCCGGTGCCAGTTCGGCAATGTGGGGCAGCAAGGCGCCGCCGGCGCTGAACAGCTCCTCCGGGCGGTAACTCTTGAGCCATTCCTGAAGTTGCATCAAATGCCTGGGTTGTTGCAGGTCCGCCAGCGGTACCTGGTGGGCACGCCAGGTCCCTTCCACAGGCAAGCCGTCGACGAACTTGGGGCCGGTCCAGCCTTTGGGCGTGCGTAGTACCAGCATCGGCCAGAGCGGACGCTCCGGCACCGACTGCCTGGGCTGCCGACGCGCAGTACGCTGAATTTCGCGCAGCTCCGATAAAATGGTGTCCAGGGTTTTAGCCAGGGCCTGATGCACCGTCTCGGGATCATCGCCTTCGACAAAGTAAGGCTCATAGCCATAGCCATACATCAAGGCGCTGAGCTCTTCCTCGCTGATGCGCGAGAGCAGCGTAGGGTTGGCAATCTTGTAGCCATTGAGGTGCAAAATCGGCAGTACGGCGCCGTCACGCCGCGGGTCGAGAAACTTGTTCGAGTGCCAGCTGGCCGCCAGTGCGCCGGTTTCGGCCTCGCCATCGCCAATCACACAGGCGACGATCAGATCGGGATTATCAAAGGCCGCACCATAGGCGTGCGCCAGGGAATAGCCCAACTCCCCGCCTTCATTGATGGACCCGGGCACCTGCGCCGACACATGACTGGAGATACCATAAGGCCAGGAAAACTGTCGAAACAGCTGCAGCAATCCGTCGGCGTTTTGTTCCACCCGCGGGTTCAGTTCGGTGTAGGTCCCTTCCAGATACGCCTGCGCCATGATGGCCGGCGCGCCGTGCCCCGGGCCGGTGACAAAGAGCAGGTTCAGGTCATGGGTCTTGATCAGGTGGTTGAGGTGCACGTAGATCAGATTCAAGCCAGGACTGGTTCCCCAGTGCCCCAGTAACCGAGGTTTTACATCGGTCAGTGCCAGGGGCCTGCGCAACAGCGGATTGTCCTTGAGGTAGATCTGCCCAACGGCCAGATAGTTGGAAGCCCGCCAGTAGGCATCGAGCCCTTCCAATTGATCCTTGTTCAGAAAGTCACTCATGAAGAACTCCGATGGGTGCGAACACGAGCGTTTACTATCGGAGTCGGAGCACTTTGCTGCTTGATCTACATCAAGCCAGTTGGTTTCCCCGGCCTTTACCGAGCCATCAACTCCGGTTGCAATTGATGGGACACGCCATCGGCCTGCGCGCCCTCTTGCGTCTGCGCATACGCATTACAGGACGCGGGAGGCAGTTTGAGTGCAAGCACATTGCAGACGGGATTATCGAGAATCCCTTCCGCGGTGCTCCCGATCGTCGAACTGAGAAGATGGTGATTGGCAGAGCCAATGATCAGGAGATCATAAGTATTACGCTGGATATAGCTACGAATGACGTTGGCCGGTGCTCCCACCAGGAAATGCCGATGTTCCTTGGCGAACCCATGTTCAGTCGCCAATGCATCGAATACGTTCCTGCGGGCCTCATAACTCGGCAACTCAGCACTTGAGAGGGCTGCTGCAATGCTCTTGCAGCCTACGGAATCGCAGTGGTAGACCGTAATCAGATGCAACGACGCATGACAGGCATCCGCCAATTGCCGGGCCATGCTGATGATCTGGTCATTTTCAGTCGCGCGCGCCTCGCCCTCCAGTTCAATGTCCACTGCCACCAGGATCTTGCGCAGACGAGGGGCTGGTGCTTGCTTGATATAGAGTACCGAGGTCTGGCTGGCACACAACAGGTCCCAATCGAGCGACGACAACACCAGACGTTTTAGATGAGCTTCCTCATGCAAGTCTTTGATAATCAAGTCAGTCTTCAGGTTCTGCGCGTAGGCTGCCAGCTCAAAAGCGGATGGTTTTCCCCAAATAACCTCGTACTGCACTTCAACTCCCTTTTCACGCAACAAGACCGCTTCGCTGTTCAGCCACTGCCGATAAACATCCATCATGCCGTTGCGGGCGTTGTCCAGATTGACCGAATGGCCGTGCCCGACCACATCGAGTGCCGCTGCATGGACGAAAGCAACCAGATGCAACGCCGAATTGAGTGTCTGCGCCAATCCCCCCGCATATTCCAACGCAGGGGTGTGCACCGGTTGGGAAGGTGCAATAAGCAGTAGACGCAATGATCGGATCATGACTCACCTCGGCATTTGGCAGTCCCGCCGTTGATTGACCCATGTACGCCCGTTCTGCTCATGGTCTGTTTCCATAGTGGACCCAAAGCAGCAGGCGAATTTGATCTCCCTCAACAAGCACGCTGTTGTAGCGCGCCGTCCGCGGCAGAATCCGTCGTGTATCACCGTGTATCTCAAGCCGGTTCGATACAAGCATTTACACCCACAGGGCAATCTTGAAACAGGCCAGATACGTCTCCGCGTTCAAATAAGAGTCAGCCAGAACACCTGACCCTTCGTTTGAAAGGACACCGGAACATGAAGACAACCCTGTTGAAACACCCCGTTGATAAAAAACGCCGCCTGCTTGGCTCGTCCGTCCTCGCATTCACGCTGATGCAGTTCGGTGCGCTTGGTGTCGCCCACGCGCAAGCCAGCAACGCAGCAGCCCCGGCAACGGTGAATACTGGCGGCACCAGCGGTGCGGCCCAGTCCACCCCGTTCGGCCTGCTCAAGCATATCGATGCCGGTTTGCTGGATGTGGCCTACGCCGAAACAGGCCCGGCCGATGGTCCTGTGGTCATTCTCCTGCACGGCTGGCCCTACGACATTCACAGCTATGACGCAGTAGCACCGTTACTGGCGGCAAAGGGTTACCGGGTACTCATGCCCTACGCACGGGGCTACGGCGATACGCACTTTCTTTCCGCCAACACCGTGCGCAACGGCCAACCCGCCGCGCTGGCCAGCGATGTTATCGACTTCATGGACGCACTGAAGATCAAGCAGGCGGTGCTCGGTGGCTACGATTGGGGCGCGCGCTCGGCGGATATCGTCTCGGCACTCTGGCCGCAACGGGTCAAGGCGCTGGTCTCGGTCAGCGGTTATCTGATCGGCAACCAGGAAGCCGGCAAGACCCCATTGCCGCCCAAGGCCGAGTTGCAATGGTGGTACCAGTACTACTTCGCCACCGAACGGGGCCGTGCCGGCTACGAAAAGAACACCCACGACTTTGCCAGGCTGATCTGGCAGACGGCCTCGCCGAAATGGGCCTTCGACGACGCCACCTTCAATCGCAGCGCTGCTGCCCTGGACAACCCCGACCAGGTTGCCATTACGGTCTTCAACTACCGCTGGCGCCTGGGACTGGTCCAGGGGGAAACGAAATACGATCCTCTGGAACAGAAGTTGGCCAAGGCCCCGTCCATCGGAGTGCCGACCATCACCCTTGAGGGCGACGCCAACGGCGCACCGCATCCCGCCGCCGAGGACTATGCCAAGCGTTTCACCGGCAAATATGAGTACCGGCTTATCCAGGGCGGCATTGGCCACAACCTGCCGCAGGAAGATCCGCAGGCCTTTGCCAAGGCCATTGTCGACGCCGATCATCTTTGATAGCCATTTGAAGGGACTTCGCCCTTGGGTTTGGTGTTCAAGCCCCGTCAAAGGGTGACTAACTCCATCTGCAAATACTTCTCGAACCACTCGCCAGCGAGCCTGGCGACCTCCCCAAGGGTGCCGGCCTCTTCAAAAAGATGCGTTGCCCCCGCCACGACCTCCAGCCGCTGCTCACAGCGCAGGACATGACTGCTTTGGAAGTTCAGGCCAAATACCAAGGGGTCCTGTGCGCCGACGATCTGCAAGGTCGGTGCCTTCACCCGTGGCAGCACCACTGTTGCCAGGTCGGTCCGCCCTCCCCGACTGACCACCGCGTGCACTCTGTCCGGGCGCTCAGCCGCCGCCAACAGTGCCGCGGCGGCGCCCGTACTGGCGCCAAACAGGCCGATCCGTAACGAATGCAACTCCACATCCTGGCCGATCCAGTCGATCACCTCTACCAACCGGCTGCCCAGCAGGGTGATATCGAAACGCAACTCGCGGGTCAGGTTGTCCAGGCGTTGCTCGGTCTCCGTGAGCAGGTCGAACAGCAACGTTCCCAGTCCCTCCCTGGCAAGGGCTTGGGCAACGTGCCGATTACCCGGGCTGGTACGGCCGCTGCCACTGCCGTGAACGAAGATCACCAGCCCCTTTGCATTCATCGGCAGGAACAAGTCGGCTGACAACTCGACATCCATCAGGTCCAGCGTTCGAGATTGAGGCTCAAGCATCGGAGTGCTCCCGGTTCGTATCCAAGAGGTTCCTTTTCCGGAATAGCGGTCGTGGTCGTCCAGGTCAACAGCAGGATGCTGAGGACGTTGAGGTGGACTATCAGGGTGTTCCCCTGGTTGGATCTGCAACAATGGCGCCCTTGCAGCTTCCATGAAATGACAATCGCAATGTTGACCTGGATCAACAAAGGTACGACCTCGTGCAGCCTTCATGAGATAGCTGGGGTGGGCGCTTCAACAGATTCAGCGGATGGCTTGATTCCGGCCTGGTATCGGCTGGTTTGCTTGACCCATATCAATCACGGAAAACTTCATAGGCCAGTACCTCCCCCTCCACGCTGATGGCCACCTCATCACCCGGCCGCGGGCATAAATGGCCGGGCACGCGCGCAATCAGCGTGGTCGATAGGCCCGTACCATCCGACAGCCCCAGGTGCACACAGGCATCATGCCCGTAGTAGTCCACTTTCAGCACCCTGCCCCGCGCCTTGCCGGTCGCCCATTCCACGGCTGAGAGCCTGATCTGCTCCGGCCGCAGCAACACCTGTACCGGCCCGTCGGGCATGGCCGCCATCAGGCGCAAAGGTCCCAGGGCACACACCACGCGGGCGCCGTCGACAATCCCCGGCAACAACATTGCATCGCCAACAAAGCGCGCAAGCTCGGGACTGACCGGCATCCGGTACAACTGCTCGGGGCTCGCCACCTGTACCAGTTCACCCTTCCATAACACCGCGACTTCGCTGCCCATGGACAACGCCTCGGACTGATCGTGGGTGACCAGCAACGCAGTGGCGCCGGCCGCCGACAAGGCCTGCGCTACCGCCTGCCGGGTTTCCACCCGCAGCGCGGCATCCAGCGAGGAAAACGGCTCGTCGAGCAGGACCAGGGCCGGCGCCGGTGCCAGCGCCCGTGCCAGCGCTACCCGTTGCTGCTGTCCGCCGGACAACGAATGCGGTGAACGATTGGCAAAATCGCCGGGCAAGCCCACCAGTTCGAGCAACTCGGCGACGCGGTGGTGGGCTTTTCGCAGTTGCCGCGGCAGGCCGAAGACGATGTTTTCGGCCACCGACAGATGCGGAAACAGCGCGCCTTCCTGCGGCACATAACCGATATGACGCTTCTCCGACGGCACATAGACGCCGGGACCGCTGACCCGCTGGCCATTGATCTGAATCGTCCCCGCGTCACCGCGCTCGAAGCCACAGAGCAGCCGCAACAACGTGGTCTTGCCACTGCCGGACGGTCCAAGAATCGCCACCAGGCTGCCGGACGACACCGACAGATCGACGCCACGCAATACCGGGGTGTTGCCAAACGTCTTGCGCAGGCCGCGAATTTCTACATCAGCCATGTCGATCCCTATGATTGGAAGCTACCCAGCACCGCCGATTTGCCGAACAGCGACATCAGCAGCCAGGTGGAAAACAGTGAAATACCGACCAGCATGGCGGCATACGGCGCGGCAGCGGCAAAGGCCATCGCCGAGGTATCGACCCAGACCTGGGTGGCGAGCGTGTGGGTACCGATGGGTGACAACAACAAGGTGGCGGTCAGCTCCGTGACGATGGTGATAAACACCATCGAAGCGGCGGCACCGATACCGGGGCCGGCCAGCGGCAGAATCACCCGCCATGCCGTTTGCCACCACCGCAGGCCCAACGAGCGGGCCGTGTCTTCAAGACGGGGTTCGATCTGCACCAGCGTGGCGTGTACACCGACCAGTGCCAGCGGCAGGAACAGGATCGAATACGTCAGGACCAACAACGCCGCACTCTGGTAAAGCGGTTGGATAAAGCGGATCGAGATCGAAATCACCGCCAGGGCGATGACGATACCCGGCACGCCCTGCCCCAGATACGCAATACGCTCCAGCAAGGTGCTGATACGACTTGGAAAGCGCGCCAACAAAAAGCCCAGGGGCAACGCGAGCAAGGTGGTGAGCAGCGCCCCGGCCAGGCCAAGGCCCAAGGAGGCACAGGTCGTGCTGGTCAATTGCCCCAGCGAGAACTCGGAGGGCGTCACGGCGGCCTCGCTGTGCTGCAGCAACCAGTAGCCGATCATGCCCAGGGGAACGCCCAGGGTGGTCACGGTCAAACCGGCAAACCCGGCCCATACCAGCCATTTCGCCCGGCCCAGTTCGTAGCGGGTGGCCGATCGGCGTGTGCCACGGTCGAGCCGGTCATAACGCGTGAGGCCGCGCACCTTGAACTCCGCCACCAGGCAGATCAGGCACAGCAGTACCAGCACGCAGGCCAGCAAGGCCGCACCGGCACCGTCGAAGCTGGCACGATATTCGGCATAGATCTCGGTGGTAAAGGTCCGGAAACGCAACAGTGCGAACGCGCCAAACTCGGACAGTACGCTGAGGGCGACCAGCAGTACCCCGCCCAGCAACGCCGGTTTGAGCTGCGGCAGCACCACGCGAAAGAAGCAGCGCCACGGCCCGAGCCCGAGGGAACGGGCGGTTTCCTCCAACGCCGGGTCCATGCCCCTGAGCGCAGCGGAAACCGGCAGGTAAACCAGTGGAAAGTAGGCGGTGGTGACCACCAGCAAGGCACCGGAGAAATCCTGCAACGACAGGCTCAAGGAAACCCATGCATAGCTGGTGATAAAGGGCGGCATGGCCAGCGGCACCGCCGCGAGCACCGCCCAGACACCTCGTCCCGGAAGATAGGTGCGTTCGACGAACCAGGCCACCGCCGTACCGATCAAGGCCGAGGCGAACGTCGCCGCCAGGACAATCAATAAGGTATTGACCGCCAGCTCGCCGACAATGGGCCGGAACAGTAATTCGACCGCGTCATCGTAGCTGAAGCTCGCCGCCTGCTTCAGGGTGAAGGCCAGCGGCGCCAGCACCAGCAGCGCCACGACGACACAGACAAACAAAAGTCCGAACGGCGTACGCCGTTCGGACTTGACCGCAATGGTCGCATTGGCCATTTACAGCAGGCCGGCCTGGCGCAGCAACTTGACCGCGTGGCTATCGTCACCCAGGGTTTTCATATCCAGGGCCGGTGGCGAAAGCTTGCTGAACGGCAGCAGCACAGGGTCCGGAGCAACACCCGCGCGCAGCGGATACTCGTAGGTCACCTTGTTGCCGGCCATCAACTGTTGAGCGCCTTCGCTGGTCAGGTAGGCGACAAACTTGTTGGCGGCTTCCTGGTTGCGGGTGGTCTTCAGGACCGCGACGCCCGACACGTTGACCAGCGCCCCGACATCACCGTTGGCGAAGTGATAAAGCGCACTGTGGGTCCCTTTGTCACCGGCTTCGGTGTGCAGGCGCGCCCAGTAGTAGCTGTTGATCACCCCGACGGCAACACCACCACGGTTGACGGCAGCGGTAACGCCTTCGTCATCGTTGAAAATCTGCGAGTTGGTGCGCAGGCCCTTGAGCCACTGCAAGGTGGTGGCTTCGCCCTTCACCGCCAGCATCGCGCTGACCAGGGGCAGGAAGTCGGCATCGGCCGGCGCAATGGCCACCTTGCCTTTCCAGGCCGGCTCGGCCAGGTCGAGCAACGAGGCCGGCAATTCAGTGGCCTGGACCAGCTTGGTGTTGTAGGCCAGCACGTTTTCACGGGCCAGCACCCCGACCCAATCACCGCTCGGCGAGCTGTAACGGGCCGGGATAGTCGACAAAGTGGCGGGTTGCACGGGGGCCAACAAGCCCTTCTCTTCCAGCAACATCAGCTCGGGAGAGTTTTCGGTGAAGTACACGTCGGCGGGCGAGGCACTGCCTTCGGCCAGCAGTTGCGCCGCCAGTTCCGGACCTTCACCGGTGCGCACCTTGACCGAAATGCCGGTCTGCTTTTCGAAATCCTTGACCAGTTGATTGACGGTCTGCTCGTGTTGCGCACTGTACAGGGTCAGCGAGGCGGCCTGAGAGACGCCGCACGCCAGCATCGCGGCTGCCAGGCAGGCGAGTTGGACAGTGCGCGGCAACGTGGCGTTGAAAACCTTGAAAGACATTCGAAATACTCCCAATACAGCGATGATTACAGCCAAAGAGGCGCAGCCCGATACAGGCTGCGCCCTGCTCGACAGCCCTTAGCTGTCGAGCCCTTCGAACAACCCGGCACCGATGAACGAACCCTCGCTGGCACCCGGTGGGCAGGCGAAGATCCCACTCCCCACATGGGTGGTGAACTGGTTCATGATGTCCAGGGTGGACAGTTTCTTGTTGATCTTGATAAAGCCGCTGCGCGGGTCGCGCTGGTAAGCCACGAAGAACAACCCGGCATCGAGCATCATGCCCTGGCGCCATGGTGGCCAACGCTCGGCATAAAAACCCACCCCATCGTTGTAGGAGTAGGCACGCCGCAGAATCTGCGCACCGTCGTTTTCAGCGGCGGCGGACAGCCGCGCATGGGCATTGTCCGGAATGATCGGGTTGCCGTCCTTGTCTTGTGCTTCAAGATCCAGCGGGTCGGACTCGTGGGTCTTGCCCAGCGGCGCGCCACTGGCCTTGTCACGACCCACCACCTCTTCCTGGAAGCCCAGTTCCGTCCTGTCCCAGTGCTCCAGCGCGATACGGATACGCCGCACCACGACATAGGAGCCCGCCTTCATCCAGCCGCCTTCATCGCCGACCCAGACCACCTCGTCCATCATCTTGCTGTCGCGAGTGGACGGATTGTTGGTGCCATCCTTGAAACCCATCAGGTTTCGGGTGGTGCCGCCGCCAGCCGGGGGGCTGGTAAAACCGGACTGCATCCACTTGATCAGGGCTACGCCATCCGCCAGGGCGAGCAGTTCGCGCAACGCATGGAAGGCCACCTGCGGATCATCGGCACAGACCTGGATACTCAGGTCGCCGCCGCACTTCTCGGGTACCAGTTGGTCACCGTTGAATTTCGGCAGATCGACCAGCGCTTCCGGGCGCCGCGATGCCAGGCCATAACGGTCCTTGCCATCACTGCTGACAAACAAGCCGGGACCGAAGCCAAAGGTCACGGTCAGGCGAGACGGCCTGAGCCCCTCGGCCGAACCGCCGTCCAGTGGCGCGGCATCCTTGGGCACCGCCAGCGGCTGGGCGGTCTCGCCATGACTCATGCGGTTGGCCGCAACGGTCCAGCGCTTGAGCAACGCGATCACATCCGCCCGCGCGGTGGTTTCCAGGTCGAATGCGGCAAACAGCGAATGGGTCTGCTGTGGCGTGATGATGCCGCCCTGGTGCACGCCATAGAACGGCTCGACTGCGGCCAACGCCTGGCCGGCCTTGGGCTTTGCCAGGCTTTCGGCCGCGGCCGCGCCGCCGGTGCCGATCACTCCCGCGGCAACGGCCAGGCTGCTGGCCGCGCTCAGGAAACGACGCCGGGACAGGCCGGGAGCACTGTCGTCGTATGTACTCATTTGGCCAGGACCAGCATGTTGACGTCGTCTTCCACGTAGTAGAAGCCATCACCGGTCGGTGTCATGACCAGGCCGAACAGATCGCCGTTACCCGGTGGTGTCTGGGCCTTGTTGGCATCGATCCACTGGGCAAAGAGTTGCTTGCCGGTATCCGGGTCGATTTCCACGACCTTGCCGTTCAAGCCGTTGGTGGTCAGCAAGTGGCCATTAGGTGCGGTGGTCAGCGCCAACGGACGCAGCAACATGCCGTCCTTGGTCAACGTGCGGCCGACACCGGCGCTGGTGGTACGGGTGGTGGCATCCCAGATTTCGCTGATGCGGTTGGCCAGGGTATCGGAGACGTACAGCTTGTCGTCCTTGCCCATCGCCAGGCCGGTCGGGCCGACGAGGAACACACCTTTGTCAGCCTGGGCGCTGAAGCCACTGCCGACCACGGTCTGGTTGGTGATCACTGGTGGCTTGCCTTCCGGGATCTTCAGGTCCAGGCGCAATACCGTGGACTGAATCACCACCGGTGGCGTGCCCTTGGCGCTGCCGACACCAAAACCGGCGTTGCTGACAAACAAGGTCGCGCTGGAACCGTTGTCGATCACCGCCATATTGCCCCACGGGTCGTTGATATTCGGCCCGGACCAGACATCCACCACCTTGCCGTTCGGGTCGAGCACCACCAGGCAACCAGCGCCCTTGGTGTCGGTGGTCCCGTCATTGCTCGGGGTGCTGCCGACGATCACCCAGCCACTCTTGAGCATGGTCATCGCGGTGCTGAGGCCGACGCCGCCCGGGCACTGCGGCAGGTCATGGGGCAATTGGGCAAACAACGACAGCTGCTTGGTGCTCGGGTTGTAGTCGACAATGGTGGTGCCGACGCCCTGCAGGTTGGCGGCGTTGTTGAAGTTGTCGACCAGCACGTCATCCTTCTGGATTTTCCCGGCGGACACCGGTGCCACGGCAATGGCGTACGGGTTCTGGTCGCCATTGTCCGGGACCGTGGACGTCAGGGGCTGGTGCTTGTGGATGCCGGTCAGGAAACCCTGGGCATCATCCGCGTGCGCCGGCAGGGCGACATTGAAGGTCAATAGCGTGGCCAGGGCCACAAGGCCTTTGCCCAGACGCGGCAGGCTCGAATACGTCATGCAATACTCCTGATTTCTCGAAGTCGACAGGCCCTGTCGGGCAGGGCCGAAATCAAACAAAGCGGATCGGTGCGCTCGGGCCGGCGCAAAGCGCTCGGCCAGCGTCCGGTCTAGAGGGTGATGTTGGTGCGCAAGCCCCAGACCAGCGTGTCACCCATTCGCAGCGTCGGATCGTTCGGGTTCTGGCCCGCCCCTGGATTGAGCGTGTACTGAATGTCCGGTTGCAGTTGCAGCCACGGGGTCAACTGGTACTGATAGGTCGCTTCAAGAAAGGTCTCGCCATTGCGCACGCGGTTGCCGCTGTCGAGATCCAGACCCGCGGCGCCACTGCCGACCTTGACGTAACCCAGCGCCAGGCTGACCGTATCGGCATCGCGGCCTTCGAAAGGCGCGGCCAGGGTCACGCCGGCGTTGGCACTGAAGCTGATCAGGTTGCGATCGCCCGGCGCCCCCATCAGGCGGGTGAACACGCCCACCGAACGCATGCTGTCCGGGGCCTGGCGCCAGATCATCTGGTCGGCCACGGCGTAGACGCTGTAGTTGCCCGAATGCTCGGTGGCGGTGCCGTTGCTGTTCGGATCGGCGAGCGACAAGCCGTCGGTGCCGTAGCGCTGGTCGGCGAAGTTCTGCGTGTTGTACCAGGCGCCGAGTTTGTAGAGACCCGGCAGACCGGGGTTGGCGGTCTCCGTCTGACCCAGAGAGGCCGGGTTGACGGCGTACTGCAACTCGGAGATGTACAGCGCGCCGGTGTGCAGGTCGAAGTTGGTGCCGTGGGCGTTCTGCCGTTGCGGGTCACCGTCGTTGGTGCCCGCCGGGTTACCGTCATAGACGCCCGCGAGGACGGTGATCGCATCGGTCGGATGCACCCGCACACGGATACCCAGGGCCGACAACGGATAGGCCGGGCCACCGGCCGGCATGTCGTAGGACGGCACCGCCGGCCAGCCGAACATGGTGTTGACGAGGGTACTGGCGTACTGGCTGACCATGAACTCCTGGTCGATGCTCTGCTGGCCGACGCGCAAATCCAGGGTCTCGTCGAGGAATTTCTGCTGGTACCAGGCTTCCCACAGACGGGTGCCGGTGTCCGCTTCGATACCGCTGGCGGTCTGCAGGGTGCCCAGCTTGTCGGCGCTGAGATTTTTCCCGTGGACGCTTATGGCGCTGATGTTCAGGGTACCGCCGGCCAGGCCGAACATCTTGAGGGTGTCGAGCTTCAGGGTCATGGTGGTGAGACCGTCGTAGTCCCCACCGCGATTCAAGCCGCCCTTGGCATTGTTCAGGTATTCGCTGGTTTCCGTCAGGCCCAGGGTCACGCCATAGGCCGCGAGGCTCGAGCGCAGCCCGCCGATATCGCCGAGCATGTTCTGGCGCGTCCAGAAACCGGTCCACTGACCGGCTGGCGCGGCCTTGATCGCCAGATCCGCTTCAGGCAGGTCCGCAGGGTTGACGTCATCTGTCGCCATGGACGGATTGGCCGTCGGCACTGCTTGCGCCGCGTTGGCGGGAGCGACCCACAGCCAGGCGACAGAGCAAGCCAGGGCGGTCGACAGAACAACACGCTGGGTGGATCGGTGGTACGACATTGCGCGCATCGATGACTCCATAAGGACTTGATCCTCACACCGCGGCAACAGGCTCGGGCCACGGGAAAGGATCAAAATGAGAATCGAAATGAGAACCGGTCTCGAATTGCGCGCATCTTAGGCCTGGGAATTTTTTAATACAATTTGTTTCAGATGAAACTTCGCCTCCAGAACATGAAACTTTTTCCCCAGGCTCTGGTTCGGGCCTCACAGGACGATATCCCCCCGCCCTTCTCGGCGCCGGCCGGAGAAAAGCACGATGTGATATCTGTAATTGGCTCCGCTATAGCGGAGCATGGCCGGTCCGAGTGCCAAAGCACTCGGCGGTTTTCAGGCTGTCAGTGCTAATGCGTCGCCAGCAACGGGTTCACCAACTGATCCAGCAGCGCCCGATCGATTTTCGGATCGCCCACGCTACCGTCCTTGCGCACCACGCCCTGCCTGTCGATGACGTAGGTCATGGGCATCCGCCAGACCCGGCCAAACCCCTTGAAATCGGCGTCCCGCTGGAACGCTGCGGGATAGCTGTAGCCGGCCATGACCTTGTGCACCATGGCGTCGTCCTCCGGCTCATCCATGCTGATCGCAATAATCTTCAGCCCTTCGCCTTTGTGCTGTTGGTAATAGGCTTCCATGGCGGGCATTTCTGCCCGGCACGGCTCGCACCAGGAAGCCCAGAAATTCACGATCACCACCTGGCCGGCCTGTTTGCGCAGATCAAAGGTCTCGCCATCCAGGGTTTTCGCCGTCAGATTCGGCGCGTGCTCGCCTACATCAATCGCCCAGGCGGGCAGACCAACCAGGCTGCAACAGAGCGCGAACAAGGGCAGCAGTCTTTTTGTGCTCATCAAGTTTCCCTCCGTCTCATGGATCACTAGAACGCGTATCGGGCGCCGATGGTCGCGGTATAGCGCGGAGCAAGCTGCACGCCGTTGACATTCTGGTAGACCGGCACCTGCACGAAGCAGTAGAGCGAGGTCTTTTTGCCGACCGGCACCGTCACACCCGGACTGAGGTAGGCCAGAGTGCCGCCGGTGCTGACGGTGTCGGCATTGGCACCGACATCGCGCTCGACATGTCGCACATTCAGCTGGAGCTGCGGCGTGACGTAGGCGTTGCCCATGTAGCGCAGGCCGACATTCAGGTTGACGCCATCGCCTGGGCGATAGTGATCACTGGAATCAAGCGCCTTCTGCAGCAAGGCCTGGCCGAAGTAGTCCCAGTTCTTGTTCAGGGTATCCATGTAATAGACACCCAGGATGCCGTCGGTGGTCCCGGTACCCGGTTGCAGGCCACGGTCTATCGCCACAGGGCCTGGGGCGGTGGGGTCGGTGGACGGGGCGGTGTCGTCATGGGCCCCCGTGGGCAGTTTCAAACCGAACAACACTCCCAGGTTGTGCTGCGGTGTGAACCCCTGATAACGACCGATGACCTTGACGTCGCCGAGACTGGAGGTCCTGGAGCTGTACTGACCCCCACCATCACCTGGGGTCACACCATCCGATGCCGTGCCCAGGGTGTTATGGCTGCGAAAGATATACGGCACTTGCAGATCCACGCCCCAGCTCGCATTGAAGCTGTAGTCCAGGCCCATCGTCAGGTAGTCATTGCGGGTGTACTTTTCCACCTCCTGTGGGTTGCCGTTGTTGGAGATCTGGCTCGCGGCACCTGGAGAAATGCTGTGGCTACCACTACGCAATTGGTTCTGGTTCAGATAGTCGTAACGCAGGTCCAGCTTCAGCCCCGACGAGCTGCTGATGCCCAGATTGTCCCAATCGGAACTGAGGGTGCAGCCACAGCTGGCACAAGCCAACGCGAGGTGCGGAAATAAAGCGGTGACAGACAAAGCCGCGAGCGGCAATACGCTTCGACGGGTACGGCGCAGTGATGGCATGACCATGGGGTTGGCATTCCTGGATTAAGTTGCAACGCATAGGGACAAACCACCCAAACAGGCTGGGGAGGATTTGCCATTGCAAGGAGAATCAGGAAAAAGCGGGCGGGCCGCGCGGCTCGGAGACCAGCCAGACTGTGCTGGCGTAGGGAGGGTAGATCGCTTGTGCCAGCACGACGTCGGTGCGACCGGAAAGCTGCCACTGAACGACGCTGGGCGGTAAACCGATATCGACCGCATGGACGACACACAGCAGGCAATGGCATTCATGGTACTGGTCCGGCGAGGGATCGCGGCTGCCGGAGGACGTGTCGTGTCCGGTCATACCGACCATGTTGCAATGCTCGCCCATCATCATCGACTGCCCATGGGCAGCCGGCAGCAACAGCATCACGCTCGGCAGCAACGCCGCAAGCATGGCCAGGCAAATGGCAAGCCGACGCAATGAGTGGGAAAACCGGGGCATGGACACGAAAGTGACGTCGCTGATTATTATTGGCGCCAAGGGTGACAAACAACGGTCACCAGTACAACGTGTCGGCAACGGTTGCGACATTGTGCCGCAACACGTTTCAGGCAACAGTTTATATATAGCTTATATAACGGCCCGGCGCGTCAGCTCAGCCCAGATCACCTCCTCCTACTGGCAAGGTCACGCCAGTAATGTAGGAAGCATCGTCGCTGGCGAGAAAAAGGATCGCCCCTGCCTGTTCGTCGATGCTGCCATAACGCTTCATCAAGCTGCTGTCCACGGTCTGCTCGACGATCTGTCGATACCAGGCTTGTTCATCGCCGCTGGGTGCCTGGGCATTGCGCGGGATACGCCGCGGCGGCGCATCGGTGCCGCCCGGTGCCGTGGCATTGACCCGAATCCCGCGGCCGGCGGTCTCGAAGGCCAGGCAGGCAGTCAGGGCATTGACCCCGCCCTTGGCCGCGCCATAGGGCACCCGATTGATCCCGCGCGTAGCCACCGACGAGACATTGACGATCGCCCCGCCGCCCTGCTCCAGCATGTAGGGCAATACCGCATGGCAGCACCAGAGGGTCGGGAACAGTGAGCGGCGCACCTCCGCTTCGATCTCGGTTTCCTGGTAATGCTCGAAAGGTTTGGCCCAGATGGTCCCGCCGACGTTGTTGACGAGGATATCGATGCGCCCGAAACGCTTATGGGCGGCGCGCATGACCTCTGTGCAAGGAGCATGCTGTTCCAGGTCGGCAGTCAGGCTGAGGACCCGTTCGCCACGCAGCTCGTGGACCAGTTCGGAACGGTCCACGGCCACCAGCCAGGCGCCCTCCTCCAGCAAGCGTTCGGCCACTCGTCGACCGATACCTTGGGCCGCGCCGGTGACCAGCGCTACCTTGTCCTTGAAACGTGGGTTCATCACGATCTCCTCAGGCGGCATCGCCGGTCACCAGGGTATTGGCGGTGAATTTCTCGTAGTGGAAGCTGCTTGGGATCACGCCCTCTGCCTTGAAGTGCTGCCGTACGGCATCGACCATCGGCGGCGGGCCACACAGGTAAACGTCGACCTCCCCGCCGTTGAGCAACCCGGGCGCGATGTGCCGGGTCACATAACCCTGGCGCGGGTGCAGGGTCCGCGGGTCGGAGACACAGGTGACGAAGGTGAAATTCGGCAAGCGCTCGCTGAACCCTTGCAACGTCTCGACCATGACCAGGTCCTGGTCCCGGGAAACCCCATAAATCAGGTGGATCGGCTGACGTTCGTTGCGCTCGGCGAGCACTTCGAGCATCGACAGAAACGGCGCCAGTCCGGTACCACCGGCCAGGAACAGCAACGGCCGGGTCACCGTGCGCAGGTAGAAACTGCCCAGCGGCCCGCTCATCGAGACCTTTTCGCCGGGCTGGGCCCGACCCAGCCAGCCGCTCATCAGCCCACCCGGGACATGCTTGATCAGAAAGCTGACGTGGTACTCGCCGGGCAGGCTGCTGAACGAATACGAGCGGGTCTGTTCACTGCCGGGGACGCCGATATTCACGTACTGTCCCGGCAGGAACGCTGGTGCCTGATCAAGTTCGAAACGGACTTCCAGAGCTGCGTCGGCGTGAGCGGTGATCCCCGCCAGGGTCGCGTCGAACCGCGAGGTGCCAGTCTTGCAGGTGCCGGACGGCACCGGCACGGCCAGCACACAGTCGCTTTCGGGAATCATCTGGCAAGTCAGCACCTGGCGCTGCTCGACCTCATCGGCCCCCAGCGCTTCCTCGAGATAATCTTCGCCGAGGTCATAGGCGCCGCTTTCGCAACGGCATTTGCAGGTACCGCAGACGCCGTCGGAACAGTCCATGGGCAGGTTGATCCGTTGGCGAAAGGCGGCGTCGAGCACCTTCTCGCCGGCCTTGCAGTCGATAAAACGAGTGACCCCATCCTCGAAGTTCAGGGCAATGCGATACGTCATGGGCCGGCCCTCAGATATGATAAATATCAATGACTTGGTGGATATAGTCGTTCTTGAGTATCACCTTCTTGCGGGTGATCAGCGGTTGCTCGCCGCTGATATCCAGGCGATAGAACGAGGTCCCGAAGTACGAATCCGTGGTCTTGTAGCGATGGCTGAGGGTGTGCCAGTTGAAGCGCAGCTCGACTTCACGCTCATCACCGTCCAGCACTTCCAGGTTGGCGATCAGGTGCACGGTGCGCGGCTGCGGGGTGCTGGCGCTGGAGCGCTCGGTCTTGATCCGGAACACGCGGTCTTCCAGGCCGTCGCGGTTGGGGTAGTAGATCAGCGAAATCTCGCGCTGCGGGTCTTCGGTCAGGCTGTCGTGGTCATCCCAGGCCGGCATCCAGAATTGCGCCTGCTGGCTATAGCATTGCAGCCATTCGTCCCACTGGCGGTCGTCGAGCAGTCGGGCCTCGCGGTAGAGGAAATCCAGCAAACGATCACGTGAAAGGTTCATACCTGGCCCTCCTTGTCCGTGGCGATCAAACCTTTGCGCTCGCGCTCCAGCGCCGTGAGCAGGCTTTCGGCCCAATGCGCGTGCTGGCGCACGAACAGACCTTCGTCCTCGGTCTTGATACCGCTGAGCAGCGGTTGCATGCCCATCGCCCGGGCATTCTCGTCGGCGCCTTCCAGCCATTGTTTGGCGCCACGGCTGAGGTCGTTCCACAACGGGATCGAGCCCTGGTAGCCGGTCTGGCAGGAGCGAAACTCCTCCAGGTCATCGGGCGTGCCCATGCCGCTGACGTTGAAGAAGTCCTCGTATTGGCGGATACGGGTTGCGCGCTCCTCGGCGCTTTCACCCTTGGGCGCCATGCAATAGATGGTCACTTCGGTCTTGTCCACCGCAATCGGCCGCACCACACGGATCTGCGTCGAGAACTGATCCATCAGATAGACGTTGGGGTACAGGCACAGGTTGCGGGTCTGATCGACGATAAAGTCGGCACGTTCCTGACCCAAGCGCTCAGCCAGAGCCTGACGATGAGCATGCACCGGACGGACCTCCGGGTTGAGCAAGCGGGTCCAGAGCAGGATATGGCCATGCTCGAAGGCGTAGACGCCGCCCAGGCTTTTCGACCAGCCGTTGGCATCCACGGTGCGCGTGCCCTCGGACTCGTAGTTGCGCCGCTGCATGGTCGCCGAGTAGTTCCAGTGCACGGAGCTGACGTGGTAACCGTCGGCACCGTTCTCGATTTGCAGCTTCCAGTTGCCGTCGTAGACATAGGACGAGCTGCCCCGCAACACCTCCAGGCCTTCGGGGGCCTGGTCGACCATCTGGTCGATGATGACCCGGGTTTCCCCCAGGTAATCGTTCAGCGTCGGGACTTGCTCCGAGAGGCTGCCGAACAGGAAGCCGCGATAGTTTTCGAAGCGCCCCAGGCGCCGCAGATCATGGGAACCGTCGCAGTCGAAGCGGTCGGGGTAGGCGCCGGTCTTGCCATCCTTGACCTTGAGCAGCTTGCCGGTGTTGCTGAAGGTCCAGCCGTGGAACGGACAGGTAAACGAACCCTTGTTGCCTTGCTTGTGGCGGCAGAGCATGGCGCCACGGTGGGCGCAGGCGTTGACCAGGCCATGGAGCAGGCCCTGCTTGTCGCGGGTGATCACCACCGGCTGGCGGCCGATAAAGGTCGTGAAGTAGTCGTTGATCTCCGGGACCTGGCTTTCATGGGCCAGGTAGACCCAGCCGCCTTCAAAGATGTGTTTCATTTCCAGCGAAAACAGTTCGGTGTCGGTGAAGATGTCGCGGCGGCAGCAGAAGGTTCCGCTGGCGGGGTCTTCCTGAACCGACTCGCGGATCTGGCAGGCGAGTCTGTCGAGTGTGTCGCTCATGGGCTGGGCCCTCCATTGTTCTTGTCTCAGGCGCCCTCACCTTATGCCTGCCCTGACCGTCACAATATCCGCCCCCTGCAAATCGCTATCCGCTACGTGCAGCCACCTCCCGCTGGCGGCGCCAGGTGTGCGAAGGCAGCTCGCCAAAGCGTTTGCGATAGGTTTCGGAGAAGCGCCCCAGGTGAACAAAACCATGGTCCAGCGCCACTTCGGTGACACTGCGGGCGCCCGGTAGCTGCAATAGCGCATGCACCCGCTCCAGCTTGCGCTGGCGCACATAGTCGCGGGGCGAAATACCGACATGCCGTTCGAACAATAAATACAGGGAGCGCTCGCTGACCCGCGCCACCTCGCGCAATTGCTCTACACCGATCTCATCGTGCAGATGCGCCTCGATAAATTGGCGGACCGCTTCGAAGCCACCAGCGCTCTCCGCCTCGGGGCAGACCCGTTGCACATTGCTCGCCAGCAGGCCCAGCAGCTTGCTGGCGACAATGCGCTCATACAGGGTTTGAGTCTCCGGTTCCGCGCAGCTCTCAGCCTCGTGGCAAATCAGCCCCAGCAATTGCACAAAGCCATCCAACCCGGCCAGGTCGCGGCGCTCACTGTCGAAGCGAATGCCCTGGCGCGGCAGCAGCCAGTGCTGATCCAGGCAGGCATTTTCCAGCAAGCGCACCGGCAGCTTGACGATAAATTTCTCGCAATCGGCCGAATAGGTCAGGTCCACCGGATCATCCGGGTTGATCAGCAGGATCTCACCGGGCGTATAGATCCGCTCCTCGCCCCGGGAGCTTGAACGGCAGTGTCCGCTCAGCAGTATCTGCAAGTGATAGATGGTTTCCAGGGCCGGCGACGTTACCTGGACCCGGGCGCCGTAGCTGATGCGGCACAGGTCAAGGCTGGAAAAGGTCCGGTGCTTGATACTCGCTTGCGGGCGGCCCCTGGGCGGCAGGCGAATGCAATGGCTGCCGACATGCTGGTTGACATACTCGGAGACCGCATGGGCATCGGCCTGTTCGAAAATCCGGCTGCGCTCACTCAACAAAGTGGTCATGGGATAAGCCTCTCTTGTTTTTCCATCAAGGCTGGCAGGACGACAAAAGTCCCGCGGGCAGACGCACGCGGGACCTGTAACGCCGGAACGCGGCGAGGGTCAGGCTTCGAGTGCCCGCACCCGCTCACCCTTGTCCTGTTCCTTGGCGGCGTCGGTCGACTGCAAGGCAAAATCGAAGTCGATCTCGGCATGTCGGCCGTTCGCGTCTTCCTTGAAGACGATTTCGGCAATCAACTCGTCGCGGGTGGCGTAGGCAAAGTCGTCGTGCAGGTAGGGATCGCCCGCCAGGTTGATCTGCGTGGTCAGGTGACGATGACCCGGGGCGGAAATAAAGAAGTGGATATGCGCCGGGCGCTGGCCGTGCCGGCCCAGTTGATCGAGCAACTGCTGGGTCGGGCCGTCCGGCGGGCAACCGTAGCCGGAAGGCACGATGCTCTGGAAGCGGTAGCGACCTTCGGCGTCGGTACGGATGCGCCGGCGCAGGTTGAACTCCGACTGCGAAGGATCGAAGTAGGAATAGGTGCCACCGGTGTTGGCATGCCAGACATCGACCAGCGCATGGGCCAGCGGCTTGCCGTCGAGGCCGCGGACCTGACCGCGCATAAACAGCACGGTGCCCGGATCAAGGCCGTCATCCAGCCGGGCCTCCTCTTCACAAAGTGGCGCACCGGCCACATACAGCGGTCCTTCAATGGTCCGTGGCGTGCCACCGACATGACCGGCCTGCTCGTCTTCGGCATCCAGCAACAGGTCGAGATAGTGTTCCAGGCCCAACCCGGCGACCAGCAGGCCGGCCTCCTGGCGGCTGCCCAGTTCGTTCAGGTAGTTCACGGCCTTCCAGAACTCTTCCGGCGAGATCCGCAGGTCTTCGATCAGGCGGATGCTGTCGCTCAACACCCGGTGGACAATCTGCTTCACCCGTGGATTGCCGGCAGCCTGGTCAAGGCCGGCGGCGCCTTCGAAGAAGCTCTGGACTTCGGCGGTTTGGGAAATACGAACGGTCATGCTGCTGTTCCTCATCATTGTTCTTGTGGATGCAAACCTTGGAAAACCCCGGCTCAGCGGTCGTCGTCACGGACCGAAGAGGGATGCCTGCACAGCGCCATGACCTCGATCTCCATATAGGGATAAAGCGGCAGTTGCATCAGGGTATCGTGCAGCGCCTGGGCATCCGGCACATCAAAGACGCTGACATTGGCATACAACCCGGCGATGCGCCAAAGGTGGCGCCAGGTGCCCTCCCGTTGCAGGCGCTGGGCCAGTTCGCGTTCATCGGCCTTGAGTCGCGCAGCCTGTTCGGCCGGCATGTCGGTGGGCAGTTTGACGGTCATGCGTACGTGAAAAAGCATGGTGTGTCCTCTGGGTTCAGGAAGTCAGTGGCGGGCAAAACGCGCCAGGCGTTCTTCATCGATGACCAGGCCGAGCCCGGGAGTCTTCGGGATCAGCAGCTGGAAATCACGATAGGTCGGCGGTTCGACCAGAATGTCTTCGGTCAGCAGCAACGGGCCGAACAGTTCGGTGTGCCACTCCAGCCTGTCGAGGGTGGCGAAAGCATGCGCGGCCGCCAGGGTGCCGATACTGCCTTCGAGCATGGTGCCGCCGTACAGGCCGATACCCGCCGCCTCGGCAATCGCGGCCGTACGCAGCACGGCACGCGGGCCGCCGGTCTTGGCGATCTTCAGGGCAAAAATACTCGCGGCGCCCATTTGCGCCAGGGCAAAGCTGTCCTGCACCGACTCGATGGCTTCGTCGGCCATCAGCGGGATCGGGCTATGGGCGCTCAAACGCACCATGCCGGCACGATCATGGCGGGACAGCGGCTGCTCGATCAGCTCGACCCCGGCATCGGCCAGTTGGCGACAGGCACGTACCGCCACGGCCTCGCTCCAGGCCTGGTTGATATCCACCCGCACACTGGCGCGGTCGCCCAAGGCACGCTTGATCGCCGCGACATGGGCGATATCCCGCGCCGGTTCGCCGGCACCGATCTTGAGTTTGAAATGACGATGGCGGCGCAGGTCGAGCATGCGCTCGGCCTCCTCGATGTCCTTGCCGGTGTCGCCGCTGGCCAGGGTCCAGGCCACTTCCACGCCGTCCCGCAACCGGCCACCGAGCAGTTCGGCCAGCGGCAGCCCGAGGCGTTTGCCCTGGGCATCGAGCAAGGCGGTTTCCACCGCCGAGCGGGCGAAGGTATTACCGCGAATGGCCCGGTCGACCCGTTGCATGGCGGCGTTGACATTGCTGGCGTCCTGGCCGATCAGCAGCGGCGCAAACCAGGTATCGAGGTTGACCTTGATGCTTTCCGGGCTTTCCCCGGCATACGCCAGGCCACCAATGGTGGTGGCCTCGCCGATGCCGACGATACCGTCGCTGCAACGGATACGCAGGATCACCAGCGTCTGGCCGTGCATGGTGTGCATCGCCAGTTTGTGCGGACGAATGGTGGGCAAATCGACAATCTGGGTATCGAAGTGTTCGATCGTTACAGCGCTCATGGCGTATCCATCTACGTGGTATTGGTCTTTCCGCCATGATTGACGCTCAAGGCGGCGCCGGTCCAATATTGAATAAGTCTCGCTTCATACCCAGGAGGTATCGTGGAGCTTCGTCATTTGCGTTATTTCAAGGTGCTCGCCCAGACCTTGAACTTCACCCGTGCGGCCGAGTTGTTGAACATTGCCCAACCGCCCCTGAGCCGGCAGATCCAGCAACTGGAAGATGAATTGGGGGTGGCGCTGCTGGAGCGTTCGCGGCCCTTGCGCCTGACCGAGGCCGGGCGTTTTTTCCAGGAACATTCCAGCCAGCTGCTCGAACAGCTTGAGCGGGTTTGTGACGATACCCGGCGCGTGGCCGCCGGCCGCAAGCGCTGGTTGGGTATCGGCTTTGCGCCTTCGACCCTCTACGGTGCCCTGCCCGACCTGATCCGCCGCCTGCGCAGTTTTGGCGATATCGAGCTGGGCCTGTCGGAGCTGATCACCCTGCAACAACTGGAGGCGCTGAAAAGCGGGCGGATCGATATCGGCTTTGGGCGGATGCTGTTCGATGACCCGGCCATCGTCCAGAAAGTCCTCCGCCAGGATCCCCTGGTCGCAGCCTTGCCGGCCGGGCATCCGCTGCTCGGGCGACCGGTCAGTTTGGAGGAGTTGGCCGCGGAACCCTTTATCCTCTATCCCGCCAGCCCGCGCCCCAGCTATGCCGACCATGTCCTGGGGGTGTTCGCCGGGCATGGCCTGAGTATCCACGTGGCGCAGATGGCCAACGAACTGCAGACCACCATCGGCCTGGTGGCCGCCGGGGTCGGCATTGCCCTGGTACCGGCCTCGGTTCAGCGCTTGCACCGGGATGACATTGGTTACACCTCGTTGCAGGACAGCAGCATCACCTCGCCCATCGTGCTCAGCTACCGGGCGGGCGACGTCTCGGAGGTGTTGCAGCGTTGTCTGAACCTGTTGAACAGTCATGACGAGTAGCACTTTTTCGAGCGCTTTTCATTTGTCTGATCCGACGGCTGGTTGCAAACTGCAAATCTACCGTGATTTACAAGGAGCCAGAATGACCGAGCACAGCACGGGGGTCACACTCACTGCCAAGGGCCTGGTGTTCGAGGATGACTGTGGCGAACCCTTTCTCCAGGACGACGCCGTGCGCGGGCTGCTGGAGAAAGTCTTTGCCGATAGCGGCGTCGATATCACCGCGATCCACACCCAGAGCCAGTACAAGAAGGCCTTGCGGCATGTGATGATCAGTTCGATCCAGGGTCCGGGCGGTATCGAGGCGATCCTGGCCATGGCGCTGCAAGGCGTCGAGCTGCTGCATCAGCAATTCGCCGGGCGCGATGACTTCCAATCGCGGCTGTGTGCCGGTGCGCTGCAAGGCCTGTTGAATGGCGATCCGGATGGTTTGGCCAAGGCCAAGAGAGCCAGCAGGATCCTCGCTAGCGGCTTGCGGCCGGTGGCAAGCGTCAGCGTGCCGGACGACCGATCACTTCGCACAGGCGACTCATGCACACCGAGCCCACCACCGCGAGAATGATCGGCACCAGGAAGTCGTGATCGATCCGGGTGAACTCCGCCACCAGCACAATGGCCGTGATCGGCATGCTCATGGACGCCGCGAGGAACGCCGCCGCACCGACAATGGCGAAGGCCCCCAGGGCGACGCCTGGAAACGCCAGGCTCCATAATCCCCCCAGCAGAATCGCCATCAGCGCGCCAATCGCCAGGGCGGGCGTCAGCAGCCCGCCTTCGGCCCCGGCCCGCAAGCTGGCGCTGGTCACCAGCACCTTGGCCACCAACAGCGCGGCCGCCAGCCCCAACGTCAGTTCGCTGTCAAAGCCCAACTGCGCCGGCCCCTTGCCGTTACCCAGCACCTGGGGCAGATAGACCGCCACGCAGCCGATCAGGGTGAAGTTGATCAAGGACAACACCGGCAAGCGCCAGCCGCGGGCAGCCTGGATCCGGGCGCGACCGGTCAGTTGCACAAAACCATAAGCGGCGAGCCCGAACAGCGGCCCGGCCAGCATCGACCAGGCGAGCAGCCCGGGTGTCAGCGCCAGGCTCGGCACCACGTATTGCACCTGCGCGCCCAGTCCGACCCAGGCCACGGCGGCGCCAATCGCCGAAGTCGCCAGGGCCATGATCGCCGCCGGCCAACTGAACACCGCCAGCAACCCTTCCAGGACAAATACCGCGCCCCCCAACGGCACGTTATAGACCGCCGCCAACCCGGCCCCTGCCCCGCAGGCAATCAGCAGCCGGTGGGTCTCGGGGGGCAACTGCGCCTTGCGCGATAACCAGGCACCGACCAGTGCGCCGACCTCCCGGGGCGCGACTTCACGGCCCAGCGGTGAGCCCAGGGCCACGGTGATGATCTGCAACAGCGCATGGCACACCGTGGTTTTGGGCGGCATTGCCGGTCCGTCGGGCGCCACGGCTTTCTTGATACCGACCAGCGGGCTGCCGAATCGATAGATCGCCCACCAGCCCAGGCCCGCCACCAGACCGCAGAGCGCCAGGGCCAGGATCCGTCGCGACGTCGAGGCGCTGCTCACGCCGATCAGGAAACTTTCATGGCTGGTGAGGCTGTCCTGGCCATAGCCGTAGGCCAGGTGCTGGATCGCGTGCAACAGCATCGCCAACAGCGTGCCGCCGAGGCCGGCGCCAATACCGGTGAGGATCACCACAAGACAGAGAACGAATAATGCGTGGGCTCTGGAACGAACCTTGGTTTCAGTGTGTAGCGACGAATCCGGCAAGGCCATTCAAGACTCCGCGAGGTCTGGTGCACAACGACCGGATGGCCGCACGCCGGAAGTGATTATCCGGTATTCCCGGCAAGAATAGGAACTATGCCGTGGCCCTCTCTACCGGCCCCACGGCCGGGCTGTGAGCATGACCGGGTGATTAACGATCCACTCATCAGGAAACGACCATGACTCTTCAAGCAAAACTCGACGCCTTCAAAGCCGACTTCGTCAGCGGAAAACCACCCTACAACGCACCGCCAGCGGTTCACGCGGTGATGAAACGCGCCACCGACGAACTGATCGCCAGCGGCCTGGCCGAGCGCGCCCTGAAAGTCGGCGACAAAGCCCCGGCCTTCACCCTCGACGATCCCGACGGCCATCCGGTTTCCTCCACGGAACTCTTGTCCAAGGGGCCGTTGGTAGTGAGTTTCTATCGTGGCGTGTGGTGCCCTTACTGCAATATGGAGCTGCAGGCCCTTGAGGAAGCCCTGCCCGCCTACCGCGAACTCGGCGCCAACCTGGTGGCGATCTCGCCACAGATCAAAGCCAACAGCCGCAAATCGGTACGCCAGAACAACCTGAGCTTTCCGATCCTCAGTGATACCCGCGGTGCGGTCGCCGCGGCCTTCGGCCTGCGCTTCGAGCTGCCGGACTATCTGGTCGAGCTGTACAAAGGCTTCGGCAACGACCTGCCGACCTTCAACGACGACCCGAGCTGGAGCCTGCCGATGCCGGGGCGTTTCGTGATCAGCCAGGACGGTATCCTGCTCTACGCCGAAGTGAATCCAGACTACACGCTGCGTCCGGACCCTTCCGAGCTGCTGCCGGCGTTGCGCGGTTAAGGCACGGCCGCCACTTCGGTGGCGGCCTCAGCTATTTGCCTGCAACTGCTTGAGTTACCACACGGCGATATGGGAATCGGTACGCGGTTCGGTACCGCCGCACAGCACACCACTGAGCGGGTCGCGCAGAATGATCTGGCCACGTCCATATTCGGTGAGGTCACAGGTGATTTGCACCTGATGGCCGCGCCGCGCCAGCCCCATCGCCAGGTCCCGTGAAGCGCCCTGCTCGATACCCACCTTCATCTCCCCCAGCCATTGCCAGCGCGGTGCATCCAGGGCGGCCTGGGGGTTGAGAGCGAAGTCCACCAGGTTCATCACCATCTGCACGTGGCCCTGGGGCTGCATATAGCCGCCCATCACACCGAACGGCCCGAGGGGTTCGCTGCCCTGGCTGAGAAAGCCGGGGATGATCGTGTGATAGGTCTTCTTGCCGGGCACCAGGCAGTTGGCATGGCTCGGGTCGAGGCTGAATTCCTGCCCACGGTTCTGCAAGGCGATGCCGCTGTCGGGCAGCACCACGCCGGAACCGAAGCCGTGATAGTTGCTCTGGATAAACGAAACCATATTGCCTTCGGCATCGGCGCTGGCCAGGTACACCGTGCCGCTGGCATGGGGATCGCCAGGCTTGGGCGGCAGCGCCTGCTCGCCGATCTGCCCGCGGCGGCGGGCGCTGTAGTCGTCGCTGAGCAGGTCCGCCACCGCTACCCGCATATGCAAGGGGTCGGTGATGTAGTGCAGGCCGTCGCTGTAGGCCAGCTTCATGGCCTCCAGCTGGCGATGCCAGGTCTGCTGGCTGTCGCGATGGTCAAAGCTGAAGCCTTCAAGGATTTTCAACGCCATCAGCGCCACCAGCCCCTGGCCGCTGGGCGGGATTTCCCAGACGTCATAACCGCGGTAGTTGATATGGATCGGCTCGACCCACTGCGCGCGATAACCCTGCAGGTCGCTGCCGCGCAGGTAACCGCCGGTGGCACGGGAATGGGCATCCAGGCGCGCGGCCAGTTCACCGCGATACAGGCTTTCGCACGCCGTGGCGGCCAGCTCTTCAAGGGTCCGGGCCTGGGCCGGATTGCGGAACAGCTCGCCGGCCCGGGGGGCGCGGCCCTCGATCAGGAACGTCTCGAACCAGGGCTCGAGCACGGCGTCGCGATGGGGGCTGAATTCCACCAATGCCTGCTGCCATTTGTAGGCGATGACCGGCGACACGGGAAAACCCTCCCGGGCCAGGCTGATGGCCGGCTGCAGCAGCTCGGCAAAGGGCAACTTGCCAAAGCGTTTCGACAATTCGGCCCAGGCCGACGGGCAGCCCGGTACGGTTACCGGGGTCCAACCATACAGCGGCATTTGTGTATGCCCCGCCGCCTTGACCGCCTCGATGCTCAGGGCCTCCGGGGCCTGGCCGTTGCCGTTGAGGCCGTGCAGTTTGCCCTTGCACCAGACCAGCGCGAAGGCATCGCCACCGAGGCCACAGCCGGTGGGCTCGACCACCGTCAGCGCCGCCGCCGTGGCGATGGCAGCGTCAATCGCATTGCCGCCCTTGCGCATGATCTCGATGCCGGCTTCCGCGGCCAGGGGTTGCGAGGCCGCCACCATGCCACGGCGGGCAAACACGCTCTGGCGTTGCGACGGATAAGGATATTCGTGGGCAGAAAATTTCAACATGGCAAAAGTTCTTCCAAACAAGGGTTGGTTTCACAACACACGGCTGAGAAAAGCTTGGGTACGCGGATGCGCGGGCCGACTGAAAATCTGCTCCGGTGGCCCCTGCTCGATCAGTTCCCCCTGGTCGAGGACCACCACGCGGTCGGCGACTTCCCGGGCAAAGCCCATTTCGTGGGTCACCACCACCATGGTCATGCCCTCCTCGGCCAACTGCTTCATCACCTGCAACACCTCGCCGACGGTTTCCGGGTCGAGGGCGCTGGTGGGCTCGTCGAACAGCATGGCCTGGGGCTTCATCGCCAGGGCCCGGGCGATCGCCACCCGCTGCTGCTGACCGCCGGAAAGCATCGAGGGGTAATGCCCCGCCTTGTCCGCCAGGCCGACCCGGGCGAGCAAGGCCCGCGCCTGCTCCAGCGCCTCGGCCCGCGACATGCCGAGCACCTGGATCGGTGCCTCGATGATATTTTCCAGGGCGGTCATATGGGGGAACAGGTTGAAACGCTGGAAGACCATGCCGATATCCCGGCGCTGACGGGCGATATTGCGTTCGGAGTCACGCACCAGGCTGCCGTCGGCACGCTCGCGGTAACCCATGGCCCGGCCGTTGACGCGAATACGCCCACCCTGGATATCTTCCAGCAGGTTGATGCAGCGGATGAAGGTGGTCTTGCCCGAGCCCGAGGCGCCGATCAGCACCACCACTTCACCGCGGCGTACCTGCAGGGAAATGCCCTTGAGGATCTGCAAGTCGCCAAAGGACTTTTGAATGTCCAGCGCTTCGATGATCAGTTCTTCGCTCTTGTGCGCCATGTTCAACGCCCCCTCAGCAGTTTAAAGGCACTGCGACCAAACATTCGGCTGGAGGCCGGCGGCGGTGACGACGGCCGGTCCGACTGACCGAAGCGTGCTTCGAGCCAGCGCTGGAAGAAGCCCCACAGTGTAGTGAGCAACAGGAAATAGATCGCCACCACCAGGTACAGTTCGAACACCCGGAAGGTCGCCGAGGTCACCATCTGTGTACTCAGCAACAACTCCTGCACCCCGATCACACTGACCAGCGTGGTGTTCTTGAGCATCACGTTGAACTCGTTGCCCAGCGCCGGCACGATCACCCGGAAGGCCTGGGGCAGGACGATACGCCGCATCAGTTTGCCGAAGGTCATGCCCAGCGAACGTCCGGCCTCGTACTGGCCCTTGTCCACCGCACCGATCCCGGCGCGGATGATCTCAGCCATATAGGCGCCTTCGTTCAGGCCCAGGGCGATGATCGCCGCCTGGATATTGCCCGGTATCACCAAGCCGAACAGTTCCAGGTCCTCGAAACGAAAGATCCCGCCGGCCGCCAGCGCGGTGTAGAGAAAGACGATCTGCACCAGCAACGGCGTGCCGCGCATCAGCCACACGTAGAAACGTACCGGCAGGTGCAGCAAGGGATTGCGTGACAGCCGCAGCAACGCCGCGGCCAGCCCGAGTACACAGCCCAGCGACATCGCCAGCACGCTGATCAGGCAGGTCAGCCAGAGCCCGGTGAGGTAGACCCCGCTGGGCTGCAACAGGTACTGCCAGAACACTTGCCAATTGAAGTTCATCGGGCGCCCGCCTCAGTCGAGTGTGTCGCTGGCGACATGCCATTTGCCCAGCAGTTGGGCGTAGCTGCCATCACTGCGCATATCAGTGACGATCTGCTGCACGGCCTTGCCCAGTTGCGGATCGTCCTTGCGAATCCCCAGGCCAGTGAGAATCCGGCTGAAGGCCGGCACGCCCTCTTCGAACAGATCGGGGGCCATGGCGGCGTAGTAACCGGCGGTTTCCACGGTGGTGCCGTAGGCGTCGACCTGGCTGATACGCAGGGCCTGGAAGGCATCGGTGTCGGTGTTGTAGACCACCAGCTTCATCGGCGTCTTGCCGGCCTTGGCCAGGGTGTCGTTTTCGGCGTCGAGCAGGGTCTTGATGGTCGAGCCGTTGAGCACCGCCACCTTGTGCCCGGAGAGATCGTCCAGGGCCTTGATGTGCTTCGGATTGCCCTTGGGCACCACCACCGACTGGCTGGAATACATGTAGTTGACGATGTCGATCACTTCCCGCCGTTCGGGCTTGTCGAACAGTTGATCGACGATCATGTCGCATTGTTGCGCCAACAGCGCCGGCAGCAGCCCGGAGAAGGGAATGACCCGCCATTGCACCGTCTTGTTATCCAGCCGTTTGGCAATTTCCAGACCCAGGTCGACGGTCAGGCCCCTGGGCTTCTGGGCCTCGTCGAACGACACCAGCGGGGGTGAATCCATGCCCGAGCAATAGGTCAGTTTTGCGACCTTCTGCAAACGCTCCGGTACCTGGGGCGCGGCGACCGCCCCCTGCACCAGCAGCACCAGGGATACAGCGGCAAACAACACGCGAGGTTTATGCATGACCAGACACTCCTGTTCGTTGATAACGGGGCAGTTCTCAAAGTCAAGACACGGCCGGGCTTGAGCCCGGTTCTATTTTTTCGTTTGCAGAAAATCGATCAGCGCCGGCACCGTGCCCTCGATGTGCTGGCGCACCACGGCCTCGGCGTGCGCGGCATTGCCCGCGCGAATCGCGTCGAGGATCACCGCGTGTTCCTGGCGTGCGCTCAAGGGCTTTTCGCTATGTTGCAACCACAGGCGCATCGGCGCCTCGATCAGTGAATAGAGGGCCGATATCTGCTTCATCAGCCGTGGCCGGCCGCTGAGGCTGCACAGGTATTCATGGAAGGCCCGATGCCGGCTGACCCACTCGGCGCTTTCGTCGCGGTAGTCGTCCATCTCGTCGAGCATCCGTTCCAGGGCCGCCAACTGGCGTTCGCCGATCTTCGGCACGGCCACGCGGATCGCCAGGCCTTCGAGGGCACTGCGCATATCGAAGACTTCCTGCAGCTCGTCGAACTCCAGGCCGCTGACAATCGCCCCGCGATTGGGCCGCAGGGTCACCAGGCCCTGGGCGTCCAGGCGACGAAAGGCCTCGCGCACCGGCATGCGGCTCATGCCGATCTCGCCGGCGATGTCCTCGGCGATCAGCCGGTCGCCTTTGCGGTAACGACCGCCACAGATCGCCTCCAGCAGAAAGGTGTAGGCCTCCTCCTCGGCGGTCCGGGGCTGACGGTCAACGTAAGCGGGAGCGAATTGCATGGGAAGCACCTTTGTCTTTTTGTATCCAATTATCCATGAATACAAAAAAGCATAACGCGTGCCAGCTTCCTGAAAATGCATTCAAGGGTTTGATAGGAATAGGCTTTTGTCAGAAACAGGGCCATTCAGGAGGGAGTGGCGTAACGGCTGACTGCTACAAAAGCGCGCAGGGACGCGCCAAAGAGGTGAAGCAAAGTATCCGGTAACACCTCGGCTAGCGGGCGCCGGAAGCGCGCTCGACCTTGAGCGTATTGGACTCAAGTTCCTCGCGCAGTTCCTCAAGTAGCCGCAGTGCCCCTTCGCGCCGGTGCAACAGGTTCAGGGCTATGCCCGTGACCATCAGGTCGACCCGCCCGCTCTCGGGGTCATAGACCCTGACACTCAGCGACGCTTCGCCCAGCAGGCATTCACAGGCAAGGGGCGCAAAGCCGCTTTCGAGCAAGCTGCGTAATTCCATTAGAGAGAGCACACCGGTGAGTCCCGTACCTGGTTATTCGTCACGCGGGCGACCCGCCCGCGCGTCAGGCAATCATGCTAAGAAAAACCGTGGAAGCTCTACACCCGTATATGCACTGGTGGCACTGGTGCATTTGCACCCTCAACGCCTGGTGACAAACAAGCCACGTTCGCGCGCCCAGACAATCGCCTCGCTGCGGCTGTGCACGTCGAGCTTGGAGTACACCGTGGCTACATGATTGCGTACGGTATTGAGGGCCAGTTCGAGCCGTGCGGCGATTTCCTTGTCCGCCAGGCCCTCGCAGATCAGGCCCAGCACATCGCGTTCGCGCGGCGTCAGGTCGGCGAGGGAAAAGCCCGGCAGGTTGGGCGCACTGACACTTTTCACCGTGGCGAGCTTTTCGATCAGCTTCTGGCTGAACCAGGACGCGTCCTGCATCACCGCTTCGATGGCCGTCACCAGCTCCAGCTCCGAACGTTTGCGCTCGGTGATATTGGTCAGCACCAGCAGGTAACAGGGCGCGTCCTGGATCAGCACGGTGTCGGCCGACAGCACGCAATCGATGGGCTCACCGTTCTTCTGGCGGATCCTGAGGTCCAGGCCCTCCAGGCGGCCGGTTTTTTCCAGGGCCACGAACAGTCGTTCGCACAACACCCCATCCTCGATAAACCCCACGGCCTGGACACTGTGCCCAAGCAATTCTTCGGCGGCATAACCGGTGATATTCAGGAAGGCTTCATTGGCGTCCATCAGTTGCTGGTTGTCCGCACTGCAGAGCAGGGTCGGTACCGGTGTCAGCCGAAAGGCCTTGGCAAAACGCTCCTCGCTCTGGCGCAAGGCGATTTCGATCTTGCGTCGCGGCTCCAGGTCCATAAAGGAAAACAGCATGCAGTTGTCCTCGTGGATATCCAGGGGCTGGCCGGCGACGATCACCAGTTTGCTGCCACCGTCCGCCAGCCTGATCTCCGCCTGCATCTGCGCAATGGTGGCGCCCTCCCCCAGGCGCTGGATGGCCAGGTCCCGGCGCTCGGCGTTTTCGAGCACATCCAGTTCGTAGACCGAGCGACCGATGACCTGTTCGCGGCTGTAGCCGGTCATCTCCAGGAAGCCCTGGTTGACCTTGACGTAGCGCAGGTCGCTGAGCCGACAGATCACCGCCGGTGCCGGGTTGGCACTGAAGGCTTTCTCGAAGCGCTGTTCGGCACTGGCCCAGTCGGTGGCGTTGCTGATGATCAGCACCAGGGACTCGGGGTCGCCGGCGCGATTGGTCAGGATCATGCTGCTGATACGCAGCACGCACAGGGGCGTCTGCTCATCGGCCTGGACACTCATCTCGACCACCACATCGTCAAAGGTCTCGCCATTGGCGACCCGGACGATGGGGTATTGGTCGGCGCTCAGGGGATGGTTGTTGCGATAACGCAGGTTGAAGCGTTCCTGATACTGCTCGGCATTGGCGCCCAGTTCGCTGAGCTGGCTGACGCCATGCATGGCCAGTGCGGCATCGTTGGCCCAGAGAATGCTCTGGTCGACCTCGATCAGGATCACGCCTTCGGACAGGCCGGCGATGATCTGCTGCAACTGGCGGCGGTTGGTTTCGGTCGCGAGGACATCCTGGCTCATCGTTTCTCCCAAGTGGCCCGGTTAGGTCAAACATCTGACCCCCGTGCAACGCGCAAGTGCAATTGGAAAAACGTCGGGCCGGTCAGTGTTGCAACGAAGCACTGATCCAGTTTTTCAGATCCTCGACTTCCGTGGCGCTGATGGTGTGGCCGACGCCGGGATAGGAGTGAAACTGCGGCTCGATGGACAGGCCCTTCAGCACGCCCAGGGCCTCGGTCGCCCCGGCATAAGGCACCTGCGGATCGGCGGTGCCATGGCCGATAAAGACCTTCAACCCAGAGTACTTCGCCCCGCCCTTGAGTTCCGAACGCAACGCCGGCAACACCCGGCCGCTGAGGGAGGCGATACCGCGCAGGACCTCGGGATGCCGCAGCGCAACCTCATAAGTCATCATTGCGCCCTGGCTGAAACCCACCAGGAACACCTTGTCGGGCTGGGTGTGGTATTTCTCCGTGACCCGGGTGACAAAGTCGGTGATGGCCGCGGCGCTCTGCAACAGGTCGCCGCTGTCGCCGTCGTACTGCGCCTCCCCGACCTTCTTGTGGAACCACTGGTAGGCGCCCAGGTCCAGTTCCAGGCGGCCGCGCACCGAAAGTACGGTGTAGTTGGCCGGCAGGTCGTCCTTGATGCCGAACAGATCGTCTTCGTTGCTGCCGTAACCATGCAGGAAAATCACCAACGGCTGGTCCTGGGTATCGGCATTGGCCTGGGCCTGGTAGGTCAACGGCATATCGGCGAGCAGTTCGGCCTGTGCCGCCGACGCGGTGCAGGCCAGCAACAAGGCCAGGGCCAGGGGTTTGAGCATGGTCGGGGTTCTCCGGGCGTTCGGTGGGGCGCCCAGCTTAGCACTGGCGGCGCGCCCCACCGAATCACTCAGCTCTCGGGAACGCCCTGCTCCCAGGCTTTCCAGTTGCCGAGGATCGCCTGCACCAACGGGTTACCCGCGCGGTACAGGTTTTCCAGGGCCGGGACAAAACCGCCCTGGTCGGCATACTTGAGCAGGTTGTCGACTTCGCTGTAGCCCGGATACGGCCGGTCGAAATCCGAACCGGCACGGACCACGGCCAGGCGATTGATATCCACCCGCCCGGCCTTGCTCGCGCGGAGCAAGGCTTCGTAGGTGGAGTTATCTTCCTGCTGGGTGGTGCAGTAGACGCCCTTGTTGTCCGTCAGCAAGCGGGTCCAGACCTCGGCCCGTTCACTCAGGCGTGTCCCGGAGAACCAGGTGTTGCCCGCCAGGGTGTCGCAGCGGCTCACGACCGGCGGCTGGTTGGCTGGTGCATAAGGGTATTTGACCCGCCAGGCCGCGGATTCCTTGCTCTCGCTCAAGCTCACCTGATGCGACAGGGCAAACGCCTTGGCCTGCAGCTTGGGGTTGAGTTCGAAGACTTCGGTCTTGTAGTCCAGCGGCGGCTTCTCGTTCGGCCCGCGGGTGTTGATGCCAATGTAGCCGGTGGGCCAGTCTTTCGGCGCATCCCGCGCGTCCAGTTCCCACTGGGTGCCGAACTCCACCAGGTAGTGGGCCCAGGCCGCGGTGCCGATGGTGCCTTGATGGGGGTTGATCCCGGCAATGCCGGCAATCAGGAAGTACGACTGGCGCAGGTCGAACTGCGGCGACAACGCCAGGGCCAGGGTCGAAGCGGCGGCGTTGGTCTGGCCCATGCCGGTCACCAGCAGGCAGGTGTCCTGGTCATTGCAGCGAATGTTCGGGTACTCGGCGCTGAGGCCCGGTACCGGGATTTCATGCTTGAGGGCCAGGCGATCGATCCAGGTCTGCGCTTCCGGCGCGAACATGGTGATCAACATGACCTTGGGCTTGATCGGCACCGTCGGTGCGGCCCAGGCCAGCTGTCCGGCCAGGCTGCCGAGCAGCAGGCCAGCGATAAGGGTGTGACGAGTCACAGTACGCATGAACGCTCCTATTAACGAGGGTTTCAGAATTGGTAGCCGACGCCGGCGTAATAACCCCAGCCGTTGGAACGGGCGCGGAAATCGTCGTCGCCGAAATTCAGCTGACTGCCGTCGCGCCAGTTGCCGCCGTTGTGGAAATAGCGTCCCACCAGGGTAAAACGCAAATGTGTAAAGGAATACAGCAGCACGTTGGTCGCCACCGTGGCATTGGCGGTACGCGCCGGATCGGTCTTGTGCAGGTCGGAGCCGAAATCGAAGTTGGTAAAGCCGATATAGGTCAGCGACGCGCCATTGCCGAAGTGGTCGATGGGCACGATGTACTTGAGCTGGGCGCGGTAGCCGTCCCACGAATACTCGTTGTTCGCGCCGTAGTTCTCCCACTGGTAGCGCCCGTAGAAGTTGGCCGACAGATTGACCCGCGAATGGGTGTCGATATCGGTACCCAGGCCGCTGTAGAGGGTATTGGCGCGGTTGGCGGTGCGGCTGCCGTGATCGTAGATCCAGTCGAAGGCCACATACCATTCCTTGAACGGGCCGAGCGCCAGGCTGCGGCCGCTGAGGGCGTCGATGGAGATGCGTGGTTCGTGCTCCATGAACACCGGCGAGCCGTGGTCCCAGGCGCCCTGGTCATGGCTGTTGCCGATGCCGAAGACCTTCGGGATATCGACATAGCCGTAAAGTTCGAACGGGCCCTTACGACCGAAGTATTCGTATTCCAGGTAGACGTCATCGGCCGGACGAGGCCCGAAACTGATGTCCCTGCTGCCGATCACGG
Organism: Pseudomonas sp. MWU12-2319; assembly: GCF_023242525.1. Lineage (NCBI taxonomy): Bacteria > Pseudomonadati > Pseudomonadota > Gammaproteobacteria > Pseudomonadales > Pseudomonadaceae > Pseudomonas > Pseudomonas sp. MWU12-2319. The sequence goes on from NZ_JALJES010000006.1 coordinate 329,350, forward strand.
TCAGGTCCTGGTTGAACCAGTCGGACAGGTAGGCGCCCTGCTTCGCCGCAGGTCCTGCATCGGGGCTCAGTGCTTCGCCCTGGGCGGACTCATCGACAGGGGCCGATTGGGCCTGGGCTTCGCCATGGGTCTGCAGTGTCAGGCTGCCGAACAGCAGGGACAGTGCAAGACGGGTAAAACGCGGGGATGGCACGGCGTGCCGGAGCAGCGGCTGGAACAAGACGGACATTGAAACTCCCTGTTTTTATAGTGTTCGGTGGAAACGGCCAGGCGTACCGTCCTCCGATGGTGCGGCACTCCCTGGCCTCACCCACAACCTTACATATAGCGGTAACAAGCGCCTACAAAATATTGAAATATATGGAAATGAAATGTCAAAACTGTCGATTGGGTCAGGGAATTCGGGGGCAAATGCTGGATTGCTATCGTCAGCAATCCAGCCCCCACAGGGATCAAAGCGCCTGGAGACGCTCGACGATCTGGTTCTTCACTTTCAGTCGCCGTTCCTTCAGCGTTCGCAACGGATCATCCGCCGCCTGGGCCGACTCGGCCGCCAGCACTTCCTTGTCGATATCGTCGTATTGATCAAGCAGTTGGTTGAGCCTGGGGTCCTTGCTCCTGTGTTGCGCCAGCGCCTCTTTGTTCAACTTCAGGTCCGCGAGCAAATCGTGCTTGACCGGCATATCGTCACCTCTTGGTTCTGTGGGCAATACATGAAGTTCCAGAGCCGCCCCTTCATGAAAGGTTCAAGGCGATGCATCCCTAAGCAATAGCACGCCCTGGCCCTCCTTGCCTCAAAGCTTAGCTTTACGCCGACGTACCCACAGTGTCGCCAACCCGGCCAATAGCGCCAGGACGCCTACGATCAGCGCCACCTTGTAAGGCCGCAACGCCGAACGCACGGCGTTCAACGGCTCGGTCAGATAACGCTTGTTGGCCTGGTCGAAGTTCGGCTCCTGGCATTGCTGGCCGAAATTCGTCGCCCAGCTCACATACGGACCCTGCTCGACATAACGCTGGTAGAACTGGATTTCCTCATCACTCCCGGCGACCCAGCTCGCCGCCTTGCACAGCACGGCGGCGAAAGCCTGGCTGCTATGGGGCAACTGGTCGGCGGCCTGGCTGGCCAGGTCCGCAGCGACCCAACGATAGTGATAACGCCGGTCGGGCTTGGCCACGGTGGCCTGCTGTCGCTGGATTTCCGCAGTTTGCAAAAACGGCACCGGTTGCAACGGGGGCATCTCCAGGCTGTAGTTTCCGTCCAGGGAGCGGTAATCCGGCGCCATCTCATAGCCGAGGATTTCCATGCCCGACTTGCGCGCCAACGTGGCGGCGGCAAACAACGACTCGGCACGCCCGGTGGCGGTCCAACGCGACACTGCCTGCTGGCGATCGCGGCCATAGTCCTGCGCGGTGGCCTGCAATTCGGGGCTGGTGAAGTATTCCGGCGCTTCATCATAGCGCCCCTCACGCAGCAGGCGTCGGCCCAGCAGTTCACGTAGCTGCGGGCGCCGCACGTAACTCTCCATGTCCTTGCCTTCGGGTTTGGCCGCGGCTGCGGGCGCATGGGCATCGACATAAGTTTTCAGTTCGTCGGTCGTCAGCACCCGCTCGGCCACGGTCGCGGCATCTAGCCAATAGATATCCTGGCTGCGGTAAAGCTGGTCGAACGCTTGCAGGTAGTCGCCACGGTCCAGTGCCAGGATCGCGCTTTCACCCTCGACCCGGCAACCGGGCTGCACGGTCTCGAAGCTCCAGTCCGGCGCCCGCCGCGTACCCCAGGCTTCATCCTTGGGAAAGGCCTTGGCCGCCTTGGCATAAGCGCTGGCGGCCTGGACCTTGTCGCCGTCGCGCAGGGCCAGCTTGGCCCGCACCCACCATGCCAGGCCACCGTCGCCGGCGTGTTCGACAAAGGCCCTGGCTCCCGCGTAGTCACCCTTCTGGTAACTCAGGGCCGCCAGGCGATCAGCGTTGTCCAGGCTGCCGGCGGCACTGGCCAGCAACATCTTGGACAGTCGCTGCTGGCCCTCAGGCGACTCATCGAAGATCCAGCCAACTCGGCTCAACAGATAAGCGGTCAAGAGTGCCTGGACGTTTTTCTCCTTGAGCACGACGCTCAACTGTTCATCCGGCAACTTTGTCAGCTCACCGACGACCTGCTGAAGCGAGGAGTTGCCCGTGCCGGACCCCAACTGGCTCTGGCTGGCATACAGCGCGATGGCACCCTCCCAGTCGTTGTCGAGCATGGCCAGCCGGGCTTCCTCGCCGAGGCTGGCAATCCCCAGCTCCAGCGGATCGCTGAAATCCCCGGCACTCAAGGTCCGCGTCTGCTGGAACGCGAGCCGGGCCTGGGCCAACAACTGGGCATCGGTGACAACCGCGGGCGTGCGGCCCCCGGCGTTATCGGTCTCCCCTTCGGCCTGGACGCTGAGGGCCACCAGCGCCCGTCCCAGGGAGTACGCAGCCCAGGTGCTGCGCAACTTGCGCTGGTCGGCCGGCAAGGCCAGGACCTGACGGAAGTACTCTACCGCCCGCTGCGCATCACCGGCCTGGAAGGCCACGGCACCGGCGATATACAGCCGCAGCTCGGCCGGCAGGCTGGCGCCCTGGGTCTCGACCTGTTGCGGGTCTTGTAGGCCGCGCAAGCGCGTCACCTCGGCGCGCAGGTTTTCTGGCAGCTCGCTGGCCTCGACCTTATCCCGTTGCTCGCGATAAGGCTTGTTGCTGTCGTCGCTGTCCCAGTACGGCGTGAGGGTCGCATCGGTCGCCGCTTTCAGGCCGGTTACGGCTTGTCCAATACGACTGACTTCGAAGGCGAAGTTGGTTTCCGGCAGATCGGCCAGGGACTGGGCACGATCGCTCAACAGACGCAGGGGGAAGTCCGGACCGCAGGCCAATGCCGATAACGGCAGACTGAGGGACAGGCACAGCAGGTGCCGAGGCCAGTTACGGGTAGACATTCCAAGCTCCTTGATCGATTCGGGTACAGCGCGCCCAGCCGAGCGCACGTTGGCCGTCAGCGGCGATACGCGCGCTGGACTGGCGGGTAAAAATGAGCTGCTTCGGTGTTTGCCGCAAGGTGTAGCCATTGATGCCGTCGACGCCATCACACTGCTCGGCATCCAGTACCACGCGCTCGGGTAGCGGCCGGTCGAGATTGCCGACATTGGCCAGGCGTATGTCGTAGAGGCCGTCGTGGGCCGACAGTTCAACCTGCCATTGACTTGAGAGCGCTTCGCCACGGGCCACCGCGCGCAGGGTCGCCAGGCTCCAGGCGCGGCGATCACCGGGCAGCGGCAGGCGAAACCAGATCAGCCCGGCCAGATGCGCCGGCGGCTTGGTCCGCAGTTGTTGGGCCAGGGTTGCCAGTTGCTGCGGATCGGCCAACAGTTCGCGGCGTTCGCCGCCACGGTTCAGCGCGACTTCACCTTCGACCACCGGCCCACCCTGATCGTCCGGCAACAAGGCCACGCCATAGGCCGGCAGCGCCAGATAAAACGGCTTGTCGCTGACCCGCCCCCAGCGCTCGGCCCAGTCCCTGGCTTGGCCAGGATTGAACAGCCCGAGCCTCGGGTTGCTCACGGCATGCACCTGCAACACGCTGCTGTCGACCGCCTGCAACAAGGCCGGCAACTGCGGGCTGTCGAGCCAGGCCGGCAAGGCGGTGATGCTCAGTTTCAATGAAGGTGGCAACAGGCCGCGCAGTTTGACCAGGAAATCGGTATAACCCGGCAGGCGTGCGCTACCGCTGTCATGGTCGATTTCCAGCCCGGCGGGCGCCACGCCGCCAGCCTGCCAATCGGCCAGCAGCGTCGAGATTTGCGTGCGCGCGAGGTCCAGATCCAGGGCCGGAAGCTGGCCGTCGAGGCGAACCACCGCGATCACCGGCCGGCCATCGGCCTTGAGTTGCGCCAGATCCACCCGCGCCCTGCTCCACCCGGCCTTGGGCTGGGCCTGCAGGGCCAGCACCCGCAAGGTCGAGAAGTCCGCCCGGCTCCGGGCCAGGGCCTGCTCATGGGCCGGGCGCCATTGGCGTTGCCAGATATAGAGTTGTTGGTCGAGGGGCGTTGTCGGTGCGGGCTGGCAGCCGCTGAACAGCAAGAGCAGGCCGAGGGGCACCAGCCTGCGGGCAGAAAAAATCAAGGACATACGAACCCTTATCGAACACGGCGGGCCTGTTTTGCCGGCATATTACCTCAACAGCGCGGCACTTCAGAGACGGGTCAACGGCAACGAACGCGTCGCCCGATCGAACAGCCCCCGCAAGCCGGCGTTGTCTCCACCCAGCGAGCGCAGAGTGCCGAGGGTTGTCATTGCCAAGCCGCGGGGCACTTTCACCTGCAACCCGGAATGAAAATCGGCACGTCGATGCAGGTTACGCAATGTCAGTATCGCCAGGCCAATGGAGTGCAGGCAGAAAAACCTCAAGCTGGCGCGCTCGGGTGCAATCAGCAGCGTGTAGTCCAAGGCTCGGCGCAGATGAGCGTGGGCAATGCCGATCAGTTCTGTCAGCGCCGGCCCATAGCCAGGTTGCGTACTCGTATGCAACGACAACAAGCACACGCCATGTCGTGCAAACAGGTCCCGTGGCAGCCAACAAACGCCACGCTGCCGGTCTTCCCATTGGTCCTTGAGGATATTGGTCAATTGCAACCCCTCGCCAAACGACACGGCCAGTGAAGCCATCCGCTCCTGATGAACCACCAGTTCCGGCGCGAAGTCGACGAACAATTCGGTGAACATTTCGCCCACCACGCCCGCAACGCAGTAACAGTAGCGTTTGAGCTCGGACAAGGTCTCCAGCCCCTGCAAACCAACGACCCGCTGGAAATCCCCCATGCCGAGGCACATCACCCGCAGGCACCGCACAATGGCCACCTGCTGCGGTTCGTCAAGGGTCCGCAGCACTTCCAGTACCCGCGGCAATTGGCTCAACAGTGCTCTTTCCGCTGGCGAACTGGCCTCGGAAAGCAAAGGGGCCAGCTCATCACAGAACGGCTGGGCATCGATCTCACCGAGAACTGCCCGGATGTACGCCGCTTCATAATGCTGCTTGTCGGTAATCGACAGCGTCGGCTCGTCCTCGATGGTGTCGGCGATCCGACAGAGCAGGTAGGCGGTGGTCATGGCCGTGTTCAACGGCGGCGGCAATTGCGGGATGGTGAGGGCGAAAGAACGAGACACCTGAGGGAAAATCGCCTCCTGATAACCGAGGGCGCTCTGCGGTGCCAATGCTCCGGTTGCTTGGGTAAAGGGCATGGTCAGGCTCGTTGAATAAAAGAAATCGCTTGGGGCGTGTGCATCTTAACGGCTGGAAAACACCGACAAGATACCGCCTTGCAACAGATTGTTATAACGAGCCAGCGCCCACCGCAAAAAATATTACCGACACCCTCGTCGGAGTGGCCTCCTCCTGGGAAAACCGACAGGCCACGACGCCTCACTTACCGGTCAAATCGCCCCCTTGCCAACCACCGCCCAGGCTCTGGATCAAGCTGACGCTGCCCTGGGTCAACTGGCCCTGGGTGTCACGCAGACTCTGCTCGGTCTGCAACAGGATCAGTTGCTGGGTCAATACATCTTGCAGGCTGACCGTGCCGGCCTTCTGCTGGGCCTGCTGGCTGCCGAACAGTTGCTGGTTGCGCTGGTAGATCTGCTGGTAGGCCTGGGTCTGGGTCTGCAGGTGATTGAGCGTCGAGAGGTTGTCTTCGACGTTCTGTAAGGCGCTGAGCACCGTGCCGCGATAGTTCGCGACTTCCTCGTCATAGCTGGCTTCGGCCTCCTTGACCGCCGCCGAACGCGCACCGCCGTCGAACAGGGTTTCGGCCAGCGCCGGGCCGACGCTCCAGATCCGGTTCGGCAAGGAGAACAGGCCGCCCAGGGCGCTGCCCGTGTAGCCGACCTGGGCCGTCAGATCGAGATTGGGATAGAACGCCGCCTCGGCAACGCCGATTTTCCCATTGGCCGCGGCCACCGAGCGCTCGGCGGCGACGACGTCCGGACGCCGTTGCAACAGCCCCGACGGCAGGCTCAGGGGGGTTGCCGGCAGGTTGAAGGCAAAGCTGTCGACCGGCGCGAGGCTGAACTGCGCCGGCGCCACGCCCACCAGCACCGCCAGGGCATGCTCGAATTGCTCGCGTGAACGCTGCGAGGTCTGCAGGGCAGCCACTACCGTGGTCAGTTGGTCCTGGGCCACCAGCAACTGGTCGTTGGAGGCGGTGCCCTGGGTGTATTCGGTCTGGGTGATGTCCAGCAGTTGCTGATTGATCCGTTGTTGTTCGTTCAACAAGCGGATATCGATATCCAGCTGGCGGATGCCGAAATAGTTGCTGGCGACACTACCGCCGATGGACAGCCGGACTCCCGCCAACAGGGCATCGGAGGACTGGGCCGAGGCCTGGCTCGACTCGATGCCACGGCGTACCAGGCCCCACAGGTCCGGCTCCCAGCTGGCGCCGAGGGTGGCGCTGACACTCTGTTCGACCGAACCGCCCGAAGTGCTCGTGGCAGTCCCGCTGCTGCCGCTCTTGCCCACCCCGCGGGAACCGGACAGTCCAGCGGTCACCGTCGGCCAGAGCCCGGCCCGGCTGGAGGCGACTTGCGCTTGCGCCAGGCGATAAGCCGCCTCGGCGGCGACAATCGACTGGTTGGCCTTGGCCGCGCGGATCATCAGGTCGTTGAGGACCGGATCGTGATAATCCAGCCACCACTGGCTGTCCAGCGCCCCCTGGGGATTGGCGGCCGCCCGCTGCCACTGCGCACCTTCCTTGAAGGTCTGCGGCAGTTCGATCGGCGGTTTCTGGTAATCCGGCCCGACCATGCAGCCGCTGATGCTCAGGCTGAGCAGCAGGACCAGGCAGGGGGCGCGTCGACCCATCATCATGTTCAAGACTCCTTGCCGCGCCGGCGCAGCCGCTCGGAAGCGCTGTCCAGCCACAAATAGATAACCGGGGTGGTGTAGAGCGTCAGCAATTGGCTGAGCAGCAACCCGCCGATAATGGAAATCCCCAGCGGACGGCGCAGCTCCGAACCGTAGCCACTGCCCAGGACCAGCGGCAAGGCCCCGAGAATGGCCGCCAGGGTGGTCATCATGATCGGCCGGAAGCGGATCAGGCAGGCCCGGTGAATCGCCTCGCGGGCACTGCGCCCGTGCTGGACCCGCTCGGTAATGGCGAAATCGATCATCATAATGGCGTTCTTCTTGACGATCCCGATCAGCAGGATCACCCCCACCAGGGCGATGATCGACAGCTCGGTGCCGGTCAGCAGCAAGGCGATCAGCGCGCCGACACCGGCCGAGGGCAAGGTCGAGAGGATGGTCAGCGGGTGCATCAGGTTCTCGTAGAGCATCCCCAGCACGATATACACCGACAACAGGGCCGCTACGATCAGCAGCGGCTCGCTGGCCACCGACGACTGGAACACCTGGGCCGTGCCGGCGAATTGCCCGACCACGCTGGCCGGCATACGCAACTGGGCCACGGCATTTTCCACCAGCACCGTGGCCTGGCCGATGGAGGTGCCCGGCGCCAGGTTGAACGAGGCCGTTACCGCCGGGAAGGTGCCCTGGTGGGCAATGGAGATCGCCGTGCGCTGGATGCCGGTATCCGACAGCGCCGACAGTGGCACCAGCGTCTTGCCGCTTGCCGAAAGCGTTGTAGCGTTGGCCGCCTGGCTGGAGCTCACCGGCCCGGTCGGGACATAGATCGACTTGAGGGTCTGTGGATCGGTCCAGTACGGCGGCGCCACTTCCATCACCACGTGGTACTGGTTGGCCGACTTGTAGATGGTCGAGACCTGGCGTTGGCCAAAAGCGTCGTAGAGGGTCTGGTCGATATTGCCGATATTGACCCCCAGGCGGGCAGCGGTGTCGCGGTTGATGCTGATGTTGGCCAGCAGGCTGTTGTCCTGCTGGTCGGTGTTGATATCGGTCAGTTGCGGCAGGGTATGCAGCACCGCGACGACCTTGGGCACCCATTCATCCAGGGTGGCCTGGTCATCGGCGGTCATGGTGTACTGGTACTGCGCCCCGCTCTGCCGGCCGCCGACCGTGATGTCCTGGGCCGATTGCAGGTACAGCCGGGTTCCCGGCAGGTCACCGAGGGCCTTGCGTACCTGGGCGATCACCTGGTCGGCGCTATCCTTGCGCTCACCGACCGGCTTGAGGGCAATAAACAGTTGGCCGCTGTTGATCGCACCGCCACCACCGATAAAACCACCGACAGTTTCGACATTCGGGTTCTTCGACACGGTCTGGTTGATCTTGCTGAAGGCCTCCTGCATCGCCGCATAGGAAATACTTTGTGGCGCGATGATGCTGCCCTGCAGCCGCCCGGTGTCTTCCTGGGGAAAGAACCCCTTGGGCACCAGCACATAGAGCACACCGGCAAGGACGATGACCAGCACGGTCAGCAAGCCCATCAAGGCCGAATGCTCGACGACCCAGAGCAGGGTCCGGTCATAGAAGCGATGGAAGCGCGAGTCCGGGTATTCGTGATCCGAGCCCGTCTCCTCGCTCGGGCGCAGCAGGATGCTGGAGAGCATCGGCGTCACGGTCAGGGAGATCAGCATCGAAATCAGGATCGCCACCGACAGCGTGATGGAAAACTCGCGGAACAGCCGCCCGACGATGCCGCCCATCATCAGCAAAGGAATGAAGACTGCAATCAGCGAGACACTGATGCTCAACACCGTGAAACCGACCTCCTGCGCCCCGGCCAGTGCCGCCTGCACCCGGCTTTCGCCGCGTTCCAGGTGGCGCATGATGTTTTCCACGATAACGATCGCATCGTCCACCACGAAGCCGGTGGAAATGGTCAGCGCCATCAGCGACAGGTTGTTCAGGCTGTAACCGAGGAAATACATGGCGCCAAAGGTGCCGAGCAACGACAGCGGCACGACGATGGCCGGCACCAGGGTACTGCGCCAGTCGCGGAAGAAGCCGAAGGTCACCAGGGTCACCAGGAAAATCGACACCAGCAAGGTGACTTCCACATCGTGCAACGACGCGCGGATGGTGGTGGTGCGGTCCAGCAGGATATTGAGCTTGATCGAGGCCGGGATCGAGCCTTGCAGGAACGGCAACGAAGCCTTGACCGCGTCCACCGTCTCGATGACGTTGGCCCCCGGCTGTTTGAACACCACCAGCAGCACCGCCGGCCGGCCGTTGGACAGGCCGAAGTTGCGCAGGTCCTCGACATCCTCGCGGACATAACCCAGATCGGCGATATGCACCACGTCACCGTTGCTCTGCTTGACTATCAGCGGCGCGTAATCCTCGGGTTTGAACAGCATGTCGTTGGCGCCGATCCCGTAGGACTGGTCGTTGATGGACAACGCACCCTTGGGCAGGTTGGCGTTCGAGGAGGTAATCGCCGCGCGCACCTGCTCCAGGCTGACACCGTAATGGTTGAGCCGATCCGGATTGAGTTCGATACGCACCGCCGGCAGCGCCCCGCCGCCGACGTTGACGTCGCCGACGCCGCTGGTCTGCAGCAGTTTCTGCTCGAGCAAGGTCGAGGCCACGTCATACATCTGGCCCGGCGTGGCACTGTCGGAGGTCAGGCTGATGATCATGATCGGCGAGTCGGCCGGGTTGACCTTGCGGTAGGTCGGATTACCCGACAGATCGCTGGGCAGGTTGCTGCGGGCGGCATTGATGGCCGCCTGGACGTCACGGGCGGCGCCGTCGATATTGCGGCTCAGGTCGAATTGCAGGTTGATGCGGGTCGAGCCCAAGCTGCTCGACGAGGTCATCTGGGTCACCCCGGCGATCTGCCCGAACTGCCGCTCCAGTGGCGTGGCCACCGACGTGGCGACGGTTTCCGGATCGGCGCCCGGCAGCGAGGCGCGCACGCTGATGGTCGGGAAGTCGACTTGCGGCAACGGTGCCACCGGCAGCAACAGGAAGGCCAGCCAGCCGAACAGGGCCAGGCCGACCGCCAGCAGGATGGTTGCAATCGGGCGTTGGATAAACGGCGCGCTGATGTTCATCGGCATCAGCCCTCAGTCTCGGCGTGACGCTTGCTGAAGCGACGTTCCAGCTGGTTCATCGCCAGGAAAATCACCGGCGTGGAAAACAGCGTCAGCAACTGGCTGAGCAACAGCCCGCCGATGATCGCGATGCCCAGCGGATGGCGCAGCTCCGAGCCGATGCCGGTGCCCAGGGCCAACGGCACCGCGCCGAACAGCGAGGCCATGGAGGTCATCAGGATCGGCCGGAAACGCAGTTCCGCAGCCTTGCGAATCGCCGCCACCGGGTCGAGTCCGTCGTTGCGCTGCAACTCCAGGGCGAAGTCGACCATCATGATGCCGTTCTTCATGACGATCCCGATCAGCAGCACAATGCCGATCAAGCCGATGATGTCGAACTGGGTGCCGGTGATCAGCAACGCCAGCAAGGCGCCGAGGGCCGCCGAGAGCAAGGTCGAGAGAATGGTCACCGGGTGCACGAAGCTCTCATAGAGAATACCGAGCATCAGGTAGACCACCACAATCGCCGCCACCACCAGGAATATCTGGTTCGACAGCGAGGACTGGAAAGTCGCGGCGGCGCCCTCCAGATTGGCCTGTACCGTCAATGGCAGGCCGACGTCTTTTTCAATCTGGTCCAGGCGCGTCACGGCCGCGCCCAGGGTCTGGCCGGGAGCCAGGTTGAAGGAGATGTCGGCATAGGGGAACTGGCCCAGCCGGTTGATGGTGATCGGGGTGCGGATCACCTGCTGGGTGGCCATGCTCGCCAGGGGCGTCACGGCGCCGCTGCTGGTGGTGACATAAAGCCCGGTCAGCAGGTCGGCGATATTGCGCGGCGGCCGGTCGGTGGCCATCACCACGTGATACTGGTTGAGCTGGGTGTAGATGGTCGACACCTGGCGCTGGCCAAAGGCGTCGTACAGCACGTTATCGATGGCCTGGGGCGTGACGCCCAGGCGGGAGGCCGTGGCACGGTCGATATTGATCTGGATCTGGTTGCCGAACTGCATCGCCTGGCTTTGCACATCGCTGAACATCGGGTCCTTGCCGATGGCCGAGAGTAGTTTGGTCGTCCACTCTTCCAGGACCTGCGGGTCGGTGGCCTGCAAGCCGAGGCGGTAGCTGGTGGTCGAGATCGTCGCGTCGAGGGTCAGGTCCTGCACGCTGTGCAGGTACAGGCGCACCCCGGAATCATCGGCATTGGCATCCGACAGCCGACGAATCACCACCGCCGCGCTGTCGCGCTCGCCGCGATCCTTGAGGTTGATCAGCAGATTGCCCTGGTTGATGGTCGGGTTGGTCTGGTCGATACCGACAAAGGACGACAGGCTGGCCACTGCCGGGTCCTTGAGAATCCGCGCGGCCAGCTTCTGCTGTTGCAGTTCCATCTGCTGGAACGACACGGTGGGCGAGCCTTGGGAAATCCCCTGGATCAGCCCGGTGTCCTGCTCGGGGAAAAAGCCCTTGGGCATGACCACGATGATGAACAGGGTCAGCAGCGCGGTGAAGACGATGGAAATCAGCGTCAGGGTGCGGTGCAGCAGTATCCAGTCCAGGCCACGCACGTAGTAGCCGTTGATCTTGTCGAAAAAGTCCGGACGCCGTTCCCCGCTGTGATTGCGCAACATGCGCGAACACATCATCGGCGTCAGGGTCAGGGAGATGATCGCGGAAATCACGATGGTCACCGCCACCGTCATGGCGAACTCGCGGAACAGCCGCCCGACCACATCGCCCATGAACAGCAGCGGGATCATCACCGCGATCAGTGCCACCGACAGCGAGATAATGGTGAAACCGATCTGTGCCGAACCCTTGAGCGCGGCCTGCAACGGTGTATCGCCCTCCTCCAGGTAGCGGGTGATGTTTTCGATCATGACGATGGCGTCATCGACCACGAAACCGATGGCAATGGTCAGCGCCATCAGGGTCAGGTTGTTCAGGGAAAAGCCCAGGACGTAGGCCACCGCCAGGGTACCGATCAAGGTCAAAGGCACGGTTACGGCCGGGATGATGGTGGCCGGTACATTGCGCAGGAACAGGAAGATCACCAGCACCACCAGCAGTATCGCAACCCCCAGCTCGTACTGGACGTCGGTGACCGAGGCGCGAATGGTCTGGGTGCGGTCGGTCAGTACGCTGACCTTCAAGGTCCCCGGCAAACTGGCGCGCAGCTTGGGCAGCAGTTGCTGGACCCGATCGACCACCTGGATCACGTTCGCGCCCGGCTGGCGCTGGATATTCAGCACGATCGACGGTGTGTCGTTGGTCCAGGCCGCCTGTCGTGGGTTTTCCGCGCCCTGGATCGAGGTGGCGATCTGCGCCAGGCGGATCGGCGCCCCGTTCTTGTAGGCGATCACCAGGTCGCGGTATTCCTCGGCCGACTGCAGCTGATCGTTGGCGCCGATGGAAAACGCCTGGAACTTGCCGTCGATATTGCCCTTGGCCTGGTTGACGTTGGCCGCGCCCAGGGCGGTGCGTACATCCTCCAGGGACAGGCCCATGCTGTTGAGCGCCGAGGTGTTGGTCTCGATCCGTACCGCCGGGCGCTGGCCGCCGCTGATGGTGACCAGCCCGACCCCGGATATCTGCGAGATCTTCTGCGCCAGGCGGGTATCGGCCAGGTCCTCGACCTTGGTCAGGGGCAATACATCGGAGGTCAGCGACAGTGTCAGGACCGGCGCATCGGCCGGGTTGACCTTGCTGTAGACCGGTGGGTACGGCAGGTTGGCCGGCAGGAAGGTACCGGCGGCATTGATAGAAGCCTGCACTTCCTGCTCGGCGATATCCAGTGACAGCGACAGGTCGAATTGCAGGGTGATAACCGAAGCACCGTTGGAACTGGTGGAACCCATCGACTTGAGGCCGGGCATTTCGCCGAACTGGCGCTCCAGCGGCGCGGTGATCGAGGAGCTGATCACATCCGGGCTGGCCCCGGGGTATTGGGTGAAGACCTGGATAGTCGGGTAATCGACTTCAGGCAGGGCCGAAACCGACAGAAAGCGATAGCCGAGCAGCCCCAGCAGGAAGATGGCGACCATCAACAACGTGGTCGCGATGGGGCGCTCGATAAAGGGTCTGGAGACATTCATGAGCAATGACTACCTGGGCGGCACAAATAGAGTGTCTGAGACATTGCTGAACTCACTGGCTGACCACCTTCACCGTGGAGCCGTTGTCCAGTTTGTCAGCCCCTTCGGTAATCACCTGCTCGCCGACTTTCACGCCATTGTCCAGCACCGCCGTCAGGTCGCCACTGACCGGCCCGCTCTTGATAGTGCGCAGGCTGGCCTTGTTGCCCTGTACCACGAAGACAAAATCACCCTTGCTGCCGTGCTGGATCGCCAGGGTCGGGACCACCGCAACCTGCTGCAGGGTATCGGCCTTGAGCCGGGCATTGACGAACTGATTGGGGAACAACGCATTGCCGGTGTCGTTGAATTGCGCCTTGACCCGTACCGTGCCGGTGGTGGTGTCGACCTGGTTGTCCAGGGCCAGCAAGGTCCCGCTGGCCAGCAGGTTATGTTTGTTGCGGTCATAGGCCAGGACATCGACCTTGCCCTTGGCCATTGCCTGGTCGATGGACCCCAGATCGTCCTCCGGTACCGCGAACACCACGGTTGCCGGGTTCATCTGGGTGATCACCGCGATCCCCGTGGTGCTACCGGCGGAGACAAAGTTGCCGGGGTCCACCAGGCGCAGGCCGACGATGCCATCCACCGGCGAGGTGATGGTGCAATAACTCACCTGCACTTGCAGGTTCTGCACCGCACCGTCATCCGCCGCCACTGTCCCCAGTTGCTCTTGCACCGTGGCAACCTGGGTATCGAGGGTTTGTTGGCTGACCGAACCGACCTTGATCAATTCGCGAAAGCGCGCCAGGTCACGCTGGGCATTGACCAGCACCGCCTGGTCGTGGGCGAGCACGCCCTTGGCCTGGGCCAACTGGGCCTTGAGCGCGCGGTCATCGATGCGCGCCACCACCTGGCCCTTGCTGACCCGCTGGCCTTCCTTGAAGTCCACCGAGGAGAGGATGCCGGAGACCTGGCTGACCACGGTCACGCTGCGGGTCGGTGTCACCGTGCCCAGGGCATCGATGTACACCGGCACATCCATCAACTTGACGGCAACGGCGGTCACCGGATCGCCCACCGAAGGCGGTTTGCCCTTAGGCTTGTTCAAGCTGTGATAAAGCACCCAGCCTCCCACCAGAAGCCCCAGCACCACGACCACCAGCAGAATGCTTGTTCCCTTGCTGTGCTTCACTCATCTCTCCCCTGGGGCTTGTTTCTTTACGGGTAACGGCCACTGGCCATGCCCCTGAAGATTAGTCTGCTATCGAGGTTGCGCCCGGCAACCTGAACCTAAGCTTTCTGGGGCGATACGCCGATCGTGAAACTCTTGTCAGTTAAGCAAGTGACGAGCGGCGTGGAGAAATGCCTGCGCGCCGTCGGGCGCGGTCTAGCCTTTACGCCTTCTCATTCGAAATAGTCTGAAGTTCCCCAAGTCGTCGGGTCGGCAGTCAGCTCCGTTGGTGAAGACGTCACGGACATCCAAACCATGGAGCAGCCCGTCATACGGATGGATGCCACATCGATCACAAACGACACAGGCAAACCCTGTCTCCCTGATCAGCCTCAGGATTGACAAGGGAGGCGCGGCCGCTTAACAATCAAGCCAAGTCATACGATGACAGACAATTAAAAACAACAATAAAGAGTCCCTGAAATGAGTCGAACCAAAACCCTTCAAGGTTTCGCCGGTGCCGCACTATTGATGATCACCCCACTGACCTGGGCCAACACCTACGTCTACGTTTCCAATGCCAACGACGGCACGCTCAACAGCTATGAGCTGTCGGCAAAGGGGCAATTGCAGCCGCTGGCCACCACCGACGTCGGGGCCGGCGTGATGCCCCTGGCGCTGAGCCCCGACCGCAGCAAACTCTATGCGTCCATACGCGCCAAACCCTATTCGGTAGCGACCTACGCCATCGACCCGGCCAACGGGGCTCTCAAGCACCTGAAGAATTCCACAGTCGCCGACAGCCTGGCCTATATCTCGACGGACAAGGCCGGTCACTATCTGTTTGGTGCTTCATACGGCGAAGACCTGATCAGCGTCAATGCCATCGATGCCAAGGGTGTGGTGAGCGATGATATACGACAAGTCATCAAGACCGGCCCGAACGCCCATTCGATCATTGTCGATAAGACCAATCGCTTTGTGTACGCCGCCAGCCTGGGTTCCGATCAGTACCTGGAATTCAGGTTCGACGCCGTCAGCGGCAAGCTCACGCCACTGGGGCATATCGACATGCCCAAGGGCAGTGGTCCCCGTCATCCGGTGATCTCGTCTGATAACCGCTTTCTCTACCTGCTCAGCGAAATGGCCGGCACCGTGACCACATTCGCCATCGACCCGAAGAGCGGACGCCTGAGCGCACTGTCCGAAGTCAATGCCATCCCCGCCGACTCGGGCCTGGTACGCGGCATCGCCCGACCGATGATCAAGCCTGGCCAACCGACACCGCCGCCGCTGGCGGCCAACCTGATCTGGGCCGCCGATATCAAGCTCACTCCCAACGGGCGCTTCCTCTACACCTCGGAGCGCACCGGCAGCACGGTCAGTGCCTTTTCGGTAGACGGCAAAAGCGGCAAGCTGAGCTTTCTGCAGAACATCAAGGTCGAACAGCAACCGCGGGGGATCACCGTCGATCCGTCGGGGAAATGGCTGCTGGTGACCGGAGAGAAAAGCCCTGAGGTGGGTGTATATGCCATCGACCCGCTACACGGCACGCTGACGCGTAGCTCCGGCGCACCTTCTGGCAAGGGCGCCAACTGGGTGCAGGCAGTCAGCTATCCGTGAAGTGCCGGGGAGAGGCACGACCACCCTCGCCTCTCCCTGCTGGTCTCAGGACAGTGAGTAGTCAAACTGGTAGGAATGCTGACCTTCCTCAATCGTGATCACCAGGCTACCGGCAAGCCCTGCAAGCTCCCCGGTAGCGGAATCAGGCACAACGTTAATGGACTGCTCAGCTACGCCGCGAGTCATGGAGGAGCTGTGCTGCAATACAAAGCTGCCATTGCGTCCCTGAAGCGTGCCGGTCACCGTTTCCATCGCCACGTAGCCGGCGGAACCCAGCACACTGCTGCGCAAAGAAAGCATTTCACCTTGACTGGTCGCCACGAGGTCGCCCTGGAAGACCTTGTTGAAGGACATGCGTCCAAGACCTGTCCCGGCAGCCGGTTCGCTAAGGGCTTCGGGGTTTAGTCTGATTTCAAAAGAACCATTTGCTCGTGTGCTTTTCATGGAGTGTTCTTCAAGAAAGGAATGGGTGACTTCCATACTGATAAATTGGATTTACCGGATTTCGGCTCACAGCGCCTTGGTGTTCAGCAAGCGTACGCCCAGACCGATGAATATCGCCCCAGTGGTGCGCTTCAAGGCCACGACCCAATGCGCGGCGCTGAGGCGTTTACTGAATCGATAAGCGGTGTAGCAGTAAACCGAATGGACGATCACTACGATAGCTGCAATGGTCAGGTACATCATCAGGAACTGCCCGGGAATGGGCCGATCATGATCAAGAAACTGCGGTAAAAAAGCGCAGAGAAAAATCAGCGTTTTGGGGTTGCTCGCGGAGACCAGAAACGCCTCCATACCAATGTTCCATTTCGATGACGGTGGGCTGGTTTGCGGCTCACCTTCTGACCGGACCACTGGCGTACGGGCCAACAGCTGGCGCAACCCGAGGTAGATCAGATAACCGGCGCCAATGACTTTTAGCGCAAGGAATGCCGTAGGCACGGCAATGAGGATAGCACCCACGCCCAGTGCCACGCCGCTGGTCACCAGCAACTGAGCGACAAGGTTGCCGAGCAGTGTTACAGCCATGGCAGGGGGGCCATAACGCAAGGCATTGCGTACGACCAAGAGTACGTTTGGACCGGGAGACAGGGTCGTTGCCAGGTAGGCCAGGGCGAAAGTAAACCAAAGGTGCAGTGCCAAAGGGAAAATCCTTAATCCAGTGGGAGTTGTCAAAAATGCTGCTAGCCGCAAGCAAGTGGTATGCCACCGTGGTCAGTCACGCGCCCCTTTAGCCCGGATCCGCGAGACTACGTATTACGCAAACGACGACTGGTAAATCATTTCATGGGTAATTGAGGCACGAAATCGGACATGTGCCTAACCTGAATACACCCAATCTCCAACATGAAGAGAAAGAGGAATCAGGTATGAGCACGTGCGACAAGCATCCCAATCACACCCATCAGCATGGCCCGGGCTGCGGACATACGGCGATTGAGCACAATGGCCATGTCGACTACCTGCACGATGGTCACCTGCACCATGTGCATGGCGATCACGTCGATGAGCACAGCCTGGAGATCAACGCGCGCAATCCCGCTAGCTGCACACCTGATCATAGCTGCGGCGGACATGCCAAGGATCATGTGCATGGCCCGGGCTGTGGGCATGAAGCTGTCACACATGGGGATCATGTGGACTATCTGGTGGAGGGGCATCTGCACCATCCGCATGGTGGCCACTGCGACAACCATGGCCCGGTCACCGTCAAAGGCTGATCTGTCAGGTGGGTGTTGATCATGACAGCCTGCACATCGGGGCAACGATGAACTCCGATGTGCAGGTTGAACTGCGGCGGCTGCTCTCCTCGTCTTTTCTTGACGGTCCAGCCTACACCGATCAGAGCGATCAATCGGATGATTGTTGTACGGGGCTTCGAGAATGACGGATTTGGCGCCGGTGAACGCGAGGGTGTCGAGCAAACGCGGCTCGTTGGCCGGGACCTCCTCATTTCCGTCGGTAGAGGCATCAGATATCTTACGCGAGTAGATGTCGTCGGTGGTGCTTAGCGCGCTGCTGATCGGATGTGAATCGGGAATGTTCTTTTTGGTCACGATAAAGCTCCTCTGCTACGAAAAGGAACTCTGTTATTCCGGGCTGAAAACCCCGTATCGCTGAATTTGCAGCGACACTTGAACATTATCCTCCGCGTTTGGCACACGTAATATTCTCCCGTGCCTAAGATGCGCGGGAAATACGAGTTTTTCCAGAAGGCTATTTCTCATGTTGATTGAGCGTTAATCTGAGCCTGGGTACAAGGAAACCCCAGGGTCAAGTCATCCGAACCTCAGGAGAAAATGATGCAAGCACTACCCGTCTCCCCATCAATTCTTGGTGAGTCACTTGAGCTGCGCCCGCTGGAGGCCGGGGATTTCGAATCACTTTACCGCGTCGCATCCGACCCATTGATCTGGGTTCAACACCCGAGCCCGACGCGCTACCAGGAACCTGTCTTTCGCGAATGGTTTAACGAAGCCCTCACCTCGCAGAGCGCGCTGGTCGTTATCGACCGTGACAGCAACAGCGTAGTCGGTAGTTCTCGCTACTATGAATTCAGTGAGAAAAAGCGTGAGGTTGCTATCGGATACACCTTTCTAGCTCGCGAAAAATGGGGCGGCGCCGCGAATGGAGAACTTAAACACCTGATGCTCAAGCATGCCTTTCAGTGGGTCGACACCGTTTGGTTCCACATCGGCAGTCAAAACATTAGGTCGCAGCGGGCAGTGGAAAAGATCGGGGGGACGTTCTCCCATAAATCAATAAAACAGCTCACCGTGGGTCAGCAAGAAAACTATTTTTATAAAATTGAGCGGGCAACATTTGAGGGTTGACACCCGGCCATTTGCCCACGGCGAAAAGTGGGACCCCACTTTCTGCTCCTTTTTCCGGGTTTTGCAAAACGATACTGCCAGAAACTGACAGAGGCCTGACGTAGGCTGAGGCCTCTCATTTCTGTCAGGTCAAATCATGAAATTCTCGTCTGTCCGCCTCGTCACCAGTAAGTTCGAACACCTCGTCCAGTTCTATCAAAATCTCTCGACCATTGAGCCCAGGCATCTTGCTGACGGGTTCGCCGAAATACACTTCGACGGAGTCATCCTGGCGATAAGCGATGAGCGCCTGATCCGTCTTCATAACAACGGATTGGCCGTCGCCGCCAGCAACCGCTCGGCAATCCTGGAGTTTCAAGTGGATGACGTCGAGGCCGTGCTGCTTCGGGTCAGTGATGCGGAAGTTGTGATGCCAATAACGATAATGCCATGGGGCAATACCTCCCTGCTGCTCCGTGATCCGGATGGCAGCCTGGTAAACGTCTTTTCAAAACCATCAAGCTGATCCAAAGCGGGCGGTTTGGACGCGGCAGGGATCAAGGACGTCGCGAGGTTCGATACCCGCCCTCAATGACTTCCAATCGGTGAACTATAACCGTCCACAGGTATCAGACTAGCCAGCGTCAATTAAAAACAGTTCCCATGACCAAGGATGACCATCATGACTGTAGATATCAGCAACTTCGACATCGCCACACCATTGCCGACGTCAGCCACCAACCCGGTAGCGCTGGAGCTGAACGGTACCAAGGCTCTCGCAGAGTGCCCTACCGTAATAACCCGGCTGCCAGATGGATCTATTCAGCTCACGGCCCCTACCAAGGGGGCATCCAGCAAGAGTACACATCGAACGCGCTGCGAATGGAAAGAGTCGATTTACTGGACCCTGCTTAGCGCCGCCAACCACTGGAACCGGCAAGAGATGACACTGGTGAAGGTAAACTCGGCTCAGAAGGTCGTGGTTTCACAGATGCACGTTCAGAACGATGTAGACCCGGCAATCAAGGTGTTTTGGGAGAAGAACTCACTCACTTATGCATTTCGAAAGGAGTACAACGGTGCCGACCCAACGCCTGCATTTCTACTGGGTAACGTTGCATTAGGTGCGAAGTTCAAGGTGAGCATCCATAGTAACTCTACGGGCGCGATTATCCTGAGTGCCAGTAGCGGCGGTCAGTCCGCCTCCTCTCCAACGCTTCAATTGGGAAGCTCCTGGCTGTCCAAATCCTTCGATTTCCATGGAGGGATTTATAATCAGATTGACTATACGGATGCCACACCGTCAACCGACGGCTCAATTTGCATTATCAGCCAACTGTCCGTGACTCACATTTAATCTGGCATTAGCCGCAGCCCAATACTGCTCTATTCGCTGGATGACCGAACCTTTTTGTTACCAATTGGCCCGCGTACATCAGACTGGAGCAGCGAGAAGAAAATCCGATGCTTGCGCCACCACGCCGGCCGTCAGGCATGCCGGACTGATCAGGGGCCAGTAACGACTTCCGGCCGGTCAACGTTATTAAACGGGACCTGTCCGCCGAAGCGTCCTCAGGTCCGATCTTGATCACCAGGGCCCTGCTCTCATCTCTTCGGCGGCGGAGGAGCAGAGGGGGCCGTTGGCCTAACAACGGCTCTGGGAAGTGGATTTTTGCCGTCATGCGCAATGCCCTTTCGTCCGGACGCTGGCATTGGTTGAGGCGCTTTACTGGTCATTTCTCGTCCTCTATCTCTTGATCAAACTCTACCCATTGTACCTTCGAAGCGTCGATAACCAAAAACTGCGCACCACAATGATTTTGCCCCCCTCGCTCGTCAAGCCAGGCGGGGTTCTGGATGACAAATTGCCCCTGGGCCGGCTCATTGGGCCATTCCGAAGGCCATCCATAAAGGCGGCGCTCGTCATTCAAATGCAAGACTACAAAGCGCGGATATCTCGAGAAGGTGCTGTACCACTCGTTCGGGTATGAAGTCTGCTCAGTGATATCGCGGCTCCTTAACCAACTATGCAGTTTATCGCTGGTGGCGAGACAGCATGAAAGCAATCCGAGTAAAACGGATATCATGAAGGACCAAAATGCCTCGGCTTTTGCGTCCCATTTTCCAATTGCCAGACCCTTCGATCCAACCCAGAGGCATAGCGCGCCAATTGCAAGCACAACCCCGTGCACAACAAATGTAAAAATCAGCGCCTGCACTATTTGCCCGAAGGTATCAGGCCGTTTAAAGGCGGTTAGCGAATAGAAGATCCAAGCGGTTAAGAAGCCCGGGATCAGGTATTGCAGCAGAGGTATCACATCTTTTACGAGATCATCCATTTGCGGGTAGCCACTTGCATTCGGACGCCTGTAATACTCCACTAAAAATCAAATCACCATCAATCCACAAGACAGAAAAGCACTCCAAGAAATATCACTCAACAAAAGGAGAATTATCTTACGGTCAAATCAACGTAGTAGAATGCGGCGAAAATATTTTTCAAGCGCCATAAAACAGTGAGAACATATTAATGAGCAAGTTTTTTGATGCACTAATGGAAAGTGTTCAGAAGATAGATGAAATCGTGCGAGGTAAATGCGATCCTCCCCGTCAATGAAGTCCCCATAAGCGGAATCACCTCTATCCAAAGAGGTTGCAGAGGGTCTGGGTCTTGGCCGCATGACAAATGATGAGCTGGCCCGGCAGTTGATTGCCGGGCCAGTGGCACGCTACAGCGGTGCGCAGGACAGCATTCTTAAGGCGCTTTACATACTTTCGCAGCAACCGGATCGTTCGGGATAAACGAATCCGGCGCCCCCGGCTTCAGGACCACATACCCACGCCGCCAGGGTTGATCGTCGACCAGATTCCAGCGATGCCCCGAGCCGGTATTGTCTTCGGCGACCAGTACTTCACCCGGATGCAGGGTGAATTTCTCACCGGTTTTGGTCACGAACGCCAGGGTACCGGACAATGTAATGACGTACTGAGGCTCCGGGTCCTTGTGCCAATCAAAGGAGGCATGCGCCGGGGTTTGCTTGAAGTGAATGGCGGTCACGTCGTTGCGCATGTGCTGGTCGATGGTCCCTTCCAGTACGTGGGAGTTGTTATCCGCGCCAGTGCAGAGTTTGAATGCCTTGATGGTATCGGTGGTGGACGTAGCCGCTTGTGCGCCACCCAAGGTAGCGAGGGTGATTGCGACGGCACCCGCTGTGCGCAGGCTAAGCCTGCCCAGACAGTGAATGACCGTGTGCTGCGGCGAGCGTTTCTTCTGAAGCATGGAAGCCATTTTCCTCGTGCTGAAGTAGCGTGATTGGCGTTTACCATGGACCATGGTCCATGCCATAGCGGCGCGGGACAACTAACAAATGTTTCATTGGTGTAGGAAGTTGGTAGGGGCATTGCGGGGTCATCACAAACCAGTCGATTACCCCGACCTCACTGTTGGCCTTGATAGTCACCGAAGCATCAACGCCGCGTTGCTGGAGGATGGAGCGGCCCTGGGCGACTACGTGTGGTTTAGCAAGAGCCAATCGATTTCAGCCCGACCAAGCGCCGGGCTTTTCGTTCTCATCCATTTGTCGGGTCATTGAGGACCATTACCCACAGGCCATTGACGCCCCGTCCCGCTAAGCGTTCAATTTCATAGCAGTTGATACAAGGAGGACACCGCATGGCAAAAATAAAAATCCTGGCGGGGGATTTCCTTGAGGGATTTGCAATACTTGAGCCCGGCTTCATAACTATACAAACTGCTGTGTATCCGTGGCCTGGACTTAAGATTGCCACCTCCGAAATACTCGACATCAGGATTATCAGTGAGGCCTCGTACCGGGACGTATCGAGTGCTGTTGGTCTGGGGCTGGCTGGAGCGTTGGCTCTCGGCCCGATTGGAGCCATGGCCGGCGTGATGCTGGCTGGTGATGAGATCGAGCTGACCTTTTCGATGCAGCTAAGGGATGGGAGGTATCTTCTCTGCGCCGCCGATAAGCGTACTTATTGCAATATTGAGGCAGCAATAGGTAAGCGAGCAATCACGAAAAATTTCCAATAGCGTTGAATGCGCAACGCCCTTGAAGCCCGGCCCAGCGCCGGGCTTTTTTGTTCAACCTTATTATTATGAGCGTGACGTCCTCAGAGTGCCTGAAGAGTTGCAGGTTGCTTGGCCACTCGACCGAAGAGATGACGAAAAAGGTCTATCGTCGGGTTGGCGAGATCGTCAATCCAACGAAATGACGTCGAGTTGTGGAAGCGATGGCTATAGTTGCGGAAGCGATTGCCAAATAATGGGCATTAAAAAAGCCCCGTAAATCGTTGATTTACGGGGCTTTGAATGGTGGAGGCCGAGGTCGGAATCGAACCGGCGTAGATGGATTTGCAATCCACGGTAAAATCTTTATTTATCATAAGTTTAAGAGAAGTTCAGTTCCGCAACCAAATTTTTCGGCTGCTCTGAAAGCCTTTAAATGTAAGGGGCAAAACTTTGGTTGCGGAACTGATTTTGCCCTACAATCTACGGCGCCCTCACGAGCGAACAACCCCCATCATTCAATAAGACACCGCCACTACTGCGCATAGAAGCGGTCCCAATTTGCTCGATCCTATTCAGCTTCATTCCGTCCTGCACCATGTCGATGATTTCACGTCAAGCAGTCGCAGGAACCAGATCTGGCCCGGGGATGGTTTGACCGGGCCACAGCCGAGGAGCGTACCGAGCAGATGGTACTTGCTCCAGGACAAAATCGCCGATGCGTTTAAGTAGTTTCAAGTGGACAAAACAGTGGGTAACATTCGCAACCATGTGCCGGAACTGATCTCGCCAAAAAGCGAGATTACTGACGGAGCTACAAGGGCAACAGCTGATAACTCCGTATACCATCAAACCTAATTAAGCTTTTTCATAACTTGAGGGTAAAGATGATTGGTTTCGGAAATCATTTTCCCCATATTCTCAAACTGAAATGATCTATCGTGATCAATTGCAATAACAACAAGCTCATCTGCCTGGCCAAGCAGCATTACCCCGAACCTCTCAATATCCACCGCAGAAGTATGTATATGAACAACTAGCCCATCAAAATAAAACCTTATATATGAATACACTTCATTTTCACACTTTTCCATTTCGCGCTTTATAGGGGCTAAATTATGTGGTGCCCCCCTTGTTGAGATCTGCGTAAGAGTCATGCCAAAAAAGTTAGCTTCGCCGGGATCGTTCTCTAGGATCATTCGACGAATAACTTCTAAATTAGCTTCTGATATTTTCACATGCTTAGCAGCAGAAAGACTTGACTGCCCCCAGCGCCATAGCACTGAAAGAAAGAAAAGCCTCAGCACAGACGAGTCCAGATTTTGAATTTTTCGAATACCCCGCTTTTCATCAAATCTATTCACGACTATCTCTGGTGGAATGTTATCTTCTCCTCCCCACCCACTCCAAACAAGGTGCAGGCGACGAAGTTCCTTTATGCCTTTATCATCGAGAAGAGAAATAATTTTCTCTCCTTTATGTGTAAGTATTTTTTTGTCGTACCAGCTTGTAAATGTTCTAATTGGGCGAGTCCCCTCGCCAGCCTGAATGAAGTAGCTACCGGGAACCGCAGGTGCGGTAAACGCCAATGGATAAAGGTGAGACTTCGCAAATGTGCCTGTTGCACCTGTAAGCAAGCATTTTCCGATAGCCATTTACAACGTACTCCTCTGAGAAAAAAATATAAATAGTATATCTGGATTCCGAATTTTTTTTCAGCCATTGCTTGAGGCAGTACTCAATGGATTATTTGGATCTAGACCCCTTTTCAATTTCTCTAACATACGCCTGACAAGCTGCAAGCGCGATCAATCCCCGGTCGCTGTCATTGGTCGCGCATAGGGCGTGTCCTCCATGAATCACGCCGCCGGAGCCGGTAATGGCTGGCACCGCGCCCCGTCACTGGAAACATCGACGACGGACCCGACACGGTACCCTCCGTACCTTGCCGCTCGCATCCTCGATTGGCGTGTTGTCCAGATAGATATCTCGGTTGGCCGGCCCCCCTTCGAACTTGCTCTCACCCAACGCAATCAGGATCTTGGCCAGATTGGTCGAGTGCAGGCTGTCGGACGCTTACACAGGCGACTTAGGGTTACTCTCTCCACCCTTGACTCCGCGAATTTCGAGATTACGTGTTCCGCCCATGCTTTTCTCCTGGCAAAAAAAACGCCTCATGGACGGCTTTACGCGATTTGGTGAGTCTACAATTTTGGAGGTTCAGCATAACTAACATCCATCAGAATCTCGGCCTGCCGGCTGAGCAGCTCTTTAATGATAGCTTTCTGATCGTTCTCTACATTCATGTACACGTTCATTTTGCTCGCCCCGCGCTGGCGGAGAGGAACACCAAGCAAGTTTCCGCTGCAGCAATACCTCAGCAAAGATAGACCCTTTTCAAGCAACTGCTCGAAGTCGGCCCATTGCTCCAACGCCCGTAGGTCATCGTCCTTTGGGGCGTGGAGATATTTTCCAAGCCTTTCACCCACCGCCCTTAATTCAGGTGTAATAGGTGTGTACTTACACAGCATCACTGGGTGCCCGTCTGAAAACAACTTAATATTAACTTCCTGTACACAGCCTGCAAAAGCCTGCTCCACTTCTCTTCCAAGAACAGCAATTTGCCATCCCTGCTTCTTCTTCTCCGTTACATGTTTTTGATTTTCTAAGTATTCACGGTATCGAGATTCGATGCCGAATCTCAATTCAAGCGCACTATAAAAGTAGTATTCAGCTTCCTGTTTCCCCCGTGCGAAAAGCTTTTCCCCACGAGAGAGGTGATTCGACGCCCCCCTAAAATATTTATTTGCTTGCATGGTCGCACGCTCAAAAGAACGAAATCATACCTTGTCTTCGGCGTAAATCGAGGCCGAGATGATTGCACCACCCATCGCCCATCTCCGATGCATCGGCTCCGGGTTGTCGCTGGCTGTGGTGCTCTTGGCGCTGCTTGTCGGGACAGATGCTTTAATTCAGGCCTGATGCTTTCGGGCTTAGGACGCAGCCAACCAGCATCGCAATGCCCGCTGGCGCCTGGGCCGGGCACCAGATGCACAATCCTTATTTCCCATGTTCTGGAAAGCCCGAGATCATTTTCCTAATTGCGGAAGATCGCGAATCGCATCCCCAGACGATCAAGGCGCTTATCTCTTTCTCGAAACCTTCAAGCGCGCTCTTTCAGCACCTTGAAGGCCTCTCAGGCCAGGCTAGAGCCCATCGTCTGATCCAGAAGAAGGCCGCGGCGAACAGGGCAGCTTTGTGATCATCATCGCCGATGCCCAGGGCGGCATGGTCGATATTCACGACCGGCGTCCAGTGGTTCTGACGCAGGACCTAGCACGGGAATAGCTCGATCCGGCAACATTCAAGAAGCGCGCCGAGCAGATGGTGCTGCACGAGAGCGAGCCAGCCGAAGCATTTGATCGGTTAAAGGTCCACCCGGGCATGGGCAATGCGCGAAACCAAGAGTCTAAGCTGGTAAAGCCGATCTAAGGCTACTTTCCCTGCGGAACCCGACAGTT
The DNA here is from genome assembly GCF_023242525.1 of Pseudomonas sp. MWU12-2319. Classification (NCBI taxonomy): domain Bacteria; kingdom Pseudomonadati; phylum Pseudomonadota; class Gammaproteobacteria; order Pseudomonadales; family Pseudomonadaceae; genus Pseudomonas; species Pseudomonas sp. MWU12-2319. The sequence goes on from NZ_JALJES010000006.1 coordinate 355,554, forward strand.
CACATAAGCTTCGCTCTCAGTCTTTACTCCATACGCAAAGCAGTCAATTGCTAAGAATTCTTGTATATTCGCGTTCGATAAATCACGCCAGCATGGCCGGCGAGTCGCCGCTAAAAGAGACGTTTAGGGAGATGGCATGGATCTAGGCCTGATGGGAGAAAGCGTGTTTACGACGATGTGCGCCGGGGCTGGGTTGACTCCGAATAAGTCTGGAACGTCAGACGCGACAGGGTGGGATTATGTGGTTGAGTTTCCAATCCCGGCAAAGCGCGGCGCCTTAGATATGCATATATCACCCTGTGAATGCAAAGTTCAAGTAAAATCCACAAATAGCCGCGGCAAGAGAGTGTCCTTAAAGCTGTCTAATCTTCATAGGCTGGTGGTGTCACCGGTCCCTACATTCGTGGTTTTTTTTGAGTTTGATGGGCGTGAGTTTCCCAGCAATGCCTATCTGCTGCATGTCGATGAGGGCTTGATAACAAAAGCCCTCAAGCGAGTCCGAGCGGAAGGTAGTGAGGCAAAACTAAATCGCCTCACGATGGTGGTTAGGTTTGACGAATCACACCGTCTAACTAGCGTCACGGGACAGGCGCTGAAATCTAAAATTATGGAATACATCGGCCTTGATCTACCAAACTACGTTGCCTCGAAGGCTAACCACCTCAAATCGGCTGGGTTTGAAGATGGCTTCGCCAAAGTCACCTTTGGCATCAACAACGAAGATCTTGAGGCTTTTGCCGACGCCGCGATAGGTCTAAAAACAATCGCGAAACTGCAGAGCTTCCGAAGCGTGTATTCCAGGTTCGGAATCCAGGACGATGTACCGTTTGCTGATTTTGAAGTAGGTAGCTTGGAGCTGACCGAGGTTGTGCCACATAGCACCGGGACTTTGCGGTTTAGGCAACACGCATTCGCTCCCTGCGTGGCCTTTTCTATAAAACTTTACACATCGCCATTTTCTAATCACCCGAATCCCCGCCTTTCCAGATCCCGAATTGCAGGAGAGTTTTTCGACCTTTTCTTCAGCAAGGCGTCTACTGAGTTTTCGCTTCATATAGAACCGGGTCAAAGAAAACCCATTTCTAAATTAAAACAAGCGCTGAGCCTCATGGAGCTACTGACGGTCCCGAAGAGGAAGATTCTCTGTGAATTTGAAAGGAGTGACGGGCAGACAGCAGAGTTCAGCTTTGAGACAGGAATGAACGAGTACGAATATCGTCCCGACTTTCTAGAGGACGCTGAACAGGCCGAGAAGCTTGCCGGACTATATGGCTTGGGCGATGAGGTCTCTATCTCGCCGCACGATTTACGGGTTTTTGGTCCGGCGATTAACTGGTTTATCAAACTTCTGGATGGCAAGGAGAGTGGCGGCGCATTTTCGTTTAAGTCCGCCCCAGAAAAAATGCCGTCGGGAGCACTTAAGCCAGTTGCGTGCATCTTCACGCGCTCACTATTAGTTGGAGACCATAATTTTGGGGCTGTCTGCGTGGTCACTGGAACCCCAGAGCGCAGTGATGAAGAAGATTGCGTTCTGCAATTTGATCGAGTCCTCATTGAGCAGAAACTCGCGATACGCTTGGGCGCCCCTTTTGACGAGGTGGCTTTTGAAGCTCTTATGGATGAGATTAAGTCTAAATACGCTGAGCATTATGTGGTGATGCAGATCGATACGATAGATGTGGAGCCTCACGATTCGTATTGACACTGCTCGGAAGATTCAATGCGACTTTGTCACTATTTTTTATACGAACTAAGGTCACTGCCCTTGGGACTGCCCAATATTCGCCGCCGACGCGCACTAGACCTAGTAGGAAACTCAACCGACTCAGATAATTCCAAGGAACGCATTGTAAAACCGATCGTACACTCCTTTTTTCTGAAAGATAATTTCAAAGCCCTTCAGGTCTTTTTCAATTTTTGCATGCAGTGGAATCCTCTCTTTGATATTTTTGCGAACAAAAAACCCCTTATTATTGCGCTGATAAATCCCTGCCACATGCAATGCCATTAAAACTGCTGCATCAAAGGATGAAAGCTTAAGCATCATGCCCGCGGTAAGAGCATCCAATCTGGCAGCGTCAGGATACAGATCAAACGCCAAGAGATCTGCAGGTCCGTCGGAATACCCTGTGGATTTTTTAACGATGGTAAACAGAGCGTGATGGAAGCCATCTATGTACTCGACAACAGCCGGATCAATGGCCATGGTTCACTCCTGCCTAGGGTGCAATGCCAGCCGCCTAAATGATTAAGTCATTTGCTTTTTTGAGTATTATACATAACGTTCTCGGAGAATTCTGATAAAAACACCTGCCGCACAGACCAGCAGCTACCCAAGCATATTCTCTCATGCTAGAGCAATCGCTCCAAGGCCACTGGTTCCCAGTTCATAATCACCAACTCACTACTGACATCGGCCTTCCCCTGCCGCTGGTTGGGAATGCTGTAACGAATATCCAGCGTCTCGACATGAAAACCCTCGAACACTCGCCGAATGTCTGGGTGATCATTGATGCTTACCATCACCCTTCCTTTGCAGCACTGCATAAAACCCGCCATCTGCTCGTAATTCTCGAACGGGAATTCGACCCCATAGCCAACGGTCTGCCAGTAAGGTGGGTCCATGTAGTGAAAGGTGTGAACGCGGTCATAGCGTTCAGCACATTCAAGCCAGGGCAGATTTTCGACGTAGGTCCCCGACAGACGCTGCCAGGCGGCCGAGAGGTTTTCTTCAATGCGCAAGAGGTTGATGGCCGGACCGGTCGTGGCGATACCAAACGTCGGCCCTGACACCTTGGCAGCAAACGCATGGTGCTGCAGATAGAAGAATCGGGCGGCGCGCTGGATATCAGTGAGGGTTTCGGGGCGCGTCATCTTCTGCCACTCAAACACCTGGCGAGAACTGAGCGCCCACTTGAACTGACGCACGAACTCTTCAAGGTGGTTCTGCACCACACGGTACAGGCACACCAAATCGCCATTGATGTCGTTGAGGACTTCGACCGGCGCGGCCTGGGGGCGTAGGAAGTACAAGGCAGCGCCGCCAGCGAAGACTTCAACGTAACATTTGTGAGGTGGAAAGAGAGGAATGAGGCGGTCGGCCAGGCGGCGCTTACCGCCCATCCAGGGGATGATGGGTTCAGACATGTGCAAGCCTTTTCTGTAGGGAATATCAGGTGCTAGGCTCACATTGCTTCGCGCGAGGCGAGGAGCCTTGGCTGGACTTGCAGGCGAGTTCTGCGGGTTCGGCGACCAGGTCGGGTGTTGGCGCATCCGGTCTGGTCGCTCCTTTATGTCTATTGATGGAGTGCTTTGACATAACCCTGGCAGGCCGCCAAGGCGATCAATCCCCTGTCTCCCTCATCGGTGATGCCGATAATTCGTTGAGCATGCGCTGGGTCAAGTTGGGCTCGCGGGGCTCCATGAACCACGCAGCCGGAGGCGGTGGTGGAAGACATTGCGCAGCTGCGGGAATCAGTTGCCTCGAGGAGGACTGACAACCGCAGGTCAGCAGTAGCCAGGCGATCACGCAGGCGTGTTTGGGTACGTCGAGCATCGGTCAGGACTCGTTGATGGGTCTGGTCACTGGCCTGCATTCGCTGCTCCAGGGCCAGGCGTTTGTCTTGCTCGATACGTTGCTGAACGGCAGCGGCCCGGGCTATCTCGTTGAGAGTGTTGGTATGCAGGCGCCCCAGCTGCTCCAGCCTTTCGCCATAGCGCCAGCTTTGGACTTGCCACGTAGCAAAACCGGAAGCCACCATCAGCGACGAAACAACCAGGGCAGAACCGCCCCACTTCAGGAACAGCGGACTCACGTCAGCACCTGCAGCGCCCGCTCAAACAACACCAGTCGCTGGTCCGCACCGTGTGGTTTCTTTCCCGGCCCACCGGTATTGATGATGCTACCGATATCCTTGAACGCACCTTTGTCCGCCAGCGAGTTCAAGCCATGGACGAACCAATACCAGGCCGCCGACATCGCAGCATACCGTGGCTGCTCCAGCAACTCCGGGAAAGCAATCAGATCAAGGCCAAGGTCATCACCGCAGGCCCGATAGTTGTCCTTGCCGGTTACCTGGATAAGCCCCCGCCCACGATACCGCCAGCCGTCACCAGGCTCGGTATTCCCCATTCTCTGGCCATAGGCGATGCTGGCGATCAGCTCAGGCTGGTAAGCGACTGTGGCTGCTAGTTCAGCATCAAAACGGCCCGGCCAACTCCTCTGCAGCGTCTGGGCGCTGTAGCTCAGGTTCTCGACCATCTGAGTCAGGTGCGCCGACTCGTGTCCGACCTGGGCAATAAAGGCAGCAATACGAGGCAAAGTGACGATCTGGTAGCGGCACATCGCGGTATTGAGGATAGGAACAAAAACGCCGGCTTGTTGGCCGGCGTTCGAGAGAATTTGCAACAACTGCTGCTGCGTGATTGACATATTGATTGTACTCCTAATCCAAAATACAGTGGCGGGTGTACCACCAAAATTTAGGATTTTAGAGCCTGGATGATAAAGGCACAAACAGTCACAAACGCACCGCCAAATATTATGACACGGTCCAGGCTATTAAACAGTGTGCCAAACCTCTTGCTTCGTGCATCAAAATAGATTAACCAGAGCCTCCACACGTAGTCTAGTGACGTGTGAGGATGAAGCGCACTGGTAATTGACAGATATTTAAAGAACTTAGAGAAAATCTTGTAGATTTCACGCTCAGTTAACCTTGAAGGCTCCTTGTACATACCGATAATAATATTATCCTCAGTCATCGTCACCACATCTGAAGAATAGGGAGACATGAATACTGTGACGCCACCGGTAGGAGATTGAGAGAACCAAAGAGCCGCGCCTTTTTCAAACCGCACCTTTTTTTTGGGTTTCTCATCCTCGATATCAATCGCATTCAACCCCAAAAACCTTGTGCCGCAGCCAATCTGTATCTGATTGAGCCTCTGTGTAATATAGAACTCCTTTGCATCCTCGTGAATTCCGTTAAGAATAAAGAGTGCCCCGAACTCATTTGCGTACGGCGACCCCTCGACATCCCGAAAAATCCGCCTGATCCTTTCCTCCATGTCGATCCACATTACCCGGCGCACTAAGACACGATCCCAATCTGATGCCATTTTCTTGGCGTATTTCTCAAGCGATTTCATGATCACCTCCCAGAAAGCCCACAATCCTACTCGCTGAGAGGCGCTTTGACATCACCCCCCCCCCGCTAGCACTCAATCGAATGCACTTTCAGGGCGATGGTTTGGTACAAGTTTGGCAGTGCTGATAGAGGTGCCATCCCCCCCCTTCAACGACCGACTACAAGTAAGTTGACTCGAAATGACGGATCAGGATTTATATTGGATGAACTGAGATAAACCGTGACAGCATCGAGCGCAGAGTCCGTGCTGATGTTAAAGCCAATATTGGGGCCTGACGGATTTCCCAATACGCTGGGTAGCGTAATCAGGTGTTTTTGTAGAGGTATCGGCAACGGCACGATACGACTGGTGGATGGTGCTATATCAAACACCATCCACTGAACGACAAAACCACCCAAGCATCTCGGCAAGATGAAGCCATCATCGGTATATGAAAAACCGAATAACAATTTTTTCGGTGAAACAAAGGCCTCGTCGCTCTCCCCCGCCTCGACCTCATCCTGAGTCGCAACGCGCGTCAGTCCCGCTACAGTTTCAGTCGCCTGAGCCACCCAGGCCCGTATCGTCTGGAAAACTCGTAGTGGTGTCATTACCTTACGGTCGTTTTCGCCAGCTACCGCCTCCTCTTCCGTGGCCAACACTACCAAGCCAGGCTTATCGGGAGTGGCCTCGACCGGCAGTTCGGGCAGCCCCTGCTCGACGAGACGGATGATCGCACTCTTGAGTTGAGTGTTATCAGTTTCGTCTGGAAGCATGCCGGATGCTTCGATAACAGCCAGAATTTCATCCGTGACGGCATTACCCCAGGTTGCCGGAATCAATGAACCCACTTGTCCGGTCGAGGTGTTTTCGTCAACAAACTTTCCTCCCACCAACCCCACGTTAGGCACGCTTTTCGGATAGTCCATAATTCATTTCACTCACGATGTTGTTTCGAGCCAAGAGGCTCAGCGCCCGACAACAAGGACGGCAATGTTCTTGGTCTGCCCCTCATTAAATAAGCCCGATGAATATAAAACGCTGACCGTTTCCGAAGAGGTTTCCGTATAGATAGCCCCCCCTTGACGAAGTCCGCCTGGATCCCCCTCCATGGATGTCCAAGTACCCATGTGCTGAGTGATACTCATCGGCAGGTTGAGCGTCACGCTCGTCTGCACCAGCAGGTTTTCAACTCGAACGAGCTGAAAAATAAATCCGCCCCAGCGCGCTGGCAGCGCGAATCCTCCCGGTACCCTCCTGATGCCGAACAGCAGCGTTTTCGAGGTGATGAAAGCGCTGTCATTTACACCACCATCGACTTCGCCCTGGGTGGCCTTTCGTGCCAAGCCAACCACCGTTTCACTGCACAACATCACCAGCTTGCGGAACGCCTGCAATACTCGCAGTGGTGCCGAGGACTTGAGCGCATCGCTACCCTCCTCGGCCTCTACCTGATTGGCCAGCGCAACAAGCCCGAGCTTGTCGGGAGTGGCTTGCTCGAAAGACGGAGGAACCCGGTCCAGGATGATCTTCAGGATCGCGGCTCTGAGCTGGGTGTTGTCACCTTCGGTGGGCGTCAGGCCCTGGCTCTCGATCACGTTGAGAATTTCATCGGTCAGGGCATTACCCCAAGCCGCCGGCACCAAGGAGCCAACCAACTCGGTAGACGGATCCTCATCGACAAAACGGCCATTGACCAGGCCAACATTAGGGACGCTCTTCGGAAAGTCCATCAGGCACTCCGTAGTTGATGTATTCGAGGGCATGGGCTGGGGCGGCACGGTGGATGACACACTCCAAGGCGCCGCTGGGGTTGACGCCAAAACGCTCGCCCCAGTAGCTGGCACCGAAGCGCCGACCGATGCGCTTGCGCGGGCCGGTGTGCAGGGTCCACATGAACTGCGCGTGCCAGGTACCGAAGTGCGCCTTGCCTAGCCGGGTACGGCCAAAACGCGGCGCTCGAAACTCGGTGACACTGGCGTCGTGATAGCCCTGGCTGATCGCCAACTCAACGAAAAAGCGCGGTGTCTGCCCGCCCACTTCGGTCAACCGTCGACGAACCGCCAGTTGCCGATCCTCGAAGGTCGGCTCATCGCCCAGGCACGGATCGGGCAGGCCCATAACACGCTCCCAGTCGGTCACCAGTTCGCGAACGGTGCCGGGATCGCTCTCGGCCAGCAGGTCCGCCAGCCGTGAATCTTCCCGGGCCAGTTCCTGGGCAGTGCCCAGCAGGATGGGGCGCAACTCAGGAACCCGCTCGATGTCCCAGGCCGGGCCAGGCGGCAGCAAAGCAAGGAGCTGCTCGTAGTAATCGGTGGCATCTCTTATCGCCATTGGATGCCTCCAAACGTCAGCAGACCATTGGCCATGGGGGTGACGTCGGTGGCAGGGCTGATCAACTGATGATCTCTTTCCCCCGTCGCCCCGCTGATGGCTTCGCCAATATGGGTCCACAGCAGTACCGCGCCGAGATCCGCCTCACGCAGATGCAGGTCGATCAGGGCATCCTCGACGGCCAGGCGGACCGCGCTGCTGTCCGGGACCACCTTGATTTCGTAGGGCACCGGCTCCTCGACCGGTGCAAAGACGCCCAGCTCGGCGGTGACCGGACGCTCCTTTTCGATGTAGTCATAGGCCTGTTTCAACGCTTCATCGCCGGGGATCGGATTGAGGTCGCCATCGCGGACGATAAACACCCCAACTGACCCGGGCCCCATCCAGTGACGCCGTACCCAGGCCCGGGTAACGCCAGGGACCTCCAGCGCCCAGGTCTGATAATCGTCGGCACTGCCTCCATGGGCGACGACCTTATACGAGCGAATCACCCGCGCCCGCAGGCTCTCCAGGCCTTCCTGATCGGTGCCTCCCTCCAACCCTGGGGCAAGCACAGTGAAACGTTCAGCGATACCCAGTACTGGCGAAATGAGTTTGAGCACGCTGCTGGCCGGCGCGTTGCCCAGCACACCCGGCTCCACGGCCTCGATCTTGGCCACACCGCTCGGTCCAATCAGGGTCACCGACTCACGGACCCGATAACGCAACCCCTCCTCGCTTTGCAGCAATATCCCTTCATCGAGGACGGCCGAGACACTCCCGGTAAACCGCGCCGTGCCACTGGCCGCCACCGCCGGTAGGCGATCGCGCTTGAGGCGAATCCGCGCCATGCGGATCAGCGTTTCCTCGTCGGCGGTATCCGGCAGAATCTGGTCGGCGATATAGAGTTGATGGCCATAGCGTCCATAGGACGCAGCGGCATTGACGCGAGCCAGCACCTGCGCATCGGAACGCAGTAACGCGGTGGCACCGCCCAGGTCATTTTGTGCCCGGCTGATCAGCGCGGGTAGGCTTGGAGTTTCAAAAGGCATGGAGAATCAACCAGAGGTTGTCGAGGGTGATGGTGATCGGATCGCCGTGGCGCTGGCTCAGCACCACGTGTAGGTCAAGGCGGCCGGGGCCGCGTCGACTGGTAACGGCGATGTCGGTAATACGATCGTCCTCGAGCATCCAGGCCAGTGACTCGCGGGCATAGTCTTCGGCATCGCGCTGGGTTTGCGCGGTCAAAGAACGGCGGCGCAGCAGCCACAGCCGGGAACCGATGCGGTCGTTGGCCAGAGTCGGGAAGCTGTCGCCCCACCAACCATGGCACTCATTATCGTCGAGCGGATCGTCAGGTCCTGCCCGGCGCCAGGTCAGCAGACTGATGACGGCCGCGCGGTGCCAGGCACGGTCGAGGTTGTCGCTGTTGAGCAGCGCCATCTCAGCCTCCCACCGGTTTGTTGGTCATGCCGGGGCCGTTCTGCACGTTGTCGTGGACATGCTCCTGCTGGCTGATGCTGCCGGCAATCTGATCGCCATCCGAGACAATCCGCCCAGTGGTACTCAAGGTCGGTGTGTCGAACTCGACCGAGGTACTGGCATTGATCCGCATCGTGGTGGTGTTGATTTCGACCTGCTCGGTAGCCTGGATACGCAGGGTGGCGGTGGTGATCTCGATCTCCCGGCCCCGCTTGAAATGCAGGGTGTCCCCCTCGTCGGTATACAGCGCCACCTCACCGCTCTGCAGGCCCACCAGTCGAAAACGCCGATCCGCGACGCAGACGATCACGCCGTGGGACCGATCGCCGCCGAGAAAGGCCGCGAGGGCCTCGGCGCCCGGGTGCGGGTTGGCGGTAAAGCCATAGGGCTCGAAGTGCTCCATTCCATCCTTGGTTTCGCCTGCCAGAAGGCGCATCTGCAGCGACTGCAATTTGCTGTCGGCATTGACGAGGCTCACCAGTCCGCGGGCCAGCAATTTGGTGAACCCGCTCATGGTTTGTCCTTGTAATCGGCGGGCAGCAGGTACTCGAAGTTGTCGGCCTTGCCGCCTTTCTTCAATTTGCGTGCGCTGTGGGGATCTTTAGGTTCCGGCTCGAAGGCTTCTGGCGGCGCCACGGTGAGCGTGGTCACAGTGCCGTTTTCGTCCAGGTGGTATTCGATTTCGCTGATGATCATGTCGCGATCAAAACCGATCACGGGGTCACGCACAGCCACCACCATGTTGACCTTCCACAGCTGGCCGTTGGATTGCCGCCAGCCCTGCACGGTGTAGGTCGTGGTCAGCGCCTCACCCATTCGGCTGCCGCGCTCCCAATTGGCCCGCGCGGCAGCAAGCTCCGGGGTGATCTGCCCGCTTTCCTGCAGCATCATCACCCGCTTGCGCGGCGCCCGTGGGTCGCTGACGCTGGCCTGCACTTCCGAGGCCTGCTCGCCGAAGCTGTCGTCGGTACCAGCCCGCTGACCCAGCACCTTGTAGTCGGAGAACACCCCGGAGAAATCCAGAGGCGCGGAACCGGTAAGAACGTTCTCGCCCAACTGCAAGGCATCGACTGCGCGTCCGGCGCTACCGGGCCGGACGATGATCAGTCGGCCGCTGGCATCGTCGGTGGAGAGCAGGCGCGAAAGGGTCAACAGGCGGTCGATGGACTCGAACACTGTTTCACCCGGCTCGATGCTGTGCTCGGTCAATTTCGCGGTATCCGGCACCTCGCTGACCACCTGGATGCCATAAGGCTCGGCCAGCGCCTGCACCACCTGCTGCACGCTTTGCCCCCGCCACTGGCCCGGCTGGTTGATCGCAGCACAGTCCACCAGGTCGGCGGTGCGCGAGCGCCCGGCAATGCTGCGAGTGACGTTGGTCGCATCGTAACGAACCGGTGTGGCGAAGATAAAACCGCTCAGCACCAGGTCGGCGCCGATGCGTACCTCGCAGGCGGCGCCTTGTTTGATCGGGATTTCGGTGTCCTGCCCGGGCCAGCGCCAGGTCACGTCGAGGTTGAAGTCACGGGCCTGGCGCTCGATGCCGGCGCTTATACTGACTTTCTTCCAGCCAGCGTAATCCAGGCCGTCGACGCTGAGCGTGACGGCATTGGCTTGATTCATAAGGGGATCGTCTTTGCAAATAAGTGACGGTTGATTTGTACGGCAGGCTGCCGTACGATTTCATCAGGAGGACAACACTATGCCTACAGCTATCACTACCGCCCGCCTCGAAGCGCGAATCAGCACCGATCTACATGCGATGCTCAAGCGCGCCGCCGAGCTTCAGGGGCGCACCATGACCGATTTCGTTATCGCCGCCGTCCAGGACGCCGCGCAACGTGCCATCGAGCAAGCGGAGGTCATCCGCCTGTCGCTGGCCGATCAGGAGTGCTTTGCACAGGCACTGCTGTCGCCACCGGCACCGACGCCAGCCTTGGAGCGTGCCTTCGCTCGGCGCAGCAAGTTGTTGCGCCCTGAATGAGCAGCGCAACATTCCAGCTCGCGCCACTCGATGCTGCGCATGACCGTACAACGTTCAGCAGCGGTTCCGCCCCCCTGGACCGCTACGTGCGGGAACAGGTCACCCAGGACGTTCGCCGTCGCGTGGCCGCTTGCTTCGTAGCCGTGGCAGACGATCAGCGCATTGCGGGCTATTACACCTTGGCGTCGGCCAGCCTGCTGCTGGCCGATCTTCCGGCCAATGTCGGCAAGAAACTACCGCGCTATCCGACCGTGCCAGCGGTTCGCATGGGGCGCCTGGCCGTCGATCAAGCGTTCAAAGGGCACGGTCTGGGCGGTGCGCTGCTGGCCGATGCGCTCGACCGTGCTGCCCGCTCGGAGATTGCCGCCTATGCCCTGATGGTGGACGCCAAGGATGAGGGAGCAGCAGCCTTCTACCGGCATCACGGTTTCATCCCTTTGCCAGATTCGCCGCTCACCTTGTTCCTGCCTCTGGCAACCGTTCGCCTGAGAAATCCGTCATAAGGGTTTACTCCTGAGCGACTTGCAGCGGGATCGGCGGCAGGAAGCCCGGATGTGCAATGCGATTGCGCGAGATGATTTCAGCGTCACGGGTAGCATCGGCAAAGCGCTGGTAAGCCAGCACCACGGCGGGCAGGCTCTGTTTTGGGGTGACGTAAACCAACCGCACTCCCGAGGCCGCGACCGCCGTCAGGTGCCGTTCCAGCAGCTTACGCACCTGTTCCAGCTGCTCAAAATGGGCATGGGGAGCAGTCATGGCCGAGTCCCACAGCACGCTACTGATGGCGGTCCGCAGGGCAATCACATCGTCATACACAGGCACCTCGGGCCGCTGAATCGGCGACGCCGCTTGTTGTTCGACGGTGGGCACACCAGGCATGGGGGTCGGTGCCAGCACCACCGGCATCGCAGCCGCCGCTCGCACGATGTCGACGAGCAACGCATCACGCACCAATTCATGGGCAGCCTTGAGTGTTTTGCCGGTGTCGGTGGTCATGGGAGGTGTCGACGTGCCGGGCAACAGACCACGAGCGGCATCAGCCTTGGCTGTCATAGCCCGTTGTGAGCCGGCGAAACTGGAAAAGTCCTCTCGGCTGCTGGACAACTGAGCCCCCAGCAGCGCCCCGAGGCTGTTCGGCGCGTGGGTCAACATATCGGCCAAAGTGACCACTGAACCAATCACTCCGGTCAGTTGGCCGAACTCCTGCTGAATAGCCTGCTGAACCCCGGCCAATCCGTTCTGCAACGCCGAAGCATGCAGACGCGCGGCGTTGACTGAAGCCATTGCCGAACGGTACTCGGATAGCAGCGAATCCAGCAGGCTGTCCGAGGCATCGTCCAGTTGTCGACCTGTATTCGGCACACCGGCCGGATATCCCTTCTCACCGCCTTCGACGAAGGTCAGGTCAAAGCGCACCACCCCACCCTCGCGGCGCTCGTGACTGACCTGGCACTCGCCGGCCAGCGTCACATCAAGTTTGCCGAACCACGGATGAACCAATACGCCCTGGCCTTCCTGATCAAGGGCCTGCAACAGCTTGTCGCGCCGCTCAAAGCAGTCGTCCCCCACCACGAACGCCGTCAGCCGGATAGTACGGGTCCTGCTGCCCAAGTCCTCGACAAAGGGTTTATCACGTTGGGGGTATTCGTGTACCTGAGTGCGCCGGCCGACCGGGGTGCCTTCGTTTTCGACATAAAACGGCACGCCACGAAATGACGCCGATTGAAGTGCATCGCGCCAACTCGACATGCTGTTTATCCTCGTTGCGAGAGTCCGCGGTAACCGACCTTGCTGGTGACGTCCAGGCCAGGTTGGTTCGTTTGAGTCGACTCGACGCGGAGATTCGACGGAGCATTTTCAAAGCGAAAGACCATCGAACCCTGCAGGTCGGTACGGTTGTTGGCCATGGTTTGTTGGACCAGGCTGCCGGGCGTCACCTCGCCGGGCCTGCGTAGCAGCCGGTTGACATCGCCGCGGCTCCGGGCAGCAATGTCCTGTGCCAGATCAGCCTGCAGAAACGCGCCGGTTCCGCCGCCTACGCCGGCATTGCGAATACGTTGTTCTTCAGCAAACGCATTGGCCCGATTGGTGGCCGTTTTGATCAGGCCTTGCCCCCCATCATCAATGCCAAGCCACTTCATCATCGGTTCCAGAATCGGCTTGACCTTATCCCAGAGGCTTTTGAAAAAAGCCGTGATCGGCTCCCAATGCTTGATGATCATGCCCAACGGCGACCAGTCAAACATCATCTTGAGGAAATCGAAAACCGGCTCGGAGATAGCCAGCAGCACGTTCCAAACCGCCTTGAATATCTCGCCAAGCGGCTCCCAGTACTTGATCACCATGCCAATAGGTGTCCAACCGAACATGTACTTGAGGAAGTTGAACACCGGTTTGGCCAACGCCACCACCACATCCCAGATCGCCTTGAACAGCTCGGTCAGCGGGGCCCAGTTCTCCATGATCGGCCCGATCGGCGACCATGAGAATGCAGATTTCAACCATTCCCACAGTGCCAGGGCCGGGCCTTTGATTTTTTCCCAGATAGCCTTGAAGAAAGGGACAATCGTGCCCCAGTTCGCCACAATCAACCCCACCGCCAGGGCAATCAGCGACGCGATTCTGATCATGGGGTTGTTGTTAAGCAATGGGTTAAGGACCTTGGTGCCAAGGATCACTGCCCACACGCCAACACTCATCGCGGTGAACGCCGCACTCGCCGCCACGATGCCGCGGACCAGATTCGGGTTGTCCTTGATGAACATCGACACTTGGTCAACCAGCGGGCGCAACCGGGTGACGATGGCATTGATATCGGGCAACAGCGCGTCGCCGATCGACCTCGACACATCATCCGTCGAGTTGCGCAACAACTGCAGCGCGTTAGCCGTGGTGGCGGCCCGCTTCCTGTACTCGTCCTCCATGGACCCGGCGTATAGCGAAGCGTCGCCGACTTTTTTCAAATTGCTCTTGAGCAGATCCAGCTTCGTCAGCAAGGGAGCGATGGCGGTGACCGACTCGCCTCCGAACAGTTTCATGATCAACGCCGGTCGGGCGTCAGCATCGACATCCTTGATTCGGCCGAGGATCTTCAGCACGGTGCCTTCGGCATCTTTTTGCATGTCCTTGGCGACCTGCTTGGAATCCAGACGCAGTGCTTTGAAGGCCATCGACTGGGCCTTGGTCACCGCCCCACCCTTGGTCAGCGCCAACATGAAGTTCTTGATGCCCGTCGCGGCGACATCCTGCTCGACACCGACACCCGCCATGGTGGCGCCCAACGCGGCAATGGAGCCAGAGGCCAGCCCAGCCATCTCGCCCAAGGGGCCGATGCGCGTGACAATGGCCGAAATCTGCCGGGTATTGGCCGGCCCGGTATTGCCCAGGTAGTTGATCTTGTCGGCCAGGTCGATCACCTCGTCCTGGGTCATGGTGAAAGAGGTTCGCCACTTCGCCATCATCTCGCCGCTCTGCTCAGCGGTCTGATCGAAGGCCACGCCCATTTTCACAGCGGACTCGGCAAAGGCCTTCAATTGATCGCGGGCAAACCCAGCTTGGCCGCCGGCCGCGTAGATCCTGGCGATATCGGTTGCCGCCATGGGCAGACGCTTCGACATCTGTGCCACGTCATTGCTCATCTGTTCGAACTGCCCAGGCGCGTCGAAAGTGACCACCTTGCGCACGTCCGCCATCGCCGACTCGAAATCAATCGCCTTCTTGGCACCGAGAATAAACGGCGCAGCCAGGACACCGCCGGTCAGCGCCTCCTTGAAGCCTATCCTGCCGAGCCCGGTATTGTTGAGCTGCTTGCGAAAGCTCGCCACGTTCTTGCGAATACCCGCCAGGGTCGGTGACAGCCTGTCATTGCCGGTAATCAGCGCCTTGAGCTGAAACATCGCTATACCTGCTGCAGTTCATTGATCCGCTGGGCGTGCGCTATCGCCTCGGCGATAAGATCCAGCGGCCGAGCCATCATCTGTTCCGGGTCGACCTTCCAGAACCAGGCCAGGTCGTAGGCGACGGCCATCAGCTCGACGACGTCGCCGACGCCGCACTCATGAAAAAACCGGTGACCGTCCAGCTCAAGCTGTTGAGGTCGGACAGGTCCAATTGATTGACCGAGGACGGAGGGATACCTGCGCAGACCGCGATGTATTTGGCGGCCACCTCCATGTCGAGGCTGATGTCCTCGTTCTTGTCGATCTTGTAGGGCAACGCCTTGATGGCACGAACCTCGGCGACAGTGGGCCGACGCAGCTCCAGCTCGGTCAGCTCTTCGCCGTTGGCCTGGATCGGGCAGGCCAGTGTGTGGACGGGGTTGTCGGTCATTGCCAATCACCTTCGATACCGTTGAATTGAATGCTGACCTTGCCGTCGTCACCCGTGGTGTTCAGGTCGTCGACCACATAGGCACCGCTGAGCACGTAGACCGTGCCGTTTTTGAACTCGGCGGTGACCGTCATGCTGGTGGCCGTCGCCAGTTTTTTGATGGGAAAGTCCGGGGTGTGCACGGCGTCGACCTTGATGAAAGGCACCACGTCGTCTTCTTTGAAATAGCCTTTGACGATGGTCTCGCGCTTGACCTTGGCCAATGGCGCCTCGACGCCTCCAGTGATCACCAACTGCTGTCCGTCGGCCTTGATGTAACAAGTGCCTGCCACTTTCTGGCCCATGGGGGGTCTCCAACTGAAAAGCCCGCACAAAGGCGGGCCGGGGAATAAGCGAAGCCTCAGGCGGCTTCGGGGTACTGATGGCGGAACTGATAAAGCAGCGCAAAGACACGCAGTTGGTTAACCAAGTCGGGCGGGAACAGCACATTGATACGGTTGGGGTTCTGGCTATCGCGCTCGACAATCAGGTATTCCTGGAACAGCTCCTTGTTTTCGACGATAGCCTCGCGCTCCAGCTCACCGTAGGCCGCCACCAGTTCCCCGCGAATCACCGCCGGCGTGACAACGGCTTGGCCGGGACCGAAGCTGGTGCCGTCATTAGCCAGCTTGTGGCGGCCGTACTTGCTGGTGATGCGGCTGCGCAGAAAGCGCACCACATACGCCGACTGATGCAGCGGCTCACTATCCAGATAGGAGTCGTCAGGCTGGCCGTAAGCATTGCGCTGATACGTGGTGATCGCACGCTGGATACGATAAGCACCACCCGAGTAGTTGGCCGTGGCAATGCCCTTGCTGAGCAGTGACTGGCTTTCGGTCAGCATAAAACGCTCGCTGGCCGGGGCAGGATCGATGCTGCCCAGCTCTCCGGTCTGCGTCGGCCGCGCCGGGTCGGCGCTGATAAACACTGCCGTGCGCGCAGCATACTGGGCCGCCACCTCCCACACCGGTTGCGGTACCGTGGTTTCGAAACCATGCACGGTCATGTGCGGATCGTTGCGAGCCATACCAGTAGCCACCAGCTGGCCGAGCGTCCCCCGCTTGGCGCTGTAGACGTGCCCGTAAATCTGCTTGGCCCAGGACCAACGGCCGGCGCTGTCATCCATGGTGATTTGCCAGGCGTCTAGGGTATCGATATCTGCCCAAGGCTGGCAGATGAACTCGAACTCTTCATCGCCCAATGCAGCCAAGGCTTCGACCATATCGGGCGTGCCGAGGCCTCCGGCCATCGGGGTGATCATGACGGACAGACCGGCCGGCGTCATTTCACCGTTGGCCCGGCCCAGGCGGTTCAGGATCAGGGTGATGTCGTTACCCAGCTCACCCGAGAACTTGCAGGTCAGTGTCACGGTACTGCTGGCGGCTTTGGCTATGACAGGTAAGTCGATGGCAGCATTGATGCTGTTGCTCAGGGCTGTCGCGGCCGCCGCCGCGGTGGTTTGCGCCCGGACTGCGACCCTCACTCGCTGGCCACCGATATAAAGGCTCAGCGTCCCGCTCGTGGACGCAGTGCCTGTCAGGGTGATCGTGCCTTCGGCCGGAGCCGCATTGCTATCGGCCAATTTCAGCGGCAGACACCAGAGCTCGCCAACGATATCGATTTCCCGGTGCCGGGCATGCATGGCCGCCAGCATCGAGCCGTCGCCACCGATCGCTCGCGCATCACTGGTACGCGCCATCAGGGTCAACCGGCCGATTTCATCGCTGTCCGCCGTGTCGTTGACCTGGGCCACAATCAATCGCCGAAAGGTGCTGGCACCGCTGTTGGCCATCGAGTTATCGACCTCGGCATAGAACAGCGGTACACGCACATCGGCGGGGATGTTGTTAAAGCTTACGGCCATTGCGCTTTCCTCCTATGGATTGAGACCGGACCGGCTCCGGCTCGAGCATCGGCGGCTCGATGGGCTCGGATGGTTCGGCGGATTCGTTCGGTGGTTCGCCAGGGACAACATCCCACTCGCGCAACCGCCTTTGCCAGTAAGGGTCATGAGGGACCCAGGCGCCGGCCTCGGGGAGCAACGTCCCGTCCTGTGCAGGATCAGGTACGGCACGCTGGGCCGCGGGTTTCAGGTAAAGGGTGTTCACGTCGGCCAGTCCTCTCGGGTTTGGATTTCAATCCGGCCGTCCGGGCCGGTAGCCGCCAGATTCGGGTCAACCAGTGGGTCGATAAAGTCGTAGGCGATATCGATCCCTTCCAACGACGGTAGACCGTCCAGTTCAAGCTCCACCCAGGTTTCGGGCGGATCGGTGGCTCGGTTGCGCCCCAGTTGGAATTCGGCGGAAAAGCTGTAGCGATAGATCGATCGAGCGCGGTTGATCAGCACCAGCTCGCCCGCTTCGTATTCAATGGGGTCGTAGTCCGGGCCGGGACGCCAGCCGATCAAGGCCCGCCAGAGCTCGGCGCGCAGCTCGTGCAACAGGTCGACCGCTTCCTGGCCGCGCTCGTCCTTGGCGTCGAGCACCAAAATCACGTCGAAGTTATCGCGGATGTTTTGCCGCACGCCGTTCTGCAGGTCGTTATCGCCAGCTCTGTCGCCGATGGCGATGACATAAGCCGAAGGTCTGTTCAGTTGTGCGCTATTGGCGACCGCCTCGAAGTCGATACCGCCGGCCACGCGGTTCTGAAAGCTCGGGCAATACCCACGCAGATGAGCCACGATCGGGGTGATTTTCATGGGTAAGCAAACTCCAGACGTAAAAAACCCCGCCGTAGCGGGGTGGATGGAAGTCAGTGCCGACAGAGACTGATCGGACTTGACCGACCAGTGTGTAGTGGTCAACTAATTCCGGACACCTCGATAGGTAATTTCT
>NZ_JALJES010000060.1:0-776 GCF_023242525.1 Pseudomonas sp. MWU12-2319
TCACCCAGTGGGGCGCCGTGGCAGTCTTCCTTGCCTTGCTTGTTCGGCGAACCGAAGCCGATGGTGGTCTTGCAGCAGATCAGGGTCGGACGGTCGCTTTTGCGCGCGGTCTCGATGGCGGTCTTGATCTCTTCCGGATCGTGGCCGTCGACATTGCGGATCACCTGCCAGTTGTAGGCTTCGAAACGCTTCGGGGTGTCGTCGGTGAACCAGCCTTCGACTTCGCCGTCGATGGAGATGCCGTTGTCGTCATAGAAGGCGATCAGCTTGCCCAGGTCCAGGGTACCGGCCAGGGAAGCGACTTCGTGGGAAATGCCTTCCATCATGCAGCCATCACCGAGGAACACATAGGTGTGGTGGTCGACGATGTTGTGGCCGGGACGGTTGAACTGCGCCGCCAGGACTTTTTCCGCCAGGGCGAAGCCCACGGCGTTGGCCAGGCCTTGGCCGAGCGGACCGGTGGTGGTTTCCACGCCCGGGGTGTAGCCGTATTCCGGGTGACCCGGGGTGCGGCTGTGCAGTTGGCGGAAATTCTTCAGGTCGTCGATCGACAGGTCGTAGCCGGTCAGGTGCAGCAACGAGTAGATCAGCATCGAGCCATGGCCGTTGGACAGCACGAAGCGGTCACGGTCGGCGAACGACGGGTTGCTCGGGTTGTGCTTCAGGTAATCACGCCACAGTACTTCGGCAATATCCGCCATACCCATGGGGGCACCGGGATGGCCGCTGTTGGCTTTTTGCACGGCATCCATGCTGAGGGCACGAATGGCGTTGGC
>NZ_JALJES010000061.1:0-759 GCF_023242525.1 Pseudomonas sp. MWU12-2319
TCCTCTGGGTAAAGCGATCAGTTACATGGCGAGCAACTGGAGTTGGCTGCTGCGTTACGTGGAGGCCGGTTTTTTGCCTATCGACAACAACGTCGCTGAGCGCGCGATCAAGCCGTTTGTGATTGGACGCAAAAATTGGCTTTGTGTGTCACGAAGGAGGCGTCATGGCGACGACATGAAAACGGCGGCATGACACTCCATGTTCCAAGATGGATGGAGGTAGGCCCTCCGGTCAGGGCGTGCAGGCGCACTGATCAAACGACCCGATGCTGCGAACATGTTCAGCATGTTGGTGGTGAGCAATTCGGGAAAAGGCAGAGAAACTACTGTCACGTAAGGCTCAGGTAGTTGAGCGAAAGTGAACTGACTGATGAAGCGACGAAATCTCCACTGGTGTCAAAACGGGCTTGTATAGCCGGGCCCCGAGAAGTGCAGAGGACACCTGTCTACCGACTGCACGGCACCCGTTGTTAAGGCAGCAAGAACCTGAGCCAGGCCATTTTGGGGAACGTGAGAACCTATTCTCTGCACGTATCGTGGGGATAGGGACGGACTCACCCGTAGTAGTGATGAAAGACCTGTAATGGGGCTGGAGCGAAGGGGTGGGGATCACTTTCGTTGTGCGGGACACAACTCAAACGAGGATGACGTTTTAGTGCAGCGAAAAGCATTCGAGATACCGAAGTCGCTGGTGTGGATGGCGTACCAGGATGTACGCCGCAATCGTGGCGCGCCGGGCTGTGATGGTCAGACGCTCAC
>NZ_JALJES010000062.1:0-708 GCF_023242525.1 Pseudomonas sp. MWU12-2319
TGAGTTGGCACAGCTGAGGATGGACTCAGTACTGGATGGACAGGTAGTCAGCGTCAACGGCTGACCGCGTTCAAACGCTTGATGAACGGGAAGCGAGACTTCCCGTTCAATTGACTTTCAAAGCCCCACAGGCAATTGCCTGACACCTGCTCGGACCGAGACAAGAAACCCAAGGTAGTGTACGACTCAGCTGAACCACAACCCCCATCAACACGAGTCGCTGACTGCACTCAATGTGGAACTGGGGCACGGACGGCCTTCGCGGTGGAGGAAGCAGTCGTGATGTGGCTGAACGAGCCTCATGAAAGACAGGACACCGTTCCCCCCTGCGCATATAAGCACCGTCCAGCAAAGGCTGACCACTCGAACAGCAACGTTCCTACACGCCCAGCGGAACCAAATTTGTAGTCCTGGTCCCTGCTCTAGTCGCTACGCCATCGGCCTGAAAAAGCTTGTAGCAGTTGGGGTTTTGACAGCCCACTGCAGCGTTGGTCATTGTGTCGGTGCGTACCGCTGACGTTGTCAGCACCATGCCCATGTAGCTTGGATCCGGGAAGCTACGATGCGCCATTGCGCATTGATCCACTCCCTAGGTCGCAACGCTTCCAGTAGCGCGACCGATCGACTGCTGTCGATGGAAGCTCTGCTGTTGCTTCACTGTTTCCCCCATACGGGCCTCGCCCGTATGGGCCAGGTCCTCCCTTAATT
>NZ_JALJES010000063.1:0-717 GCF_023242525.1 Pseudomonas sp. MWU12-2319
GTCTACATGCGTTACATCCGCCCGGGCCGCATCGGTGAAATCTCGGTTGTCGGCGTGCTCCTGCTGCTCGGCTCGATCTGGCTCGGCGGGCAGATCGCCGCCGACCCGGTCTGGGCCAAAGCCTTCACCTTTACCGGGATCCAGATCACCTGGATGCTGATCGGCTACGGCTTTGTCGCCGCGGTACTGCCGGTGTGGCTGATCCTGGCACCCCGCGACTACCTGTCGACCTTCCTCAAGATCGGTACCATCATGGCCTTGGCCATCGGTATCCTGATCACCATGCCCGTGCTGAAAATGCCGGCGCTGACCCAGTTTGTCGACGGCACCGGCCCGGTCTGGAAAGGCGGCCTGTTCCCGTTCCTGTTCATCACCATCGCCTGCGGTGCGGTGTCCGGTTTCCACGCGCTGATCGCCTCCGGGACCACGCCCAAGCTGCTGGCCAGCGAAGGCCATGCCCGCTACATCGGTTACGGCGGCATGCTGATGGAGTCCTTCGTCGCAATCATGGCGATGGTCGCCGCCTCGGTCATCGATCCGGGCGTCTACTTCGCCATGAACAGCCCGGCGGCCGTGGTGGGTGCGGATGCCGTGAGCGTCGCGCAGACCGTCAGCAGTTGGGGCTTCGCGATTACTCCCGACGCCCTGCTGGCCGTGGCCAAGGACATCGGCGAAACCACCGTGCTGGCCCGTGCCGGCGGTGCGCCGACCCTGGCC
>NZ_JALJES010000064.1:0-690 GCF_023242525.1 Pseudomonas sp. MWU12-2319
TGACAGCACGGTGGTTTCACCGATGTCCTTGGCCACGGCCAGCAGGGCGTCAGGGGTGATCGCAAAGCCCCAGCTGGTGACGGTCTGTGCCACCGTCACCACATCACTGCCGACCGCCGCCGCCGGGCTGTTCATGGCGAAGTACACGCCTGGCTCGATCACCGAAGCGGCGACCATCGCCATGATGGCCACAAAGGACTCCATCAGCATGCCGCCGTAACCGATGTAGCGGGCGTTGGTTTCCTTGTCCAGCAGCTTGGGCGTGGTCCCCGAGGCAATCAGCGCGTGGAAGCCCGAGACGGCACCACAGGCGATGGTGATGAACAGGAACGGGAACAGGCCGCCTTTCCAGACCGGACCTGTGCCGTCGACGAACTGGGTCAGCGCCGGCATTTTCAGCACGGGCATGGTGATCAGGATGCCGATCGCCAGGGCGATGATGGTGCCGATCTTGAGAAAGGTCGACAGGTAGTCGCGCGGCGCCAGGATCAGCCAGACCGGCAACACTGCTGCCACAAAACCGTAACCGACCAGCATCCAGGTGATCTGTACGCCAGTGAAGCTGAAGGCCTTGGCCCACACAGGGTCGGCGGCAATCTGCCCGCCCAGCCAGATCGAGCCGAGCAACAGGAGCACGCCGACAATGGAGATTTCACCGATGCGGCCCGGGCGGATATAGCGCATGTAGAT
>NZ_JALJES010000065.1:0-575 GCF_023242525.1 Pseudomonas sp. MWU12-2319
TCCTCTAAACAGCGCCCTAACCCACCCATGCCTGCTGACAGCTGGGGCATCAATATCGGGGCCGTCACCACCTTCCCCGAGGGCCTGTTGGTAGAGGTCCCACCGTGGGGGGACGACATGGATATCGGCGACAGCGTCAATGTCAGGCTCAATAACCAAGTGATGACCTCGGGTTTCATCGGTGATAACAGCCAAATCGGCAAGTCCGTACCGCTGTTCATTGAATCTGATCGCCTGACCACCGGTTATTTCATCCTGGACTATACGGTCACGCTGCCCGGCACCGATCCCGATCCTTCGCCCCGCACCAACATCTACATCAAGCTGACACGCCCCGGCGGACGCGACATGGACCCCGGTACTCCCGGCCATTCCGAACTGCATATGGTGATTCCCGAGGATATCCTCCTGGAGGGCGTCGATGCCGATACCCCCTTCGTTCCGATCGAAATCAAATCCCCCGTTGCCGGGATGCCGGCCTATCCCAATATCGAAGAAGGCGACCGCATTTTCCTCTACTGGGGGAGCGAGAAAATCGAGCACGTCGTGACTGACGAGGAAGCCAACGACCCCGA
>NZ_JALJES010000066.1:0-575 GCF_023242525.1 Pseudomonas sp. MWU12-2319
CCAGGCCGACCTGGCGCATGCGTTCGATCAACGTCACGGCCAATAGCGAGTGACCGCCAAGTTCGAAGAAGTTGTCGTGCCGCCCTACGCGCTCGACCTTGAGCAGTTCCGCCCAGAGTTGCGCCAGTACGGTTTCGGCTTCCCCTTGTGGAGCCTCGTATTCACGGCTGATCAATGCGCCACCATCTGGCGCCGGCAACGCCTTGCGATTCAGCTTGCCGTTAGGCGTCAGTGGCAGTGCATCGAGCTGCACGTAGGCGGCTGGGACCATGTACTCCGGCAATGCGCCTTGCAGATGAGTGCGCAGGCTTTCGATCTCCAACACGGTTTCAGGCTGCTGCGCGGTGACGTAGGCCACGAGGCGTTTTTCGCCCGGGTTGTCCTCCCGAGCCAGGACTACGCTTTCCTTAACGCCAGGGTAAGCAGCCAGGCGCGCTTCGATTTCGCCCAGTTCGATCCGGAAACCACGGATCTTCACCTGGTCGTCGTTACGGCCCAGGTATTCCACCGTGCCGTCCGGCAGATAGCGACCCAGGTCGCCGGTGCGGTACATACGACCGACATTGAACGGGTCG
>NZ_JALJES010000067.1:0-607 GCF_023242525.1 Pseudomonas sp. MWU12-2319
TCAGGCCGACCTGGCGCATGCGTTCGATCAACGTCACGGCCAATAGCGAGTGACCGCCAAGTTCGAAGAAGTTGTCGTGCCGCCCTACGCGCTCGACCTTGAGCAATTCCGCCCAGAGTTGCGCCAGTACGCTTTCCACTTCGCCTTGCGGCGCTTCATATTCGCGGCTGATCAGTGCCGTGCCATCCGGGGCCGGCAGGGCCTTGCGGTCCAATTTGCCGTTGGGCGTCAGTGGTAGAGCATCAAGCTGCACATAGGCCGCCGGGACCATGTATTCCGGCAGTGCGCCTTGCAGATGGCCACGCAGGCTTTCGATCTCCAACACGGTTTCAGGCTGCTGCGCCGTGACGTAGGCCACGAGGCGTTTTTCGCCCGGGTTGTCCTCCCGAGCCAGGACTACGCTTTCCTTGACCCCAGGATAAGCAGCCAGGCGCGCTTCGATTTCGCCCAGTTCGATCCGGAAACCACGGAGCTTCACCTGGTCGTCGTTACGGCCCAGATACTCGATATTGCCGTCCGCCAGGTAACGACCCAGGTCGCCGGTGCGGTACATGCGCCCGACGTTGAACGGATCATCGAGGAAACGCTCGGCGCTCAGTTCGGATCA
>NZ_JALJES010000068.1:0-572 GCF_023242525.1 Pseudomonas sp. MWU12-2319
GGCATCGTAAAGCCCCATGCCAGCACAAACCAGGAAGACGATCCCGAACACGATGAGGACAATCGAACGAATACCAGAGAAGAAGGTTATGACCCAGGTAAAAAATCTCTGCATGATTTCCCTTGAGAGGTAGCCTTTGGTTTCTCAAATCGGACTCAAAGGCCCGATACGCTCGCCACGGGAATACGCACCTCTGACTGGGTGACATCGTAGACATGCTGTTCACAGCGGTCATCCACAAACTGAAACTCCACCAGATAGACCTTGCTTCGCTCCGGTGTGAATATGCTTCTAACCGGGCCACATCGGTAGATACGCCCAATGCTCTCGTCACTGGCGTAACCCGAGATCACGAACGGTTGATCGGCGTCGGCCTGTACCTCCAACTGCGGGAAGCGCTTCAACGTTGCGCTGCTAACCGTTTCGTTGAGCGTGGCAATCCAGCCGAACACCTTGCCCCGACCGGTATCCACTACAGTTCCCTGTACATCCATGCGCTGGTCAGGATCCGTTGCGCGCCTGATCGAAAACTCTACTGGGTGGGTGGCACCCGACGCTTTCATGATGACCTT
>NZ_JALJES010000069.1:0-564 GCF_023242525.1 Pseudomonas sp. MWU12-2319
CTTGTCGAACGCCTGCACCGCCAGGCCCACTTCCGAACCGGTCGCGATCAGGATCAGCTCAGGCTCGCCCGCGCAATCCTTCAACACATAACCACCACGGCTGATGTTGTCGATCTGCACGGCATCGCGAGTCTGGTGCTGCAGGTTCTGCCGGGAGAAGATCAGCGCCGAAGGGCCGTCCTTGCGCTCCAGGGCGTTTTTCCAGGCCACGGCGGATTCCACCGCGTCGGCCGGACGCCAGGTGTCGAGGTTCGGCGTGCAACGCAGGCTCGCCAGTTGCTCGATCGGCTGGTGGGTCGGACCGTCTTCGCCCAGACCGATGGAGTCGTGGGTGTAGACATGGATCACGCGCTTCTTCATCAGCGCCGACATGCGTACCGCGTTACGGGCGTATTCCATGAACATCAGGAAGGTCGCGCCGTAAGGCAGCAGGCCGCCGTGCAGGGTCACGCCGTTCATGATCGCGGTCATGCCGAATTCACGCACGCCGTAGTACATGTAGTTGCCGCTGGCATCTTCAGCGCTGACGCCCTTGCAACCTTTCCACAGGGTCAGGTTGGAACC